>NZ_JBSFYQ010000030.1:0-93487 GCF_053599855.1 Micromonospora sp. NPDC005161
CCGAGGAGTGGGGCGACGTCAAGCAGGTGCCGGGCTCACTGCCGGCCGTGCTCGACTCCCTGGAGGCCGACCACGACACGCCGCGCCGGTTGACGCAAACCTCTTGATCAACAGGCGGCGGGGGCGGGGTGCGGGTGGGGGGTTACGGGAGGGGGATGGTGCGGGATTCGGCGCGGGCGGTTTCGGCGGCGGCGAGAATGGCGACGACCTCACGGCCGAACCGGACGTCGCAGCGGTGGTCGCGGGTGCCCGCCCGCACCTGCTCCACGAGCTGGTCGATCGCCACACCGAACGCCGTGGCCGGGTCGTTGTCGCCGACCGGGACGGTCTCGATGCCGTTCTCGCCGTAGAACACGAACTCGCGGGTCATCGACTCGCTCGGGGCGTCCAGGGAGAGCGAGGCGCTGCTGGTGGCGCCACCGTCGTGGGTGAGCAGCAGGTGCACCATCCCGCTCGGTCCGTCCATCGCGGCCACCCGGGTCACCCGACCCAGCACCGGCAGGATGATGGAGAGCGCGTGCGGGGCGATGTCCCAGAGCGCGCCGTGCTCCCGGCGCCACAGCGAACCGCCGTACGGGCTGCCCTCCTGGAAGATCGAGGCGAACGCGACGGTCCGCCCGTGCTGCCAGCCCCCGGCGGCTGCGGTGGCGGCGAGGAACGCGGTCACGTTCGGCTGGAACCGCTGGGTGAAGAAGACGACCGAGGCGACCCCCGACGCCTCCGCCGCCGCGACCACCCGGTCGGCGTCCTCGACGGTCAGCGCCAGCGGCTTGTCCAGCAGCAGGTGCCGGCCGGCGGCGGCCGCCCGGGTCGCGATGTCGGCCTGGATGTTCGGCGGCAGCGCGACCGCGACCGCGTCGCACACCTCGAGCAACGCGTCGACGTCGGCGTACGCCGGCACCCCGTACCGCTCGGCCAGCGCGGCGGCCCGCTCCGGGTTGCGCCCCCAGACGCCGACCAACTCCGCGTCCGGGTGTGCGTGCAGCGCCTTCCCGTGCGTCTCGATCGCCCAGTGACCGGTGCCGAACAAGCCGAACCGCAGCACGTGTACCTCCGCCGTTTCCCCGCACCGCGACGACGCCACGGGCGTGATCCACGCTAGTCGCCCCACCAGCCGTGACGGCGGCGGGTCGACCAACCCCGAGCCCGCAGGGTCCGGTCTCCGCCCGGCCGGCCATGGCCCGGCCGCTCGACAGCGGTGGCGGAGGACAGCGAGGCAGGGTCGCCGACGTACTACGACGGTTAGTAGGCTGTGCCGGTGACCGAGGCAACGACCGGGTGGGGCCGATGACCAGTGCGGCGGCGGCCAACTCGCCGGTGGACGGGATTCTCGCGACGGCGTCGATCGTGCTGTCGTTGCTCGTCGCGGTGTGGGCACTGGTGGCGGCGGTACGCCACCGGCCACCGGACCGGGTGCAGTTCGCCGGCCTGGCCGTCCTGGAACTGGCACTGCTCGCGTTGACCGTGCTGGCGCTGGTCGCGGTCGGCGGCGGGGATCGGCCCGGCGAGCCCGGCGCCTTCTTCGGCTACCTCGTCACGCTGGTCTGCCTGCCGCCGCTGGCCTGGGTGCTGGCCCGGATGGAGCCGACCCGCTGGGGTTCGGCGATCGTCTGCGCGGTCTGCCTGGTGGCCCCGGTGGTGGTCGTCCGATTGCAGCAGACCTGGGAGGTCATCGGTGGTTGAGACACGACCGGCCCGGCGCGCGACGAACACCGGTCCGGGCCGGCTGCTGATCGCGGTCTACCTGCTCTTCGCCATCGCGGCGACCAGCCGGGCAGGCCTGCAGATCGCCACGAGGTTCGACGAGGCGCCGGTGGCGTACCTGCTCTCCGCGCTGGCCGCGCTCATCTACATCGTCGCCGCGGTGGGGTTGGCCCGTGCCGGGCACACCGGCCGACGGGTCGCGCTGGCCTGCTGTTCACTGGAGCTGGTCGGGGTGGTCGCGGTCGGCATCCTGAGCCTGGCCGACAAGGAACTCTTCCCCGACGAGACGGTCTGGTCGCAGTTCGGCAGCGGGTACGGCTACATCCCGCTGGTGCTGCCGGTGCTCGGCCTGTTCTGGCTCTGGCGCACCCGCCGCGACCCCGCCTGAACGACCCGCGCACACGTCGAGGGCGCTCCCTCGTGCATGGAGCGCCCTCGACGGGTACGGGTCAGTTCCGCGGGCCGCCGGCCACGTAGATGACCTGGCCGGAGACGAATCCCGCCCCCTCGCTGGCCAGGAACGAGATGGTGTGCGCGACGTCCTCCGGCCGGCCCGGGCGACGTACCGGGATCTCGGCGGCGGCGTGCTTCTGGAGGTCCTCGAAGTCCACCTTCATCCGGGCGGCGGTGGCGGCGGTCATGTCGGTGACGATGAAGCCGGGCGCCACCGCGTTCACGGTCACCCCGAACGGTCCCAGCTCGATGGCGAGGGTCTTGGTGAAGCCCTGGAGACCGGCCTTGGCGGCGGCGTAGTTCGCCTGGCCCCGGTTGCCCAGCGCGGAGGTGCTGGACAGGTTGACGATCCGCCCCCACCTGCGGTCCACCATGTGCTTCTGGGCGGCCTGGCTGAACAGGAACGCGCCACGCAGGTGCACCCCCATGACCGTGTCCCAGTCGGCGTTGGTCATCTTGAACAGCAGGTTGTCGCGGAGCACCCCGGCGTTGTTGACCAGCACGGTGGGCGCGCCCAGCTCGGCGGCGATCCGCTCCACGGCGGCTTCGACCTGGGCCCGGTCGGAGACGTCGGCGCCGACGCCGAGGGCCCGGCCGCCGGCACCGGCGACGGCGTCCACGGTCTCCTTGGTGGCCGCCTCCTCGATGTCGACCACGGCGACGGCCATGCCGTCGGCGGCCAGCCGGCGGGCGGTGGCCGCACCGATACCGCGTGCGGCTCCGGTGACGATGGCGACGCGGGGCTCCTCCGACATGATTACCTCCGGGTAACTTGGCTCGGTCGGTGGAGCTTAACCCGTCCCCACCGAGCCCCGACAGAGCCGGATCCAGCGGTAGCCGTAGCCGGAGAGCTTGACCGCGCCGAGCTTGCCCAGCTCTCCGTAGCCGCGGTCGGCGAGCACGTCGTTCGGCAGGTCGGCCTCCGCCTCCAGGGTGCTCAGGTCCACCTCGACGTCGTCGGCGCCCAGGTTGTGCAGGAAGGCCATCGTCCCGGTCGGCCCGTCCGCCCGGTGCGCCAGCACCCCGGCCGGCGCGGGCACGTCGATGTGGGTGGTCGAGCCGGAGCCGACCTCCGGTGCCTCACGCAGCGTCCGGATCATGCGTTCGAACCAGGCGAGCAGCGACTTCGAGTCACCGCGCTGGGCCGTGACGTTGACCCTCTGGTAGCCGAACTCACCCTTGTCGATCACCGGGCGGACCAGCTTCTCCGGGTCCGCTGTGGAGAAGCCCGCGTTCGGCTGGTACGACCACTGCATCGGGGTACGGATCGCCTCCCGGCCGGGCAGCGACAGGTCCTCCCCCATCCCGATTTCCTCGCCGTAGCGCAGCACCGGCGTGCCGCGCAGCGAGAACTGGAGGGCGTACGCCAGCTCGATGCGACGCCGGTCGTTGCCGAGCATCGGGGCGAGCCGGCGGCGGATGCCCCGGTCGTAGATGCGCATGTTCTCGTCCGGGCCGAACTGCGCGTACACCTGGTTGCGCTGTTCGGTGGTGAGCCGGGACAGGTCGATCTCGTCGTGGTTACGCAGGAAGGTGGCCCACTGCCCACCGACGGGCAGCGTCGGGGTGTCCCGCAGCGCCTCGATCAGCGACTCCGGATCCTGTCGGGCGAGGGCCAGCATGAGTCGACCGTTGAGCATGAAGTCGAAGAGCATGTGGATCCGGTTGCCGGAGCCGCCGGCGTCACCGAAGAACGTCGGCAGCTGGTCCGGCTCGACGTTCGCCTCGGCCAGCAGGACCGCGTCGCCGCGCCGCCACTGCACGTGCTGGCGCATCTCGGTGAGGAACTCGAAGTCCTTCGGCGAGTTCGGGTTGCCCGGCTCGGTCAGCTCGATGATGAACGGCACCGCGTCCATCCGGAAGCCGGAGACGCCGAGCTGGAGCCAGAACGACATGACCTTCTTGATCTCCGCCCGGACCTCCGGGTTGGCGAAGTTGAGGTCCGGCTGGAACTTGTAGAACCGGTGGTAGAACCACGCCTTGGCGGTGCGGTCGTAGCTCCAGGTCTCGTTCTGCTCACCGGGGAAGACCATGCCCTGGTGCCGGTCGGCCGGCTCGGTGTCGGACCAGACGAACCAGTCGCGGTACGGCGAGTCCGGCGACGAGCGGGCGGACTGGAACCACGGGTGCTCGTCGGAGGTGTGGTTGACGACCAGGTCGATGATCACGCGGATGCCACGGTTCTGCGCCTGGTGCAGCAGCTCCGCGAAGTCGCCGAGGGTGCCGAAGCGCGGGTCCACGTTGTAGAAGTCCGTGGCGTCGTAGCCGTCGTCGCGGTTGGGTGACGGGTGGATCGGGTGCAGCCACAGGCAGGTCACGCCCAGCCGGGCCAGGTAGTCCAGCCGGCCGATCAGCCCACGGATGTCACCAACCCCGTCGCCGTCGGAATCGGCGTACGTGTCGATGTCGAGGCAGTAGACGACGGCTTCGGAATACCAACGGTCACCCATGCCGGAGGAACTTCTCCCGTGGATCGGCGCGGCAAACCCGGCCGACGGGCGGCGGAGCCGGGACGGTCGCTTCCGGCCGGTACCGTGCCGGTCATGGAGATCGACCTCGTACCGCCGAGCGAACCGTTGGACTGGGCCCGGGGCGGCTGGCTGTATCCGCCGGTCCGCGCCGAGGAGAGCCCGGCCGGCGAGTTGGTCGTCGAACCGGCGGCGGAGAGCGACCTCTGGCGGCGGACCAGCTACGGGTTCGTGCACGACAACGGCCCCGCCCTGCTCGCCCCGCTGCCGGTCGGCAGCGCCATGGAGGTGAGCTTCCGGCTCGACCTCACCGGGCAGTTCGACCAGGCCGGTGCGCTGGTCCGGGTGGACGAGCGCAACTGGATCAAGGCCGGTGTCGAGGTGAGCGACGGCGAACTCCAGCTCGGCGCGGTGGTGACCCGGGAGTTCTCCGACTGGTCGGTGGCACCGGTGCCGGAGTGGGCGGGCCGGGAGGTGACGGTCCGGGTCAGCCGGGCCGGCGACGCGCTGACCGTCCGGGCGCGGATCGACGACGAACCGTGGCGGCTGGTCCGGCTCGCCCCGCTGGACCCGACGGCCGAGGCCACGGCCGGGCCGTTCTGCTGCGCGCCGGTCCGCGCCGGCCTCACCGTGGTGTTCACCGGCTGGCGGCAGGGGCCGGCCGACACCGCGCTGCACCCGGAGCACTGACCGGCACGGCGAGGTGGCCCGGCTCACCGGCAGGTGTGGCCGGGCACCGATCGGGTATGACCATCCGATCCCCCCGGCCGCCGACCCGGAAGGACCGACCATGGCGCTCGCCCAGAATGTCGACCCGACCAGGTTCACCGGGTTGACCGGCTGGGTGGCCACCGTGATCGAGGGGATGGGGCCGGTCGGTGTCGCGCTGCTGGTGGCGCTGGAGAGCATCGTCCCGCCCATTCCCAGCGAGATCGTGCTGGCGCTCGCCGGCTACCTGGCCAGCGAGGGCCGGTTCAACGTGGTGCTCGTGGTGGTGGCCGCGACGGTCGGCTCGCTGGCCGGCGCGCTGGTGCTCTACTGGCTCGGCGCGGCGCTGGGTGAGGAGCGGCTCAAGCGCTGGCTGGACCGCATCCCGCTGGTGGACGCCGACGACCTGGAGAGGGCCGACCGCTGGTTCGAGCGGCACGGCCGGTGGGCGGTGCTGATCGGCCGCGTCGTGCCGGTGGTCCGCAGCCTGGTCTCCGTCCCGGCCGGGGCGAACCGGATGCCGCTGGGCGAGTTCATCCTGCTCACCACGATCGGCAGCGGGGTGTGGAACGCCCTCATCGTCGGCGCCGGTTACGCGCTCGGCAGCCGCTGGCAGGACGTCGAGCGGTACAGCGACTGGTTCAACTACGCGATCGTCGCGGTCTTCGTCGTCATGGTGGTCGGCTGGGTGATCCGCAAGGTCCGCCGTCGCCGGACGCGCGACGACCGGCGGTCGGTGACCGCCGGTCGCTGATCCGCGTGCCCGCTCAGCCGAACTGGGCGTTCAGCGGCGGAAAGTGAACCAGTTGACGTTGACGAAGTCGTTGGGCTGCCCACTGGTGAAGGTGAGGTAGACGGTGTGCCGGCCGGTCACGCCGCTGACGTTGCCGGGCACCGAGCGCCAGCTCTGCCAGCCGCCGGTGTTGCCGATCGCGAAGCTGCCGATCGGCGCGGCGGTCGGGCTGTCCAACCGCACCTCGACCAGACCGCTCACCCCACCGCCGGCCCCGGAGGCCACCCGGGCCACGAAGTCCCGGGGCACTGCGGAGCCGAACTCGACGCCGTCGTAGCGCGCCCAGTCCCCGTTGCGGAGCGCGGCGATGTTCTGCCCGCCCTCGGCGCACGCCTCGACGAGCACCCCGTTCTGCCCGTTGAACGCCTCGGCCTGGATCTGCCCGTACGCGTCCCTGCTGCCGCCGGGCGGCGGGGTGGTGGGCGGCGGGGTGGTCCCGCCGCCGCGGCGGTACACCGCCACGTAGTCGACCAGCATCGGCCGACCGGGGACGGTCGCCGCGGTCGGCGTGCCGCTGCCCGCCACCCCGTTCGGGAACGCCCCGCCCATCGCCACGTTGAGCAGCAGGAAGTAGCCGGCGTGCGAGGTCATCTGCGACCAGGCCGGCTCGCCGACCCGGCTCTGCGTGACGGTGTGGTAGAGCTGTCCGTCGACGTACCAGCGCAGTTGCTGCGGGCTGATGGAGGCGTCCCACTCGAACCGGTAGGTGTGGAACGCGGACTGGCAGCTCGCGCCCGGGCAGGTCCGGGAAGCGCCGATGCCGTTGAACTCGTCGCACGGTCCGCCCGGGGCGACGCCGCAGTGCAGCACTCCCCAGACCGAGTTGATGCCGTTGACGTTCTCCATCACGTCGAACTCGCCGATGCCCGGCCAGTTCTGATAGTTGCCCCGGTAGGGTGCGCCGAGCGCCCAGAACGCCGGCCAGTAGCCGGCCGCCGCGGCGCCGGTGACGTTCGGCATCTGGATCCGGCCCTCGATGGCCAGCACACCGCCGGCCGGGGCCTTGAAGTCGCTGCGCACGGTCTCGATCCGGGCGGAGGTCCAGCCGCCCCCACCATCGCGCAGCGGCGTGATCCGCAGGTTGCCACCACCGTCGTGGCTGACGTTGGCGGTGCTGGCGGTGTAGTTCTGGATCTCCCCGGTGCCCCAGTTGGCCGGGCCGCCGGGGTAGTTGTGGCCGGTGTCGATGATCCAGTTGGCCGCCGACGGCAGGGTGCCGGCGGCGCCGGTGAAGTCGTCGCTCCAGACGGTGCTCCAACCGGCGGCGGGGGGGGCGGCACGGCGGCCTGCGCGGTCACGGTGATCCCGGCCAGGGCGGTGGTGGTGGCGACGAGCAGGACGGACGCCAGCATCCGGCGTCGGACGGGCGGGGCGGCGATGGCCGCCGGAGGAGGTGACATGGACGTGCCTCTCTTCGGGGACGGGTCGAGAGAGCGCTCTCTCGGAGTTGTACGTCCCAACGAAACAGTTGTCAACGTCGATCTATCTCGGCGCTCGCCGGAGTGGCCTGCGGCCGGCGGAGCACCACCTGCTCCAGTGCCGACCAGGCGGTCGTGGTCACCAGGTAGATGACCGCCGCGAGTGGCAGCACCAGCGCCACCAGCACCGTCGTGAACGGCAGCAGGGGCAGCAGCCGGCCGAGCGTCGCCGCACCCGGGCCCTCGGTGGGCGTACCGGCCACCGTGCCGACCGCCGCCGACGCCCGGCGGGCCCGCCGCGACGACCACCAGGCCAACACCAGCAGCGCCGCCAGCAGTACGGCGAAGAGCGGACCGGCCGCCCCGGCCAGCCCGTCGCCGAGGTGGTGGCCCAGCGGCACCCCGGCCAGCCGCTCCTGGAGCAGCCCGGTGCCGCCCTCACTCGTGGTGAACAGCCGGTACAGAACGAGCAGGAACGGTGCCTGGAGCAGCAACGGCAGGCAGCCGGCGATCGGGTTGGCGCCGGCTGAGCGGTACAGCGCGAACAGTTCGCTCTGGAGCTTCGTCGGGTCGTCGGCGTACCGCCGCTGAAGATCACGGACCTGCGGGGCGAGCGCCGCGCGGCGCCGCTCCCCGCGGACCTGGGCGACGGTGAGCGGCGAGATCAGCAACCGCACGGCGATGGTGAGCAGCACGATGGCGGCGGCGGTCGCCATGCCGCCGGCCAACGGTTCGAGCAGATCGGTGAGCCAGGACAGCGCGGTGCCGGCGGCGCCGACCACGCCGGTCAGAGGTGCGAAGGCGAGCATGGGAAACCCCTCGGTCCGATTCCGGTGGGTCCTCCCCCGGCGGCGTCCGCCCGACGGGAGAACCGATGACGGCGGGATCGGCCGCGCGGCGGCGTCGCGCTACGCGGCCGAGGGGTGCCCGGGTGCGCGGGGGCGGGGCCGGCCGGCCGCGTCGGGGTCGACCTGCCGGGGCACCCGGCGACCACGGGAGCGGGCCCGCAGCCCGGTCCAGCGCCGGGCGACGCCCGGCACGCCCGAGCGACCGGGCACGCGCGCCGCGAGCAGCACGGCGAGCAGCACCAGGGCGGTCAACGCGACGCCGGCGAGCAGGTCAGCCGGGCGCAGCGCGAGCAGGGTGAGCTGCGCGAACGTGGAAATCCACGCAACCCCGAGAAGCCCCACCGGTACCGGCACGGGTTCAGCCTAGGGCCCGGTGTCACGCCAGCCGATCGAATCGCGGCCACCCGTCGGCACGTGGGGGGCGAACCCGGCGGCGGCCGACACGCGGTGCGCGACGCGCGGTGTCCGCCCGACACGCGGTCCGACGCGCCGTCACCACGTTTCCCGCCATCGCCACGGTGGGTAACCAAACGACCGACCGACGCGGACGGACCGCGACCGGCAGGAACGGACGGTGGTGGCGATGACCGGCCAGGTGGCAGAGGCGCCCAGCGGGACGACCGCGGGGACCGAATTGCTCACCGTGGGTGTCGAGGAGGAGTTCCTGCTCGTCGACCCGCACACCGGGGCCGCGGTACCCGCCGTCGACCTGGTCCTCGAACAGGTGCCGGCGGAGCTGCGCGGGCAGGTGGAGCGGGAGTTCCAAACCAGCCAGATCGAGATTGGCAGCCCGCCCGGCCTTGAGCTCTCCTCGATCCGGCACTCCCTGACCGTGCTGCGCGGGGCGCTCGCCGACGCCGCCGAGCGGGCCGGCGTACGGCTGCTGGCCATCGGCACCGGGCCGGTCGACGGTCCGGTGCCGCCGGTGGTCGACAAGCCCCGCTTCGACCGGATGATCGAACGGTTCCGGCTGCTCGTCCCTGGCCCCGGCAACAACGGCATGCACGTGCACGTGGGTGTCCCCGACCCGGAGACCGGCGTGCAGGTGCTCAATCACGTCCGGCCCTGGCTGCCGATGCTGCACGCCGTGACCACCAACTCCCCGTTCGCCCGCGGCGAGGACACCGGCTACGCCAGCTGGCGCTCGGTGGAGTGGGAACGCTGGCCGTCGGTGGCGCCGACGCCCTGGCTGGAGTCGCACGAGCACTACGAGCGGCTGATCCGCCAGTTGATCGCCAGCGGGGTGATGCTCGACGAGGGGATGCTCTACTGGTACGCCCGGCTGTCGGCGAAGTACCCGACCGTGGAGCTGCGGATCGGCGACGTCTGCCCGTCGGTGGACGACGCCGTGCTGGTCGCCGCGCTGGTCCGGGCCCTGGTGGCCACCGCCATGTCGGACGTCGAGGCCGACCGACCCGCGCTGCCCACCGACCACCACCTGCTGGTCGGCGCACACTGGCGGGCCGCCCACGACGGCCTGGAGGGCGACGCCGTCGACGTCACCACCGGCGAGCTGCGCCCGGCGTGGGAGCTGCTGGACCGGTTCGTGGAACGCATGCGACCGGCGTTGGAGCAGCACGGCGACTGGGCCGAGGTGACCGACCTGCTGAGCGTGCTGCGCCGGCACGGCAGCGGCGCGGGGCGGCAGCGGGCGGTGTTCGCCCGCACCGGACGGCTGATTGACGTGGTGCAGGACGTGGCGCGACAGACCCGCGGCTGATCACCGCGTGACAGGATGGTCCCGTGGCGCAACGACTGATCGTCATCGGCGGGGACGCCGCCGGCATGTCGGCGGCGTCCCAGGCCCGACGCCGCCGCGTCCGTGACGACCTGGAGATCGTGGTCTTCGAACGCGGCCACTTCACCTCCTACTCGGCGTGCGGCATCCCGTACTGGATCAGTGGCCTGGTGCCCGGCCCGGAGCATCTGATCGCCCGGTCCCCGGAGACGTTCCGCACCGAGTACGCCATCGACGTGCGGATACGCCACGAGGTGACCGCCATCGACCTGGAGCGCCGCGAGGTTGTCGCCCGGGACCTGGAACAGGGCGGCGAGGTCCGCGAGCGCTTCGACGAGCTGATGTACGCCGCCGGCGCGATGCCGGTGAAGCCGCCGTGGGCGGACACCGACGCGGGCGGCGTGTTCGGCATGCAGACCCTCGACGACGGGGCCGCGCTGCGCGACTGGCTGGACAGCGAGCCGCAGCCGCGCCGGGCGGTGGTGGTCGGTGGCGGGTACATCGGCGTCGAGATGGCCGAGGCCCTGATCCAGCGCGGCCTCTCCGTCACCCTGGTCGAGGCGGCCGACCAGCCCATGGCGACCGTGGACGGCGACATGGCCGAGCTGGTCGCCGACGCGATGCGCGGCCTGGGCCTCACGATCCGCACCGGCCTGCGGGTGACCGGCCTGGAGCAGCGCGACGGCCGGGTCTCCGCGGTGGTCACCGCGGAGGGGCCGATCCCGACCGACGTCGTGGTCCTGGGCCTGGGCGTACGCCCCAACGCCGCCCTCGCCGAGGCGGCCGGGCTGCCCATCGGGCCGACCGGCGCGATCCGGGTGGACCGCCGGATGCGGGTCCCCGGCATGCCCGGTATCTGGGCGGCCGGCGACTGCGTGGAGACGCTGCACCGGGTCAGCGGGATGCCGGTGCACATACCGCTGGGCACGCACGCCAACAAGCAGGGCCGGGTGGCCGGGATCAACATCGGCGGCGGGTACGCCACCTTCATGGGCGTGATCGGCACGGCCGTCACGAAGGTCTGCGACCTGGAGGTGGGCCGGACCGGCCTGCGCGAGCGGGACGCCACCGCGGCCGGCTTCGACTTCATCTCCGTGGTCGCCGACTCGACCAACCGGGCCGGCTACTACCCCGGCGCCCGGCGGATGACCGTCAAACTGATCGCCGAGCGACCAAGCGGTCGACTGCTCGGCGCGCAGATCGTCGGCTGGTCCGAGGCGGCCAAACGGATCGACACGCTGGCCGTGGCGCTGTGGAACGGCATGACGGTGGACGATATGACGGCGCTCGACCTGGGCTACGCTCCGCCGTACGCGCCGGTGTGGGACCCGGTGCTGATCGCCGCCCGAAAAGCCGTCGACGTGCTCGCCGCCGTCGACCGCTGACCCGCGCCGCCCGTGGAGGACCACCCCGTGACGCAGACCCCGACCCGGCCGACCGCGCGCCGACGCCCGACCATGGTCGACGTGGCCCGGCACGCCGGGGTGAGCCTGAAGACCGTCTCCCGGGTGGTCAACGACGAGCCGGTGGGGCAGGAACTGGTCGGTCGGGTGCTGGCCGCCATCGCCGAGCTGGGCTTCCGGCGCAACGACATCGCCCGCAACCTGCGTTCCCGACAGCTCAACGCCACCGTCGGGCTGCTCATCGAGGAGATCGCCAACCCGTTCTACGCCACCATTGCCAGTGTGGCCGCCGAGATCGCCGCCGCGCACGGGACGATGCTGATCACTGCCTCCTCCGAGGAGGACCCGGAGCGGGAACGCGCCCTGCTCCAGGATTTCACCCAGCGCAGGGTCGACGGGCTGCTGGTGGTGCCGGCCGGCCCGGACCACTCGTTCCTGCGCCGCGAGGTCGAGCTGGGCATGCCGGTGGTCTTCCTGGACCGGCCGCCGCAGGGTCTGCTCGCGGACGCCGTGCTGCTGGACAACCAGGGCGGCAGCCGTGCCGGGGTGGGCGCCCTGCTCGACGAGGGGCACCGCCGGGTGGGTGTCCTGCTCGGCGCGCCGAGCGTGCCCACCATTCGTGAGCGGCTGGCCGGCGCCCGGGCGGCGCTGGCCGCCGCGGGGATCGAGCCCGACGAGTCGCTGGTCCGCGACCGGCTCATCGCGCCGGAGGAGGCCGGACGGGCCGTCGCCGCGCTGCTCGACCTGCCGGACCCGCCCACCGCGTTTTTCTGCGGCAACAACCGGATCACCGTCGGCGCCCTGCAGGAGCTGCACCGGCGGGGCAGCGACGCCGCGTTGGTCGGCTTCGACGACTTCGAATTGGCCCACCTGATGCCCAGGCCGCTCACCGTCGTCGGGTACGACACCCGGGAGCTGGCCCGGATCGCCAGCGAACGGCTGTTCCAGCGGATCGCCGGTGACGACTCCCCACCGTCGACCACCGTGCTCCCCACCCGGCTGCTGCGTCGGGGCCTGACCCCGCCGGCCGCCTGACGGCCGATCGCGCCGACCCGAGCGAGGGTCGGGCCGGCGCGGTGCTCAGCTCACGGCGCCGAGCAGGGCCTCCACCTCGGCCCGGCGGGGCGGGTCCGCGCCGCGACGGGCGCAGGTCAGCGCGGCCACCAGCGCGGCCTGCCGGAGCACCCGGGCCCACTGCGCCGGGGTCAGCGCGGCGAGCCGGTCGGCCGGCCGGTCACCGAGGGCGTCGAGGTCGGCCAGCGCGGCCAGCAGGCCGCCGGTGAACGCGTCACCGGCCCCGACGGTGTCGACCACGGTCGTGGGCACCGCCGGCTCCTCGTGCAGCGAGCCGTCCGGGGCGAGCAGCCAGGCGCCGTCGGCACCCCGGGTCACCACCGCGCAGCACACCCCGGCCTCGCGCCACTCGGCCATCACGTCGGACACCGTCCGATCCGGGTAGAGCCAGGCCAGGTCCTCGTCGCTGGCCTTGACCAGGTGGGCGAGGCTCACCTGACGCCGCACCCTCGCCTGCTCCGCCGCCCGGTCGGTGACGATGCTCGGACGCAGGTTGAGGTCGATCGAGATGGTGAGCCCGTCCCGGCGGCGTTCGCGGGCAAGCAGGTCCTCCAGGACCTGCGCGCCCGGTGCCAGCGCCAGCGCGAGTGACCCGGTGTGCAGGGCGGTCGCCGGCGAACCCGCAAGTTCGGGCAACTCCTGCGGCGTCCACTGCCAGTCCGCCGTGCCGGCCAGCCGGAACTCGTAGCTGGCCTGCCCGGTGGCGTTCAGGGTGGCCACCGCCACCGAGGTCGGCTGCTCGGCGCGGATCGCCCAGTCCAGGTCCACCTGATTGGCGCTCAGGTGCTCGGCGAGCTGACGGCCGTACTCGTCGGCGCCGAGCCGGGCCAGCAGCCGCACCGGCTGGTCGAGCCGGGCCAGCGTGACCGCCACGTTCGCCGGCGATCCGCCCGGCACCGCCCGCTGCCCCTCGGCGGTGACCACCAGGTCGATGAGCGCATCACCCGCCACCACGATCACGCGGGCACCTCGCCCGGGGCGAGCGGGCCGGGGCCGCCGAGCGCGTCGGCCGAGCGGGACAGCAGCACGGCCTGGTACGCGTGATAGACGTCCGGCCGGCCGTGCCAGACCGTGCCGGCGGGCTGGTTCCGCGGGTCCAGTTCGTGCCGCCACCCGGCGTCGTCGATCAGGTGGTGGCGCGCGTACGTCCAGAACACCCGGTACCAGTCTTCGTAGACCGCGTCCCCGGTGCGCCGGTGCAGGGTGATCGCCGCCCCGATCGCCTCGGCCAGCACCCAGTGCATCCGGGAGCGGACGACGGGCCGGTCGTCCCAGTCGATGGTGTAGACGAAGCCGTCGGCGCCATCGACCGCCCAGCCCCGTCGTACGGCGGCGGCGAACAGGGCGCGGGCGTCGGCGAGCAGCCAGCTCGGCGGCTGCGGCAGAACCGCCTCCAGCTCCAGCAGCAGGCGGGCCCACTCCAGCCAGTGCCCGATCGTCGAGCCGTACGGCCGGAACGGGTCGGCGGGCCGGTCCCGGTTGTAGTCGGGCAGCGGTGCCCAGTCGGCGGTGAAGTGCTCGGGCAGCCGCCAGTCGTGCCGGGCGCCCTCGCCGTGCACCAGATGGGTGCCGATCCGCAGCGCCCGGTCGGTCCAGCTCGCGTCGCCGGTGGCGGCCGCGGCGGCGAGGAACGCCTCGACCATGTGCATGCTGCTGTTCGCGCCCCGGTAGTCCTCGGTGACCGTCCAGTCGCGGTTCCAGGACTCGCGGACCGCGCCAACCTCGGCGTCCCAGAACCGGTCCCGCACCACGGCCAGGGCGTCGTCGAGGAGCCGGTCCGCGCCGGGCCGCCCGGCGCGCGCCGCGCCGGACGCGGCGAGCAGCACGAACGCGTGGTCGTACCCGGCCTTGCGCTCGTTGGTGGGCGCGCCCTGCTGGTCGACGGCAGCGAACCAGCCGCCGTACCGGTCGTCGCGCAGCAGCGTGCTGAGCGCGGCGATTCCGTGGTCGACCAGAGCGGCCGCGTCCGGGTCGCCGTTGCGGTGGGCGAGGGCGGACACGTGGGTCATCCGGCAGGTGATCCAGGTGTGCAGCGGCTCGCCGCGGTCCGGGGTGCGGTCGTCGGTCAGCCACCAGAAGCCGCCCTCGGGCCGGACCGCCCGCCGCGCCGTGTCGAGCAGCGTGTGGGTCTGGCCGGCGAGGAACAGATCGAGGTCGGGCAGGTCGGGTGATCCTGCCGGAGCAGGGGTCTTTTCGGCGTCGGATCGGGGCACGTCGGTCATCTCAGCTGGTCACCGTCGGGTAGGGAAGGAACATACGGCCAGGATCGGCGGGCGGACCGGGTCCGCGCCGGGAAACCGCCAACGGGACGCCGCGAACCGGCTGGCCGCGCCGGATGCACAGCGGGGAGGATCATGACGCACGATTCCTCCCTTTTGCCCGTTGACATCGTTGTCACCGCTCAACCCTGCTCCGGCAGCCGGCCGACTGTCAATTCCGGTTCGTCACACCGCACCGGACCAGCCACAGCTGTGGTCAGTAATAGTTGTCGATCGGCTGGCGCGCCTCATCGAACAGCGCCGGCCCCTCGTACCGGACCGGGGGCAGCGGCGGGGTGGCCGGCTTGACCTTCTCGAACTGCTCGCTGGACAGGGCGTACACCACCCGTCCGAGGCCGGACCGGTTGATCGCGGTCGCGCACATCGGGCAGGGCTGGCAACTGGTGAACATGGTGGCGCCGGCGGCCACGTCGGGGGAGAGTTCCCGAGCGGCCCAGCGGGCCAGCTTCAGTTCCGGATGAGCGGTGATGTCCGAGTCGGAGACCACGGTGTTGTGGTCCTCGATCAGGACGACGCCGTCCGCACCGACCAGCAACGAGCCGAACGGTCGTTCGCCGGAAGCCCCTGCCTGCCTGGCGAGTTCCACGGCGCGGCGGAGAAACGTCTCGTCGTCGGGTGTCATCGACCCTCCTGGGATCTGTGGTGGGCGGCCACGGCCGCAAGGGTCCGCCAGGCGCGTTCGGGCTGGCGGATCTCGGTCAGGTCGCCGTTGAACGGGTCGAGCACCACCGTCTCCGCGCCGAGCAGACGGACCTGGTCGATGTCGGCGATGATCTGGTCGATGGCGCCGACCCCGGCGAGCCGGCCCGGGTCGGTGACCGGATCAGGGGTCTCCCGCAGCGCGATACGCGGCATCAACGCGGGCACCGGGCGACCCAGTTCGTCGGCGACGGCCTTCAGCTGTCCGGCTGCCTCGGCCAGCCATCCGGGCGTGACCCGCAGCGGGTGCCAGGCATCACCGAGCAGTGCCGCGCGACGCATGCCGGCTTCGCTGTTGCCGCCGACCCAGATCGGGATCGCACCCGTGTCGTAGTCGTCGGTGTTCTGCCAGGCGTCGCGCATGGCACGCAGGTAATCGTCGGTCAGCGCGCCGCGCCGCCGGAACGGCACGCCGAGCGCCTCGAACTCCTGCCGGGCCCAGCCGACGCCGACACCGAGGACGAGTCGGCCGCCGCTGAGCCGGTTGAGGTTCGCCGCCATCCGGGCGGTGAGCAGCGGGTGCCGGTACGGGACGATGAGCACCGTGGTGCCCAGCCGAATCCGGCGGGTCACCCCGGCCAGCCAGGACAGCGTGGTGAACGGCTCGTAGAACGGCGCCGGATACTGCTCGGCCACGTCCGGGGTCACCGCGATGTGATCGGAGACCATCAGCAGGTCGAAGCCGAGACCCTCGACCGTCTGCGCCCACTGTCGCAACATGTCAGGGTCGGTGCCCGGGGCGAAGTTCGGTACGTTCACGCCAATGTGCACGGGTCCCACGCTAGCCAGTGTGGACCGGCGTGTGAACATCGTGATCCCACAACAGCGCGGTGGATGCCCCAGGATGGCCGGATGGATCTACCCGAGGGACTTGACTGGGTACGTGCGTCACCGGCGGGCCGGGCCTGGCTCGCCACACTCCCGACATGGCTGACGGAGTGCACCGAGCGATGGTCGCTACGACTCGGCTCGCCCTTTCGGTACGCCTACGCCTCCCTGGCGCTCCCCGCCGACCTGCCCGACGGCACTCCGGCGGTTCTGAAGCTCCAGTACCCCGACGAGGACAGCCGGCACGAGGCCGACGCGCTGGCCCACTGGGACGGCGACGGGGCGATCCGGCCGCTCGCACACGACCCGGAACGACGCGCCCTTCTGGTGGAGCGCTGCCAACCCGGCACTCCGCTGCACGAGCTGCCCGTGGACCGGGCGCTGGACGCGGTGACCGGGCTGCTGCCCCGGCTCTGGCGGCCGGCCGGCGCGCCGTTCACCCCGTTGGCCGAGGAGGCCGCCGGCTGGATCGACCGGATGCCCCGCAAGTGGGAACGGGCCGGCCGGCCGTACGAGCGGCGGCTGCTCGACGCGGCGCTCGCCCTGCTCACCGATCTGGCGTCGAGCCAGGGCGAGCAGGTGCTGGTCAACCAGGACCTGCACGCCGGCAACGTGCTTGCCGCCGACCGGGAGCCGTGGCTGGTGATCGACCCGAAGCCGCTGACCGGCGAGCGGGATTTCTCGGTCGTGCCGATGGTGCGCGGTCGGGAGCTCGGCCACTCGCCGGCCGCCGTCCAGCACCGGCTGGACCGGCTCAGCACCGAGCTCGGGCTGGACCGGGAGCGGGTCCGGGGTTGGACGATCGGGCACACGCTGGCCTGGAGTCTCGACGGCGACGCGCTTCTCGCGCACAACGTCGAGGTGGTCCGGTGGCTGCTCGACGAGCAGTGACCGACCGGCCGATCAGGCGGGCTGGCAGGTACGGCACCAGTAGAGGTTGCGCCCGGCCAGCTCGCCGCGGCTGACCTCGGTGCCGCAGACGTGGCAGGGCGCGCCGGGGCGGCGGTAGACGTAGACCTCGCCACCGTGCCGGTCCACCCGGTCCGGCCGCCCCATCGCCTCCGGCAGGTGCGCGTCGCGCACGGTGTCGATCCGGCCGTGCTCGACCGCGAGCCGCATCAACCCGACCAGGTCGACCCAGAGCGCGTCCCAACCGGCACGGGTCAGCCCTCGACCGGGCATCGTCGGCGGCAGCCCGGCCCGGAACAGCGCCTCGGTCACGAAGATCAGCCCGGTACCGGCCACCACCGACTGGTCCAGCAGCAGCGCGGCCAGCGGCGTCGGGCTGCGGGAGATCCGGGCGTACGCCCGCTCGGGATCGGCATCGGCGCGCAGCGGATCCGGCCCGAGGCGGTCTCGCAGTGCGACCACCTCGGGCGGGGTGAGCAGCTCACAGGCGGTGGGCCCGCGCAGGTCCAGCCAGTGCCGGTCGCTGGCCAGCCGCAGCCGCACCTGGCCGACCGGCTCCGGCGGCTCCCCCGACCCGTCGGTGAACTTCCCGTACAGCCCGAGGTGCACGTGCAGCGTCAGCTCACCGGCGTAGTGGTGCAGCAGGTGCTTGCCGTACGCCTCGGTGCTCTCCAGGACGGTGCCGGAGAGCCGGGCGGCGCCCTCGGCGAAGCGGCCCTGCGGGCTGGCGGCGTGCAGCTTGTCCCCGGCGAACAACTCGGCGTGCCGGGCCGCCAGGCGGTGGATGGTGTGTCCCTCTGGCACGGGTGCCAAGGATAGCGAGTCGGCCGTACCCGGGATTGGTGTCAGGAAACGCCCAGGTGGGTATTTCAGGGCGGTACCGCGTGGGTGCCACCCGTTCCGTCGGCCACCACGCATTCATCAGGAGGTGTGTTGTGGTCAGGATTCCTTCGCTGTCCCGCCGGTCCGAGCCGGCACCGACGCGGGACGAGAACCTCGACGGCCGCATTGACGGCCGCGACACCCCGGTCGTCGAGGGCCGGGACGAATCGGCGGCCCGCGTGAGCCGACCCGACGACGAGACTGCGGGCCGCCCCGTGGTCACCGAGCGGGACGCCGACCAGACGACGTACCGCAGCCCCACGGCGACCGGTGACCAGGCCGGTGAGGCCGAGCGGCGGGCGAGCGAGCGGGCGGCGGTTGCACGAGCCGCCACCGGCCGACCGGCGGAGACCGATCCACGGCCCGCCACCGCCCGGCCCGTGGAGACCGAGCCCCGGCCCGGCACCGACCCGACCACCGAGCGCACCGCCGACCGGGACGCCGACCTCGCCAGCACGACCCGGCGACCCGACACGACGGACCGGGTCTCGACCGACCGCCCATTCGACCCGACCCCCGACCGGACCGCGCCCGAGCCGACGGTGACGCGCGGCCCGAGGCCACGGGCCAGCCTGCTCGCCACCCTCGGCCTGATCGTCTCCGTCGCCGGTGCGCTCTTCGTGCTGACCGGCACCCTGGCCGGGTACGGCATCGGGCTCGGCGCCCTCGGCGCGGTGCTCTCGGTGCTCGGCCTGATGGCCACCCGCCGCCGGCACGTCGCCGGCAAGACCGACGCACTGTTCGGCGTACTGATCGGGCTGGCCGCGGTGGTGATCGGCGTGCTGGCGATGACCGGCCAGTTCGACTGGCCGACCACCGACGGCGACTGGGTGCAGCGCTTCCGCGAGTGGCTCGACTCACAGTTTGTCGACCGTTTCTAGCGGGCACTGTTCCGCTCGCCGGTGATGCACCGGCGAAAAGCCGGTGGTTCGCCGGCAGCCCGAACACCCCGGTGGTTCACCGGCCGGGCGACACCCTTTCAGGGGCGGCGGGTTCGCCGCCCCTGAAGTGTTTTCCGGCCCAGCTCGCCAGGCCCGTCACGAGGAGTCCCGCAGCGCGGAGGACCACGTGCACGGTGTCCTTTGCTCTGCTTCACCCCACGCAACACCGCACGTCCGGTAAACGGACGTCGCGTGTTGCGCCCGTTGAAGCAGAGCAAAGGCCGCACGAAGGCTCACCCGACCCGCTGGTCGACGCGCCAGACGACCTCGAGCACGGCGACAACCAGTGGCCGGAAACACGAATCCCGCCTCGCCAAGCTCTGACGCAACGAATCGCAGTCGCGGACCATCCATACGCAACGAATGTTCGGTCCGCGCAACTCTCAGTGGTGGATCCTGCCGCTGACGCCGCATAACGTTGAGCAACGGCGCCAGCCCGTTGGCCACGGTGGCCGGGCGCGCCCGACACCTGGGAGCACCACAATGACGATGGACGCCACCAGCCAGCGCCTGTTGATGTGCCGGCCGATGTACTTCGCCGTCGACTATGCGATCAACCCCTGGATGGACCCGAGCGCGCCGGTCGACGCCGACCTGGCCGTCCGGCAGTGGGAGCAGCTGCGCCAGACGTACCGCGACCTGGGCCACACCGTCGAGGAGATCACTCCGGTGCCCGGCCTGCCCGACATGGTCTTCGCCGCCAACGGCGGCACCGTGATCGACGGCAAGGCGATGGCCGTGCAGTTCCGCGACCCGCAGCGCGCCGACGAAGCCCCGGCCTACCGGGCCTGGTTCGAGGCCGCCGGCTTCGAGATGTACGACCCGAAGCACGTCAACGAGGGCGAGGGCGACGTCCTGCTGGCCGGCGACCACCTGCTGGCCGGCACCGGCTTCCGCACCGCGCACGCCTCGCACGCCCAGTTGCAGGAGGTCTTCGGCTACCCGGTGATCACCATGCAGCTGGTCGACCCGCGTTTCTACCACCTGGACACCGCGCTGACCGTGCTCGACGAGCGGACCGTGGCGTACCTGCCCGAGGCGTTCTCCCCCGGCAGCCAGGCCGTGCTGCGCCGGCTCTTCCCCGACGCCGTGCACGCCACCATGGCCGACGCCGAGGTGCTGGGGCTGAACGCGGTCAGCGACGGGCGGCACGTGGTGCTGCCCGCGCAGGCCACCGACCTGGCCGCCAAGCTGCGCGACCGGGGCTACGAGACCATCGGTGTCGACCTGTCCGAGCTGCGTAAGGCCGGCGGCGGACCGAAGTGTTGCACGCTGCGACTCCGTCAGGGAAAGGCAAGCAAGTGATCGTGGATGACATCCTGCGGACGCCGGGAGCGGTCCGGGACGCCGAGCGCTGGACGGCGCACAACTACCACCCCCTGCCGGTGGTGATCTCCTCCGCCGAGGGCGCCTGGCTCACCGACGTGGACGGCCGGCGCTACCTGGACTGCCTGGCCGGCTACTCGGCGCTCAACTTCGGCCACCGGCACCCGCAGCTGATCGCCGCCGCGCACGCGCAGCTCGACCGGCTGACGCTGACCAGCCGGGCCTTCATCCACGACCAGTTCGCCGACTTCTGCCGGGAGCTGGCCGAGCTGTGCGGCAAGGACCTGGTGCTGCCGATGAACACCGGCGCCGAGGCGGTGGAGACCGGGATCAAGGTGGCCCGCAAGTGGGGCTACCAGGTCAAGGGCGTGCCCGCCGGTCAGGCCAACATCGTGGTGGCCGAGGGCAACTTCCACGGCCGGACCACCACCATCGTGAGCTTCTCGACCGACGAGGACGCCCGCGCCGACTTCGGGCCGTACACCCCGGGCTTCACCGTGGTCCCGTACGGCGACCTGGACGCGCTGGCCGCCGCCATCGACGAGAACACCGTGGCCGTTCTGCTGGAGCCGATCCAGGGCGAGCAGGGCGTGGTGGTGCCGCCGGACGGCTACCTGCCGGGCGTACGCGAGGTGTGCACCGAGCGCAACGTGCTCTTCATCGCCGACGAGATCCAGTCCGGGCTGGGGCGTACCGGTGCGACCTTCGCCTGTGACCACGAGGGCGTCGTGCCCGACATGTACCTGCTGGGCAAGGCGCTCGGCGGCGGCATCGTGCCGGTCTCCGCGGTGGCCGCGAACGCCGACGTGCTCGGCGTGCTCAAGCCCGGCCAGCACGGCTCCACCTTCGGTGGCAACCCGCTGGCCTGCGCGGTGGCGATCGAGGTGGTCCGGCTGCTGGCCACCGGCGAGTTCCAGCGCCGCTCGGCCGAGCTGGGCGAGCGGCTGCGGGCTGGTCTGGAGGGGCTGGTCGGCAAGGGCCTGGTCGGGGTACGCGTCCGCGGTCTCTGGGCCGGTCTGGACATCGACCCCGCGCTGATGAGCGGGCGCGAGGCGTGTGAGCGGCTCGCCGAGCGCGGCGTGCTCGCCAAGGACACGCACGGCTCCACCATCCGGCTCGCCCCGCCGCTGGTGATCACCGAGGAGGAGATCGACCTCGCGGTCGCTCAGCTCGCGGCCGTGCTGGCCGGCTGACCCGGAACGTGATGAAAGGCGGGCGTCGGGACCGACGCCCGCCTTTCGCGTCAGGGGCGGGGTAGGCGCATCGCCATGGTGGGGGCCTCGGCCATCACCGAGGTGGGGGTGAACGGGGCGCCGGCGGGCAGTTCCTCGGCCCGGCCGATCTGCACCCCGGGGTAGAGCTCCACCATGTCGCCCTCACCCAGCACCCGGGACTGCTGTGGCGCCAGGGCGATGCGGTCCGCCTCGGCCATCGAGCCGGCCGGCCGGATGCCCGAGCCGTTGGTGCTGACGTCGGTCACCACGACCTCGCCGACCCGCAGCTCGAAGCGGACGTGGCCACGACTGATCCACCGTCGGGCCTCGTCGTTGAGCCACTGCCCGAGCATGATCCCGCCGTCCTGCTCCGGGGCCCGGCCGGCCAGCACCGGCTGCTCCTCGCTGAGCACGAACCGCCGCCGGACCAGGCCGCCGACGCGTACCGCGAGCACCTCCGTACGCGGCCGGGGCCCGCCGTCGCCGAGCCGTGCGCCGTGCCGGGGGCAGGTCGGTACGCCACCGCGCAGCGCGGGCGGCGGCTGCCCGGCCGGGCTGCGCTCCACCCGGGCGAGGTCGGCGAACGCGCCGCCTCCACCACCGCCACCGAACAGCGCGCAGCCCGGCTCGGGGCAGCGCCACTGGCGGGCCAGCAGCTTCGCCCCGGTTGGCGAGCGGGTGCCGGCAACCGGCGAGTGCCCGCCCCCGACGTGCGCGATGAACGCCGGTCCGCCGGCACCGGGCACCGGGGCGAGCAACCGACCGGGCTGCTCGACCAGCCACGGGAACCGCCCGCGCAGCCCGTCGAAGCGGACCCGGCTGAGCACCGGCAGCCCAAGCAGGTCGGCGACTTCCAGCATCCGGTCGCCCGGGTTGTCGAGCACCTCGACGAGCCCGTCGTCGGCCCAGCGCCGGACCACCATCCGCTCGTTGGAGGTGAGATCGGCGTCGGAGAGCAGTGCCCGGTGCACCACCGCGTAGACCTGGACGCTGTCCTCCTCCAGCTCACGGGAGAGCGCGTCGATGACCATGCCGAGCCGCAGCAGGCTGGCCGGCCGGCCGCCGTCGATGTCCTGGTAGCGAATCACCTCGGCCAGGTCGAGCACCGCCCGGACCAGCGACGGGTCGGTGCAGACGCGACCCTCGATGGCGTCCAGCACCTTGCTGATCTCGAACCTCATCGGGCGCTCCGGATGAACTCGTCGATCCGGCGGGCGAGGTCGATGTCGCGGTGGGTGACCCCGCCGAGGTCGTCTCGGACCGCTTCCGCGGTGAGCAGGTCTGCCATGCGCCGACCCTACCGGGGTCGGCGAGCGGCATCGACCAGCGGTGGCGGGGTGTCGGGCGGCTCAGCGGCCTCCGTGCTCAGCCGCGCAGCGGCTGGCCCACCTCGTGCAGGTGGCCGAGCGCCTGCCGGTACGACTCGACCAGCCCGGTCTCGGCGTACGAGATGCCCTGCTCGGCGCAGTAGGCGCGGACGATCGGCTGGGCCCGGCGCAGGTTGGCCCGGGGCATGTTCGGGAACAGGTGGTGCTCGATCTGGTAGTTGAGCCCACCGAGCGCGGTGTCCACGAACCGGCTGCCCCGCACGTTGCGGGAGGTCAGCACCTGCTTGCGCAGGAAGTCCAGCTCGTCCTCAGCGGTCGGCATCGGCATGCCCTTGTGGTTCGGCGCGAACGCGCAGCCCATGTAGAGGCCCCACAGCCCCTGGTGCACGGCGGCGAAGACCAGTGCCTTCCCGGGCGACATGACAGCCAGCAGCAGCGCCACGTAACCGGCGGTGTGCGCGAGGAGCAGGCCGGCCTCGACCGCCCGGTGCCGCATCGGCGTGGCGTACCGGCCGTCCGGGCCCCGGCCGACGATCGCCCGGATGCTCGCCACGTGCAGGTTCAGGCCCTCGAGGAACAGCATCGGGAAGAAGAAGTACGCCTGCCGCTTGGCCATCCAGCGACCGAAACCTCGGGTCTCCAGCGCCTGCTCCGGCGTCCAGACCAGGGCGCCCGCGCCGACGTCCGGGTCCTCGTCCTCGTGGTTCGGGTTCGCGTGGTGCCGGTTGTGCTTGTCGACCCACCAGCCGTAGCTCAGTCCCACCGCCGCGTTGCCGGCGAACAACCCCACCAGCTCGCTGGGACCCCGTCGACGGAACATCTGGCGGTGCCCGGCGTCGTGACCGAGGAACGCGACCTGGGTCGTGGCCACCGCCATCACGGCCGCGAGCGGCAGCTGCCACCAGGAGTCGCCGACGAGGAACACGGCGACCCAGCCGGCCACGAAGGCGCCGAGGGTGAGCAGGATGCGGGCGACGTACCAGCCGGGCCGCCGCTCCAGCAGGCCCGCCTGGCTGATCCGTCGGGACAACTGTGCGTAGTCACTGCCTCGCCGTCGTACCGGCGGTTCCGCCACCGCTCCGAGCGCCATTGCTGCTCCCGTTCCCGCTCACGCCCGTACCGGGGTGGACCGGGCCGACTCAAGTCTCCCGGGATCAGTTGCTCTGAGTAACCCTGACAACCCCCGAATGGGGGGTAGGGCGAGCCCTACCCCCCATTCGCTCAGCCGAGCCGCGCCACCGCGTCGCGCAGCCGGGCCAGGTCGCGCCGCCGCCGCTCGTAGCTCGCGGCGAGCCCGATCAACGCCAGCCCGCCGGCACCCAGGTAGATCCACCGGGGCAGCAGGTCCCAGCCGCGGGCGAGCTCGTGCAGCGCCAGCACCGCCAGCACCCCGCCGCCGAGCAGCACCGGAGCCTGCCACCGGCGGGTGGCGCCGGCCAGCACCGCGCCCAGCGCTGCCGCGCCGAGCAGCAGCCGCCTCCACGGCTGCGGGTCCGGCCCGGCCAACACCGACACCAGGCTCGGCAGCAACGCCGCGACCAGCCCCGGGCCGAGCGCCGGCCAGCTGGTCAGATCGGGCCGGGTGCGCAGTGCCAGCAGGCCCGCGCCGAGGGCGAGCGCCGCAGCCGGCAGGGTGTACGCCTCCAGCACGGTCACCCCGCCGGCTGCCATCAGCACCCACGCCCCGAGCAGCTCGCTGCCGGCGGCGATGGCGGCGAACGACCACCGCCGTGCCGCCGGCTCGCCCGGGCGCAGCAGCCGCAGCGCGACGGCGACACCCCAGAGCACGCAGATGGTGGCGAGGTGCCGCGCCACCTCGACGGCGAACAGCACCGCCACCAGCGCCACGGCCTGCGCGGCGGCATCCAGCACCCGCCCGGCCCGGGCCCGCGCCGACGAATCTCCACGGGCCGCCCCCGGCGGGCTCGACGCGGCGGCGACCGCCAGGACCAGCGCGGCCACCGCCAGCAACGGGTACGCCGCTGCCCGGAGCGGCAGCCCACCGGCGAGCGGGGCGGTCACTGCCAGCGCCGACGCCGCCCCCACCGCGGCGAGGCAACCAACGAGGCGTACCTCGACGTTTCGCGCTCCGACGGCGACCACCACCGCAGCCACCAGCAGCGCACCCTCGGCGGCGAGGGTGCCGGCCCGGGTGACCAGCAGCCCCACCACGCCGGAGGCGGCCAGCACCATCCCCGCCGGCACGGCGATCGGCACGAGCGCCGGGCGGGGCACGGCCAGCGCGGCGAGCAGCAGCGCGGCCAACCCGGCGAGCAGGACTGCGGCCGGCAGCAGCGGCCAGGGCGCGCCGACCGCGACGAGCAGCACCGGCAGCGCGGCCGCGCCAAACGGCAGCGCGCGCAGCAGCGGCGGGTCGACCGCCCGAACCGTCAGCACGGCGGCCACCGCCAGCACGACCAGCGCCAGCGCGGCCGGTAGCGCCGTCGGGTCGGCGACGACCGCAGGGACTCCCGACCAGACCGGACCCCGGTTGCCGTACGGTGCCGTGAGCGCGGTCAGCAGCGCCGGCAGCGCGGCCAGCACCGCGACCGCCACCAGAACGACGCCGGCCACCGCCAGCAGGCCCGACCGGCCGTTCGCCGGCCGGTCCCAGCGGGCGACGAGCGCGACGCCCAACGCCGCCAGCGCGGCGTACGGCGCGAACGGCTCGTTTCCCGCCACGACGAGCGGCGCCAGCCCGGGCAGGCTCACCGCGACCACGGCACCGCTCACCGCGTACCCCGTCAGCTCCACCCGGTGCCGATGCGTCGCGAGCACCGCGACCAGCGGAAGCCCGGCGGCGACCAGCGCGACCCGTGCCTGCCACCAGGGCGGCGCGTCCGCGGCGAACAGCGCCAGCGCGGCGACCCCGGGCAGCGCGACCTGCGCGACCAGCAGGCCGGTGCCGGCCACCCGCCGGTACGGGCCGGCGGCCCGTCGCACGGCCAGCGCCAGGCCGAGCACGGTGATCGTCCCGAGTGCCACCAGGGCACCGGCCGGAGCGGCCAGGGCCACCAGCAGGCCGTGCCCGAGCAGGACGGCGCCGCCGAGCGCCCCGGTGAGCAGTGTGGTCGGCCGGAGCGCCGGTCGGGCCAGCACGGCGAGCAGCAGCACGGCCCCACCGACCAGGTCCACGGCCACCACGGCCGGCCAGGCGACCGCCCAGCCGACGGGCAGGGCGAGCAGCACGACCACCGCGCCGGCCGTGGCGACCACCACCCGCGCGCCGCGGGGCAGCAGCAGCGTCGACGCGCCGAGCGCCAGCGCCAGGGCGGGTGCCACCTGCCAGCCCCAGTCCAGCTCCGGCCCCGTCCCGGCACCGTGCCACGGCGGCAGCGACCGCCCGACGGCGGCGACCGCCAGCCCGCCGGTGATCAGCGCCGCGATCTGCACCGTGCCCGCCGCGACCAGCAGCGCCCCGGCCCGCGAGCCGGTCCGCCAGCCGGGCGGCAGCAGCCGTACCGCGCCGGCCAGCCCGAGAGCCACCGTGGCCGCCGCGATCAGCAGCGACGACGGCCGTAGTTCGGCCACCGGGCGCAGGAGCGCGGCAGCGAGCACCGGCACCAGCAGCCCGGCGGCCACCGCGCGCAGCACCCGTCCCCCGACCAGCCCGGCCGAGCCGAGCCCGGCCAGCGCCACCAGCAGCAGCGGCCCCCCGGCCAGCAGCGGCGCACCGGCCGCCCGGCCGAGCAGCAGCGGCACCAGGGCACACCCGGCGGCACCGACCAACGCGGCGACGTGCCCGACCCCGGACAGCACCCGGCCGGCCAGCCGCGCCCGCCCTCCCCCGTCGCGCAACCCGGCCAGCACGGCCAGGTTCAGCAGCGCCACCCCGAGCAGGACCAGCGCCCAACCGGCCGGGCCCGGCCGCGCCTCCACGGCGAGCAAAGGCAGCACCGGCTGGGCGGCCAGCAGGGCGGCGAACCAGGGCCCGGTCAACCGACTCCACCGGGCGTACGCCGCGGCGACCGCCGCGCTGGCCCCCCCGACCAGCGCGGCGTACCTGCTGCCCGGCCAGCCGGCCACCCCCGCCAGGTCCACCGACCAGGCCGCGTAGCCGTCCAGCACCACCAGCAGCAGCCCCACCGCGGCGAACGTCTCCGCCGTGCCGCGCAGCCCCCGACGGACCGCCACCAGCGGGACAGCCAGGGCGAGCGCCGTGACCGCCGCCAGGATCAGCGCCCGTCCACCGACCCCCACCGCCGCCCAGGCCACCGCGGTGAAGACCACCGCCGCCGTGCCCAGCAGGAGTCCACCGAGGACGAAGAGCAGGCCCTGGACCGTCCGGGTCGACGTCTCCGCCGCGCCCGGCGCCGGGGCCCCCGCAGCGGCCGAGGCCGCCACCCCCGGCCCGTTGGGCGTCTCCGCCCCCGTGGAGGACACCGGACGCGCCGGGACGGACGCGGCCACCCCGGCACGAACGATCGCGGCCAGCTCGTCCCGGCGCCGGGAACTGGCCGCCAGCCGCCCGGCCAGCTCGACGTACGTCCGGCGGGCCCGCTCCACCTCGGGCCCGAGCAGCGCGACCTCCCGGCCCAGCCGGACCACCTCGGCGGCAGTCGGGTCAGGCGGGCGGCGACAGCCGCCGCAGCCGGCGCTCAGGTCGGCCGGGGCGCCGCAGGCGGGGCAGGGGTAGCCGGTGTCATCCACGCGGTCATTCTCGAAGCGCCACCGGGGCCGAGCCCAGAGTGCGCGTACTCAGGGGCGGGTGTGCTCGTGCACCCAGGTGACGTAACCGGGGTCGCCACTCTCCACCCTGGACACCAGGATCTCCGGAACCTCGTACGGGTGGCTGGTCCGGATCTGGTCCACGAGCGCGGAGAGCCGGTCGGGCGCGGTCTTGAACTGCACCGACCACTCGGTACTGGTCTCCACCCCGGACCGCCACCAGTAGGTGCTGTCCACCTGGCCGCTGACCTGGGCGCAGGCGGCGAGCCGTCCTGCGACGGCTGCGGCCGCCAGCAGGTCGGCGACCGAACGGGCATCCACCACCGTCGTCACCACGCAGATCTGGTCCACGACCGCACCCTACGCGGCGCCGTCCCGGTTGGCCGCGATCCAGGTGTCGATCTTCGCCCACCAGTCGTAGAGCCAGTCGATGCGTTCCTGCCGTCCGGTCGGTACGTCCTCCGGCGGCACCGACCAGAACCGCATCACGATCCGCTTGTCCATCGGCAGTTCCCGCCACACGTCGGCGACGGTGAGCATCCGGTCCAGCCCGGTGTGGGCGACGAAGATGACCCCGGCGTCCGGGGCGGCGTCCAGCGCGGCGAGCATCCCGCCGGGCTGCGGGGCGAGCACGTGCCGCATCCGCTCCGCGCGCAACGCCATCCGCTCCAGCCCGAGGGAGCGCAGCCGGGCGATGGCACGCAGCCTCCGTTTGGGGGTGAAGTTGCCGCCCTCCGGGAAGATCACGAACGCGTCGTTGTCGTCCAGGCCGGTGGCCAGGTGCCCGACCTGGCGCACCGTCTCCTCGCCGCGCTCCGGTGTCGGCGCGATGAACCGGTTGGGCAGCCGGTTGAGCAGCACGTCGATCGCCGGGTCCCACTGGAGGCTGTCCTTGAGCACGATCCGGGGCTCCCGGTTGAACCAGTTGACCAGCCCGTGGATCAGGATGAACGAGTCGCCCGGCCCGGCGTGCCGGCAGAGCACCAACTCGGGCCGGCCCGGCAGCGCGGTGTCCGGGTCGGTGCCCACCACGTCGATACGCAGCCGCAGTGTCCAACGGGCCTGCCAGAACAGGGCCCGCAGGAACCAGCCGGCCAGCAGGTAGTGCGCGCGCTGGAAGGCCGGCGACCGGCTCCGCCAACCGAAGCCGGAGGCGACCCAGAGCGCGAAGAGCGCGAGCAGCGCGGCGGCGTCCCAGACCAGATAGACGCAACCGATCCAGAACAGCCGCAGTGGGCGCAACCGGCCCGGGACCAGCGGGGAGGCGGCCGCGGCGAGCAGCGCCCAGACCGGCAGGGTGGTCACCACGGTGACCGCGAGCAGCACCACAACGGGGGCGAACAGCAACCGGCGCAGCCACCTGGGCGGCAGCGGCATCACCGCACCACGTGGGTCGCGAGGTAGCGTCGGGAGGCGGTGTACGCGCGGCTGATCCGCCGCCCCACCGCCGCCATGTCGCGGTACGCCCACGGGGTGTCGTCGCGCGGGTTCAGCCCACCGGTCGGCAGGACGTGCACCTCCACCCCCTCGGGCAGCGCCGCCAACTCACGGAAGAACCGGTGCCGGCGGGAGATCTCGAACGCCACCTGCGCGATCTCCCACGGCCGCCGGGGCGGCGTCAGCTCCCGTTCGATCCGGCCCACCTGAAGGACGAAGATCTGCTTCGCGCCGACGGCCACCGCCTCGCCGATCGGTATGGAGTTGACGATGCCACCGTCCACGTAGTGCGCACCGTCGATCTCGGTGGGTGGGAGCAGCCCCGGCACCGAGGCCGACGCGAGCACGGCCGGCACCACGGGGCCACTGTCGAACCAGTGCTCGGCGGCCCGCTCGATGTGCGCGGCACAGCAGCGGAACGGCACCCGCAGGTCGGCGAAGGTGGTGTCCACACCCAGCTCGGCTTCGAGCACGCGGCGCAGTGGCCGGGGCGAGTGCAGGTGGGTCCGGGCGGCGAAGCGGCGCAGCTGCCGGGCGACCGAGTCGCCGTACACCTCGCTGGCCTCCGGCGAGGCCCAGAGCCGGACCAGCCGGTCGGTCACCGCCTCCGACGGGTCGGCCGCGACCAGCGCGCCGTTGACCGCGCCGATCGAGGTGCCGAGCACCATGTCGGGTTGGATCCCGGCGCGGAACAGGGCACGCAACATGCCCACCTCGACCGCGCCGAGCACTCCCCCGCCCCCGAGTACGAACGCCACCGGTCCCCCCGCCATGCCACCCATCCTGGCACGGGCGTGCCGCCGACCGGTCGGCCACCGCCGCGCGGTGGCGGGCGCACCCGACCGGCGCGGATCGAGGGGCGGACAGTGACGACCGTTGACAGCCCGGACGCATTCGCGCAACCTGATACCGCTCCCACCCCGAGGCAGGTGCGATCCGTGAAGGCAGCACTGCACGCGGGCCGGTTGCTGGCCCGCAGGTACCGGCTTGTCGACCAGATCGGCGCCGGCGGCATGTCGGTCATCTGGCGCGCACGGGACGAGGTGCTGGACCGGGTCGTCGCGCTCAAGGTGCTCGCGCCGTCGCTGGCCGCCGACGCCCGGTTCCGGGACATGGTGCGCGACGAGGCCCGGGCCGCCGCCCAGCTGGTGCACCCGCACGTGACCTCGGTGCACGACTACGGCGAGACCGTCGCCCCGGACGGCGCCATCACCTCCTTCGTGGTGATGGAGCTGCTCAGCGGTGAGGAGTTGAAGCTGCGGCTCACCGAGGGCCCGCTGCCGTGGGCCGAGGCGGTCCAGGTGGGCGCGCAGGTCGCGGACGCGCTGGCCGCCGCGCACCGGCTCAGCATCGTGCACCGGGACATCACCCCGGCCAACGTGATGATGACCGAGGTGGGCGTCAAGGTGCTCGACTTCGGCATCGCCACCCGGATCGGCGCTCCCGACGAGGACGAGGACGGCGGCACCTTCGGCACCCCGGCGTACGTGGCCCCGGAACGGCTCGACGGCGCGCCCGCCCAGCCGGCGACCGACGTGTACTCACTCGGCGTACTGCTGCACGAGGCGCTGACCGGCCGCGTCCCCTACCTGGCGGACACCTGGGAGCAGCTCAGCGACGCGCTGGCCAGCGGCCCGCCGCCGACGCTGGCCGGGCTGCCGGAGCTCCCCCCTGAGGTGGCCCGGGTCTGCCTGCGCAGCCTTGCCCGGGATCCGGCCGACCGGCCGACCGCCCGGCAGGTCGCCACGGTGCTGCGTGAGCACCTGCTGCCGACCGACACCACCCCGGCACCCACGCCGCCCCGGCCGCCGGCAACCCCCGCCCCGGCGGCCGGCGGCGAAGGGGCGGCGGGACCGGGCGACGGAGCAGCCGTACCGGTCGACGCCGGGCGGGGCCGCAGCCGTCGACCGGCGCTGCTGCTGATCCCGGCGGCCCTGGCGGTCGGCGTGGCGCTGACCGTCGCGGCCCTGCTGCCCGAGCAGCGGGCGACACCGCGGACGCAGCCCACCACCGGTCCGGTGCCGACCGCGTCGAGCGGCCCGCCGGTCACCGAGTCGTCCGCCCCGACCGCGGCGCCGTCGGCACCACGGAGCACCGGCTCGCCCTCCGCCGGGCCGGGCAGCCTGGTGGAGGCCGCCAACCGGGTCGACGGGTTGATCGGCGCCGGGTTGACCGCCGGGGAGATCCGCGCCGACGTCGGCCTCGACCTGCGCAACGAGCTGCGTAACCTGACCGCCGCGGTCGGCTCCGGTCGCAACGACCTGGCCCCGCCGGTGGCCCGGCTGCGCGAGAAGGTCACGGTCCGGCTGGGCGAGGGCGGCATCAGTCCGGCGTACGCGGAGCGGCTGGACGCCGCCATCGCCGAGCTGGGTGCCGCCCGGGTCTGATCCGGGCTCCGACGGCAGCGGGGCGGGCCGGTCAGCGGGCCGCCACCCGGACCGACTCGCGGACGTCGTGCCGGCCGGCGAGTACGCGTCGGAAGACCTCCTCGTAGCCGTACGCCAACCGCTCGACCGAGAAGTTCTCCGCGACGTGCGCCACGCACGCCCCCGGGTCGAGCCCCTTCGCCGCGAGCAACGCCGCGGGTAGCTCCTCCGGTTGCTCGCAGACCAGACCGGTCACTCCGGGCAGGACCAGCTCCGGCACCGCACCCCGGTCGAAGGCGACCACCGGAGTCCCGGTGGCCATCGCCTCCAACATCACCATGCCGAACGGTTCCTCCCACTGGATCGGCATGATCAGACAGCGGGCGTCGACCAACATCCGCAGGGTCTCCGCGCGGTCGGCGTTCAACACGACGGTCACGTCGTCGCCGACCAGCGGCGCGACGACCTGCTCGTAGTACCGGCGTTCGGCCGGCTCGTTGCACTTGCCGGCCAGCAGCAGCGGCAGCCCGGCCGCCCGGCACGCCCGGATGGCGACGTCCGGGCCCTTGTCCGGGCTGAACCGGGCCAGCCACAGCACCGGCCCGGGACCGGGCGCGAACTTGCGCGGAAACCCGCGCAGGTCCAGCGCGTTGTGCACCGTGCCGGCCCAGGGCAGGACCGGGTTGAGCCGGCGCTGGGCGTGCGAGATGGCCACCAGGGCGACGCCCCGGTCCACCTCACCGAGCACGTCGCCGTACTCCCCCACCGGGTTGCCGTGCACCGTCGCCACCGTCGCCACCGCCCGGCGACCGGCCACGAGCGGGCCGATGGTGGTGTGGTCGTGGATCACGTCGAAATCGCCGGCCGTGATCATCCGATTCACCCGGGCCAGGTGGGCCAGTTCGGGCAACGACTCGCCGAGTCGCGGGTACTGGACCTCCGGAACGGTGGAGACGAAGTCACCGGCGGCGGTGCCGTGGTGTACACCGGCACCGAACAGCGTCACCGCGTGCCCGTGCCCGGTCAGCGCGTCCACCAGCCCGGCGACCACCTGCTCGAGGCCGCCGTAGCCGGGCGGCGGCACGGACAGCCACGGCGGCACCACCATCGCGATGCGCAACGGCCGCTCCGAGGCACGGGCGGGCGGGTGGTTCACGGCCACGAGTCCTCCCCGTCGCTCCCCGGCCCGGTGTCGCCGCCGGTCGGAATGGTCCGCGGCGGTTTCCCCATGTCGTCGCCGGTAAACCGGACAAGACGGACGATCACCCGCCGACCAGGAGCTGGTCGTGCACGACCCGCACCCCGGGCGCGGACCAGGCCACCCGCTCGACCTGGTCGCGTTCCCACCACGAGCGGACCACCCCGGCGAGGACCAGCGTGTCGCCGTCCACCTCGACCGTCACCCGGTCGCCGCCGAGCGTCCGCAGCAGCGCGCGCTGGACGTCCCGGCGCAGCCGGTCACCGGCCGGTGGCGCCGGCGGACGCACCTCGACCAGGTTGGTGATCCCCCGTACGCCGTCCAACCGGCGCAGCTCCCCCTCCGCGGTGCGGCGCTGCCAGCCGAACTCGACCTCGCCACGGAGCATCAGCCAGCCGTTGGCCACGGTCACGTCCAGCCGTTCGGCCGGCACGAAGCTGTCCCACTCCAGCGCCCGGCTGGCGGCGATGGCGATCTCGGCGTCGGTACGCCCCGGTGTGCCCGGCAGCCGCACCTCGATCTCGTCGGCGACCACCCGCACCCCGCGGACCCGCTGCGCGCAGCGGATCGCCGCCCAGCCGCGGGCGGCCCCGTCCACGAATCCGGTCAGGGTGACCACACCCTGGTCGACGGTCACGCCGATCTCGTTCGGTTGCAGCCGCGCGTCCCAGGCCAGCTCGGCCAGGACGTCGCGCTGGATCCGCTGGTCGTCGCGGACATCCGTCGCCGTGCTCATGGCATCCACCCCCGTACGTCGCCGGATCGCCTGCCGACCGTGCCCGGCGTACGGGTGACGGCGGTTCACCCGGATCGGGTGAACCGCCGTCAGGGCGGAAAAGAGCGGCGGGTGACGGAGCCAACCCCCTTGGCCCCGCCACCCGCCGCCGGAGGGAGGAGGCAGGTTCAGATATCGGTCAGGACGTCTCGGCGAGCGTCACGGTCACGGTCTTCTCGGTGCCGTTGCGCTTGAACTGCACCTGGACGCGGTCGCCGACCTTGCCGGCCTGCACCGCGCCGACCAGGTCGTCGGAGTCGTTGACGGCCTTGTCGCCGAACCGGGAGATCACGTCGCCCCGCTGGAAGCCGGCCTTGTCGGCAGCGCTGCCCGGGGTGACCGACGCGACCAGGGCGCCGCCGCCCTCGGCCTGGTTGACGCCGACCCCGAGCGACGGGTGGCTGACCTTCTCGCCGCGCTGGAGCTTGCCCGCGACGTCCTTGGCCTTGTTGCTGGGGATCGCGAACCCGACGCCGATGTTGCCGGTGCTCTGCCCGGAGGTGGCGATGGCGGTGTTGACGCCGATCACCTCGCCACGGGTGTTGACCAGGGCGCCACCGGAGTTGCCGGGGTTGATCGGGGCATCGGTCTGGAGCAGGCCGGAGATCGAGCTGACCGCCTGGCCCTGCTGGTTCGGGTCCTGGGGCTGGCCCTCACCGGCCCGGATGGTGCGGTCCCGGGCGCTGAGGATGCCCGCGGTCACCGACCCCTGCAGGCCGAGCGGGCTGCCCAGGGCGAGCACCTGGTCGCCAACCTGCATGCCGTCGCTGTCGCCGAAGGTGGCCGGCTTGAGGTTGCTCACCCCGTCGGCCTTCACCACGGCCAGGTCGGTCTTCGGGTCGGTACCGACGATCTTCGCTTGCGCGTTCTTGCCGTCGGCGAAGACCACCTGCACGGTGTCACCGGCGGCGGAGGCGACCACGTGGTTGTTGGTGAGCACGTAGCCGTCGGCGCTGAGCACCACGCCGGAGCCCTCGCCGCTGGTGGTGGCGATGGAGACGACGCTGTCCTGCACGGCGGCGGCGATCTTCGGCAGGTCGGCGCTGTTGAGCACCGGGGCCGCGGAGTAGGTGCGGGTGACGCCACCACCGTCGCCGTCGAGGGCGAGCGCGAGCGCGCCACCGGCCACGCCGGAGCCGAGCATGAGGGCGAACACGGCGACGCCCGCGCCGGCGAACTTGGCGATCCGGCCGGGCCGGGGCCCGGTGCCGGGCGGCGTGGCCTGCGGGCCCCAGGGCGGCACAGGCTGCCCCGGGTGCTGCTGGTACTGCTGGTGCTGCTGGTGCTGCCCCGGGTGCTGCTGGTACGCCATGCCCGGCTGGCCCCCGCCGGCCCAGCCGGACTGCTGGCCGGGGTACCACGGGGCGCCGGAGTACCGGGCGGCGGTCGGCTGCGGGTAGCCCGGCTGGCCGGAGACCGGGTACGGCGGCGCGGAGTGGGTGCCGGCGGGAGGCTCGTACCCGGTCGGCTGCCCGGCGGCCGGCGGTGCGCTGGCCTGCTGGCCGGCGTATCCCGCGGGCGCTGCGGGCTCGGCCGGCACGGCCGGGTTCGCGGCGGTCACCGTGTCGCCGGTGGTCGGGACGACCGGAACAGGGGTGGTCGGGGAGTCGGACTGCGCGCGCTCGTCGCGCGGCAGCTCGGCGGTGGGGTCGGCGTCGGTGGGGGCCGGCCGGCGCTGCGGGTCGGACTCGAACTCGGTCATGGAACTACCTTCTCCCCGGCCACTGCGACCAACCTGGAACCGTCCTGAAAGTTGCCTGAAAAGTCATTCGCCGGCACCGTCGTCCTGTGGCACCTGCGGCAGCCGGACCCGGAAGGTGGCGCCGCCGCCCGGGGTCTCCACCACCTCGACCGCGCCGTGGTGGGCGGCGACCAACGCCGCCACGATGGCCAGGCCCAGGCCGGTGCCGGTGTTGCCGTCCGCCCGCCGGGTCCGCGCCGCGTCGGCCCGGTAGAACCGCTCGAAGACCCGTTCCGCCTGCTCCGGGGAGAGCCCGGGGCCGGTGTCGACCACCTCCACGACGGCGAGGTTCCCCGGCTCGGCGCGCAGCCGCAGGCTGACCTTGGCGTCCGCTGGGGTGTGGGTCAGCGCGTTGGTGACCAAGTTGCCGATCACCTGACGCAGCCGCGCGTCGTCGGCGAAGACGACCAGGGGGCCCGAGCCGGGCTCGATCTCCAGCTCGATCCGCCGGTCCGGGGCCATCGCGCGGGCGGCCTGCACCGCGTCGGACGCCAGCACCGGCAGCTCCACCGGGGCGAGCGAGAGCGGCCGTTCCCGGTCCAGCCGTGCGAGCAGCAGCAGGTCCTCCACCAGCAGCCCCATCCGGGCCGCCTCGTCCTCGATCCGGCGCAGCAGGCCGGCGGTCTGCTCGGGTGCCCGGGCCGCGCCCTGCCGGTACAGCTCGGCGAAGCCCCGGATGGTGGTCAGCGGGGTCCGCAACTCGTGTGAGGCGTCCGCGACGAACTGCCGCATCCGCTCCTCGGACCGCCGGGCCCGCGCCTCGGACGCCTGCGCGGCGACCGCCGCGTCCCGGGCGGCGCTCTCGGCCGAGCGCGCGGCGGTCTCCGAAGCGGCCCGGGCGGTGAACGCCGCCTCGATCTGGGTGAGCATCGCGTTCAGCGCCCGGGAGAGCCGGCCCAGCTCGGAGGTGGGATGCTCCTGTCCCTGCTCCGGGTCGGGCACCCGGCGGGTCAGGTCACCGCCGGCGATGGCGGCGGCGGTCCGTTCGATCTCCACCAGCGGCTTGAGGCTGGTCCGCACGATCGCCGCGCCCACCGAGGCCAGCATGATCAGCACCGACCCGCCGACCAGCAGGTCGATCCAGGCCAACCGCTTGACGGCGAGGTCGACGTCGGTCAGGTGCTCGCCGATCGCCGCCCTCTGGCCGTTGGGCAGCTCGGTGTAGAGCATCCGCCAGCGCACCGAGCTGTCCCGGGCGCGGACGGTGCGCGGGCTGTCCTTCTGTGCCGCCTCCTGCGCTTCGAACCCGGCCGCGTCGCTCGGCCACGGCGGTAGATCCGCCAGCGTGAAGCGGGACGTGTCGTACGCGTAGTCCTGCACCTTGCCAGTGGTCGGGCTGGTCACCACGACAACGTAGTCGCTGGGCAGGTAGACCTCCTTCGACGACGGCAACTGGATCCGGTCCGCCGAGTTGCGCAGTTCGAGGTCGATCTGGTCGACCAGGTAGTTGTGCAGGAAGTACGCGGTCGAGACGCTGATCACCACCAGGGCGCCGGCGACCAACGCCAGCACCGAGGCGACCAGTTTGATCCGCAGTGGTACGGCCCGCAGCCGCCCCTTCGCCTGCTGGACCCCGTTCACGCCGCCGGCTTGCGCAGCACGTACCCGACGCCGCGCAGGGTGTGGATGAGCCGGGGCTGGGTGGTGTCGACCTTGCGCCGCAGGTAGGAGATGTAGGACTCGACGATGTTGTCGTCGCCGCGGAAGTCGTAGTTCCAGACGTGGTCGAGGATCTGCGCCTTGGACAGCACCCGGTTGGCGTTGAGCATCAGGTAGCGCAGCAGTTTGAACTCGGTCGGCGACAGCTGCACCCGCTGCCCGGCCCGGTGCACCTCGTGGGTCTCCTCGTCCAGCTCCAGATCGGCGAAGGTGAGCCGGGACGGGGCCTGCTCGCCGGTGGTGGTGCGGCGCAGCACGGCGCGGATCCGGGCGGTCAGCTCCTCCAGGCTGAACGGCTTGGTGACGTAGTCGTCGCCGCCCAGGGTCAGCCCGCGGATCTTGTCGTCGGTGGCGTCCCGGGCGGTCAGGAAGACCACCGGGGTACGCGTACCGCCCTCGCGGAGCATCCGGATGACCTCGAAGCCGTCGAGGTCCGGCAGCATCACGTCGAGCACGACCAGGTCGGGTCGGTGGTCCTTGGCGGCGTTCAGGGCCGCGCTGCCGCTGGTCGCGGTGGCCACGTCGAAGCCCGCGAAGCGCAGGCTCGCGGAGAGCAGTTCGAGGATGTTCGGGTCGTCCTCGACGACGAGCAGTCGCGCCTCGGTCTGGGTAGCGGGCATGTGCCCATCATCGGTGACCTCACTGCACCGGCGCTGGATGCTTCCTGCAAAAATCCTGTGAGTCGTCGGCCGCTCCCGACCTGGCCGGCACCGCCGGTCAGCGCAGCAGCCGACGCAGCCCGTCCAGCGCGCCGTCGAGCAGCCGGATCGCGGTACGCAGCTGGGTGTCGCTGAACTGCCGGGCCCGCGCCAGCCGGCCGACCTCGACGGTGAACGCGGCCAGCCGCTGGTCGAGCTCGTCGAGCAGTCCCGCGCGGGGGCCGTTCGCCGCCGCCGGACCGGGCGGCGGGGCCGGAGGCTCCCAACGGGTACGGCGGGTCTGCCGGGCTGCCGCGCTCAGCTCCCGCTTGAGGTCGCGCACCGAGCCGCTCACCTCGCTGCGGATCTCGCCGGCCAGGGTGGAGAGGTCCGCCACCGAGGCGGCGATGTCCGCCTCCAGGGTGCTCAGCTCGCCGGCCCGTTGGCGCAGCTCGTCGCGGCCGGCGTCGGTGATGCCGTACGTCTTGCGGCCTCCGGCGGCGGTGTGCGTGACCAGCCCTTCGGCCTCCAGCCGTTGCAGGCGGGGGTAGATGGTGCCGGCGCTGGGCGCGTAGAGCCCGAGGAACCGGTCCTCCAGCAGGCGGATCAGCTCGTAGCCGTGCTTCGGACCGTCGTCGAGGAGTTTGAGCAGGTAGAGCCGGAGCCGGCCGTGGCTGAACACGGCGGTCACGGCAACTCCTCCTGGTCGTCGTCCACCGGCCGGGCAAGTAGGGCGATGCTCCCCGAGGTCGCGGACGCCCAGAGCTTACCCTCGCCGGCGCCGAGCACCCCCACACTGTTGGCCAGCGGGAACGTCGATGTGCGGACCTGGGGGAACCCGCTGGTGATCCGGCCCGAGGTGGTGTGCAGGCGTACGTCGAGGTCGCTGTCCTCCCGGATCCGGACGGTGATGCTGCCCGAGATGGTGGTGAGTCGGATCTCGCTGCGGCGGGGGTTGTCCAGGTCGCAGGTGATGGCTCCCGAAACGGTCTGCGCCCGCACCCGGTCAGCGGCGCTGTCGGCGAGGATCACCTCACCGGAGACCGTCTCCAGACTGAGGTCGCCGCCCACGCCGAGCGCCTCCACCGGCCCGGAGGTGATCTTCGCGAAGGTGCTGCCCCGCAACCCCATCAGGGTGATCTGCCCGGCGGTCACGTCGACCGTGGTTTCCCGGCGCAGCCCGGAGGCGACCAGCGAGCCTGCGACCAGCCCCAGGTCGGCGACGACGTCGGCGGGCACCGCCACGGAGACGTCCACTCGCGGGTACCGCGTGATCGACCGGATCCACCGCAGGGCGTCCGCCCAGCCCCGGCCGCGCTCCTGGCGGATGGTGAGCCGACCGTCGGAGTGGGTGACCAGGACGGGTCGGCGGCCGACCCGGGTGACGTCGACCCGGGCCGGGCCGTCGGTGGCGACCACGTTGAGCCGCCCGCTCACCAGGCGGACGTCCAGCCGGCTGACCGGGCCGTCCACGGTGAGCCGCTGTGGGCTGTCGACCGTCCATCCGGTCATGGCGTCCTCCCCCTCGACGACGCGCCGATGCGCGTCCGCCGAGAGAAACAGTAACGCGATACATCGCGACAGCACAAGACTGTCGCGAGTTGCCGGGCCGTCCGGCCCGGGCATGCGCCGACCGGGCGGCCGCTCCCCTCTCAGGCCGCCAGGTCCAGCTCCCGGCCGGCGGCTGGCGACAGCACGGGAGCCGCCGGGCTCGTGGTTCTCCGGGCCCGCGCCCCGGCACCCGGCGGGGGCCGCAGGTGTACGGCCGACTCGGCGGCCCGGGCCAGCAACCGCCGATCCGCGTCGCGGGCCGGATGCAGCGCGGCACCGACCGTCACCGTCACCACCAGTTCCCGCGCCGCGACCACCCGGGCCACCGAGCGCAGCAGGGTGTCCGCGCCGAGGAAGGCGCCGGCCGTGGTGGCCGTCCCGGTGGCCTCGCACCGGTGCACGAGCCGCAGCGGCACCACCGGGCTGCCGGTGTCGATGGCCGCCTGGAACGTCGCGGGCCGGAACCCGCCGCCGGGACGGCAGTCGACCGCGCGGTCCCCGGCGCACCAGGTCGTACCCTCCGGAAAGACCGCTACCGAGCGGCCGGCGCGTAGCGCGTCGCCGACCCGGCGCACGGTGGCCGGCAGCGCCCGCGGCCGGGACCGGTCCACGAAGACCGTGCCCGCCGCCGCCGCGAGCAGGCCCACCACCGGCCAGGAGCGGATCTCCCGCTTCGCCACCATCCGGGTCGGCGCGACCGCCAGCACCGCGAGGATGTCCAGCCACGAGACGTGGTTGGCGACCAGCAGCGCACGCCGCCGGGGCGGTCGGCCCCGGATCACCAGTCGGACGCCGAAGGCGCGCGCGGTGCCCCGGGCCCAGCCACGGACCGCCGCCTGCCGCTCCGGTGCCGGCAGCAGGGGCAGCAGCACCACCAAGCCCACCCCGGCCAGCAGCATGCCGGCCGCCGCGACCAACCGGAGCACCCGGCGGGCCACCGGCACCGTGGGCACCTCGCCGGCCGCCGGCAGGCACCCCTCGTCACAGCCGGACGAGGGCCGCCAGAGGTCGTGCGGCGCGGCGGTCACCGCTCCTCCCCGCCCAGGAAGTGCCGCAGGTAGCGCGGGTTCATCCGGTCCAGCGAGAACAACACGTAGAAGTCCGCGACCCCGAAGTCGGGGTCGTACGACGGCTCGCCGCAGATCCACGCGCCGAGCCGCAGGTAGCCACGCAGCAGCGGCGGCACCGCCGCGCGGCCGACCGGATCGGCGGCGGCCACCGGGCCAGCGCCGGCGGCCGGCTCGGCGAACCAGGGCCGCAGCGGGCGGACCCGCAGCGGAGGCGGCGCCAGGTGCCGGGCCTGGGCCTGCGCCCACACCTCGGCCACCGCCCGACCGCCGTCGGCCACCGGCACCGAGGCGCAGCCGCCGAGCCAGCGTGAGCCGCGCAGGTGCAGGTACCGGGTGATGCCGGCCCACATCAGGTTGATCACCGCGCCCGAGCGGTGGTCCGGGTGCACGCAGGACCGCCCAGCCTCGACCAGGTCGTCGCGCAGCGGGTCGAGCGCGGCGAGGTCGAACTCGCCCTCGGCGTACCGACGGTTGGTGCGACCGGGCGGCAGCAGCCGGTACGTACCGACCACCTCGCCGGTGCTCTCCTGGCGGACGATCAGGTGGTCGCAGTGGGCGTCGAAGGGGTCCACGTCCATCCCGGCCTCACCCGGGCGGAGGGTGGCGCCGAGCTCGGTGGCGAACACCTCGTGACGCAGGCGTTGCGCGGCCGCGACCTGGGTTGGGTCGTCGGCGATCAGCAGGGTGTATCCGCTGGTCGTCAGGGGTGCGCCAGCGGCATGCAGAACAGCCATGGGATCTGTGTAGGTGCCCCGGGTTGCCATCCAAGGTGACCACCGGTGTCGCTCGGGTGAACGCCGGCCGGCGGATGCGCCCGACGGCGGCCGTGCGAGGCTGCCGGACGGACCCGGCGACGGCGCCGGCACGCCCCGACACCGGAGGTCGACGATGCGCATCGAGTCCCGCTACAACGGGCCGTCCGGCTCCGGCAACGGCGGCTGGAGCGCCGGAGTCTTCGCCGCCGAGGCCGGCGGCCCCGGCCCCGTCGAGGTGACGCTGCGCCGGCCACCACCGTTGGAGACGGCGCTGAGGATGGTCGACGGCGAGGTCCGTGACCCGGCCGGCGAGCTGGTGGCCGAGGTACGCCCGGACGGGGCGGTGGACGCCGTCGTACCGCCGGTCGACCGGGACACCGCGATCGACGCCGCGAGCCGCTACCCCGGGCTGGTCGAGCACCCGTTCCCCGACTGCTACGTCTGCGGTCCGCACCGGGCCGACGGGCTGCGGATCTTCCCTGGCCGCCTGCCGGACGGTCGGACCGCCGCGCCGTTCCGGGCGCCCGAGAGGGTCAGCGACGCCACGGTCTGGGCGGCGCTGGACTGTCCGGGTGGGTGGACGGTGCTCGCGCCGGGCCGTCCGTACCTGCTGGGCCGGATCGCCGCCGTGGTCACCGCGCTGCCGGAGCCGGGCGACGAGTGCGTGGTGACCGGTGCGCTGATCCGCGCCGATGGGCGCAAGGCCCTCGTGCACACCAGCCTGTACGGACCGGACGGCGCGCTGCTCGGCCTGGCCCGTGCCACCTGGATCTCCCGCTGAACCGCTCCGTCGTCCGCAGGGAGGACCCGCCTCCACCCCGAGGCGGACCACGCCGTACGGACCGCGCCTGATTGACCTTGTTGCCCGGGGCCGTCACGCTGTGCCACGGCGTACCTCGACGCCACACACGGGAGGAGAACGATGACTGACGGGCAGCGAAGCCCCACCAGCGACGGTCAGATCGTGGTGTCCGGTCTGTCGAAGCAGTACAAGAACGTCCGGGCGGTGAACAACCTGTCCTTCACCGTCGCGCCGGGACGGGTGACCGGCTTCCTCGGCCCGAACGGCGCCGGCAAGACCACCACGCTGCGCATGTTGCTGAACCTGGTCACGCCGACCGCCGGTACGGCCACCATCAGCGGCCACCGGTACGCCGACCTCTCCGACCCGCTGCGGCACGTCGGCGCGATCCTGGAGGCGTCCAGCGCGCACAAGGGCCGCACCGGCATCAACCACCTGCGGGTGATCTGCGCGGCGGCCGGGCTGCCCAGGCAGCGGGCCGACGAGGCGCTGGCCCTGGTCGGGTTGACCCCGGCGGCGAAGCGCAAGTTCAAGGGCTACTCGCTCGGCATGAAGCAGCGGCTCGGCATCGCCGCCGCCATGCTCGGTGACCCCCGGGTGCTGATCCTGGACGAGCCGGCGAACGGGCTCGACCCGGAGGGCATCCGGTGGATGCGCGGGTTCCTCAAGAACCTCGCCCACGAGGGTCGCACCGTGCTGGTCTCCAGCCACCTGCTGTCGGAGATGCAGTTGCTCGCCGACGACGTGGTGATCATCGCGGCCGGGCAGCTGGTCCGCCAGGGCCCGGTCGACCAGGTCCTCGGGTCGATGGCGCAGGGCGCTCGGGTCCGCGTCCGCACCCCGCACACCGAGGCGCTGATCACCGCGCTGAAGGCGCAGTCGGCCACCGTCGACACCGACGAGCAGGGTGTCCTGCTGGTCGGCGGGGTGGACGCCCCGACGATCGGCCGCGCCGCCCTGGCCGCCGGGGTCGAGCTGCACGAACTGACCACCGAACGGCCCGACCTGGAACGGGTCTTCCTGGAGCTGACGGCCGGAAAGGCGGGCATCCGATGAACCTGATCCGAGCCGAACTGCTCAAGATCCGTACCACCAACACCTGGTGGATCTTCGCGCTCATCAGCCTGCCGCTCTGGGCGCTCACCCTGCTCATCAACTGGTTGCAGGCCGATGCCCTGACGAGCGGGAACCTCGGCGACGTGCCACCCGACCAGGTCGACACCCTGGCGGCCGCGGCCAGCCCGGACGCCCTCTCGTCGAACCTGTTCACCACCGGGCAGTTCTTCGGTCTGCTGATCGTGATGCTGCTCGGCATCATCGTGGTGACCAGTGAGTTCTTCCACCAGACGGTGACCACCACGTTCCTCACCACGCCGCACCGCACCGCCGTGATGAGCGCCAAGCTCGCCGCGGCGGGTGTGCTGGCGCTGCTGTTCTGGCTGGTCACCACGGCGCTCAACCTGCTCGCCGGTGCGGCGGTGCTGAACGCCGTGGGGGTGGGCTCGCAACTGGGCAACGACGCAGCCTGGCGCGCGATCGGGTTGAACCTGCTCGCGTACCTGCTCTGGGCGGTGTTCGGCGTCGGCATCGGGGTGCTGATCCGCAGCCAGATCGGCGCGACCGTGACCGGCATCCTGCTCTACCTGGGTGGCTCGATCGGCGCGATCGTGGTGATCAGCATCCTGGCCGCCCGCTGGGGCGATTGGATCAACAACCTGCAACTGCTGGTGCCGTCGCTCGCCTCGTCGCTGATGGTCACCGGGGCGGACATCCCCGGCAACCCGCCGCGCTGGGCCGGCGCCCTCGTGCTGATCGGGTACGCGGTGATCACCGGCCTGGTCGGCACCCTGCTGATGCGCCGGCGCGACATCTCCTGACCCGGATCGTCCCGGGGTGGCGGCGGCTCGGTCGCCACCCCGGGGCGTCCCGGACCCCCGACCCCGCCGGCCCCGGCTCCGTCGACTCACCCGCCCGGGCAGCCCCGGCCACCGCTGATCGGGACGCAGTGGCCGACCGGCGGGTCCGGCTCCTGGTCGGCCGGGGTGTGGCCGACCAGGGTGCTGGTGGCCATGCTACCGGCGAGCGCGACCGCCACGTAGAGCAGCGCCATCCCACCGAACGCCCAGCCGAAGTGCCGCCGCCAGCCCTGCTCCCCCGCCCACCCGGCGAGCAGCAGGCCGGCCAGCGGCAGCGCCGCGTTCAGCAGGAGCCCGGCGGTCAGCAGGGCGTCGGTCGTCGCGCCGAACGCCCGCGCCACGTCCTGGGTCGGCGTGTACGGCGTGGACGTCCGCCGGATCAGGGCCACCACGAGCAGGAACGGCACCCCGTAGAGCCAGGCGAAGAAGAGCCCGCCGAGCCCGAGCCGCTTCACGACCGGCCCAGGTACGCGGCGGCCACGACGGCGCAGACCGCGAGGCTGACCGCCACGGACAGAGTGCCGGCCAGCACCGGCGAGGTGATCCGGCGGACCAACAGCGCGTTGATCACCGCCGTGACGATCAGCAACCCGACGAGCACCGGCCCGCCCCAGACCAGCCCGGCCAGCGCCAGTGACTCCATCGGGGAGAGGCAACTGAACATCGCCGAACAGTCCCGCCGCGGGGCGCTCGGCACGCTGTTCACACCCACCACCACCGCCGCGATCGCGGTGGCGTACCAACCGAACGCGACCGCCATGCTCGGGCCGTACCGCTTCCGTTCCCCCGTGTCATCCATGCGGCCGATCCTGCCGAGGAGCGCCCGTGCGGACATCCGTACCGGTACTCAGGCGCCGGCGCCGGCCGACCTATCAGCCGTCGGGCCGACCCGCAGCACTTGCTGAACTTCTGGCATCTTCTGTGAATCGGACCACGCGGCCGAGGCGGAAATGCCTGCGGGATCCGTACGGCGTAGCCTGGGAGCCGTCCTGTCCGTGCTCCGAACCGGGCGCGACGGACACCGCGTGACACATAAACCCGCGTGAAAGAGGCGATTACCGGCCGTGTCGACCCAGCAGACTTCGCAGGATAACCCACTGGCGGGTTTCGGCCCGAACGAGTGGATCGTCGAGGACATGTACCAGCGCTACCTCGCCGACCCAACGAGCGTCGATTCGGCCTGGCACGACTTCTTCGCCGACTACCGACCCGCGCCGGGTGCCGCCACCCCGCGCGGCGGTGAGTCGACGGGCACGCCGGCCGCGGCGCCGGAGCCGGACGGCCAGCCCGAGGCGGCCGCCTCGGTCAGCCAGCCCAGCGCCGCGGCGAAGCCGGCGGCCGCCAGCAAGCCGGCCGCCGCGCAGCCGGCACCGGCCAAGGCCGCACCCGCTCCGGCGAAGGCCGCCGCCCCGGCGAAGGCCGCCCCGGCCAAGCCGGCCGAGAAGGCCGCCGCGCCGAGCGCCGACGGCCCCCAGACCACGCCGCTGCGCGGGGTCGCCGCGAAGATCGTCCAGAACATGGACGCCTCGCTGAGCGTGCCCACCGCGACCAGCGTGCGCGCCGTCCCGGCCAAGCTGCTGGTGGACAACCGCATCGTGATCAACAACCACCTCGCCCGCGGGCGCGGTGGCAAGGTCAGCTTCACCCACCTGGTCGGCTACGCGATGGTCCGGGCGCTGGTCCAGCACCCGGAGATGAACAACTCCTTCGCCGAGGCCAACGGCAAGCCGGCGGTGGTCCGCCCGGCACACGTCAACCTCGGCATCGCCATCGACCTGGCCAAGCCGGACGGCACCCGCAACCTGGTGGTCCCCTCCATCAAGGGCTGCGAGCAGATGGACTTCCGGCAGTTCTGGCAGGCGTACGAGGACGTGGTCCGGCGGGCGCGGCGCAATGAGCTGACCATGGAGGACTACTCCGGCACCACGATCTCGCTGACCAACCCCGGCGGTATCGGCACCGTGCACTCGATGCCGCGGCTGATGCAGGGGCAGAGCGCGATCATCGGCGTCGGCGCGATGGAGTACCCGGCCCCCTACCAGGGCATGTCCGAGGCCACCCTGGCCGAGCTGGCGGTCAGCAAGATCATCACGCTGACCAGCACGTACGACCACCGGATCATCCAGGGCGCGCAGTCCGGCGAGTTCCTCAAGGTGATGCACGAGCTGATCCTGGGCGAGCACGGTTTCTACGACGAGATCTTCACCTCGCTGCGGATCCCGTACGAGCCGGTCCGCTGGGTACGCGACGTCGCGGTCAACTCCGAGGGCCAGATCAACAAGACCGCGCGGGTGCACGAGCTGATCCACGCCTACCGGGTGCGCGGGCACCTGATGGCCGACACCGACCCGCTCGAGTTCAAGATCCGCAAGCACCCGGATCTCGACGTACTCCAACACGGGCTGACCCTGTGGGACCTCGACCGCGAGTTCCCGGTGAACGGTTTCGCCGGTCGGCAGCGGATGAAGCTGCGCGAGATCCTCGGCGTGCTGCGCGACTCGTACTGCCGCCGGGTCGGCATCGAGTACATGCACATCCAGGACCCGGAGGAGCGGCGCTGGATCCAGGAGCGGATCGAGCGCAAGTACGAGAAGCCCTCCCCGGACGAGCAGAAGCACGTGCTCAACCGGCTCAACGCCGCCGAGGCGTTCGAGACCTTCCTGCAGACCAAGTACGTCGGCCAGAAGCGCTTCTCGCTGGAGGGCGGCGAGTCGCTGATCCCGCTGCTCGGCGAGGTGCTGGAGTCCTCCGCCGAGAGCGGGCTGGACGAGGTCGTCATCGGCATGGCCCACCGGGGTCGGCTCAACGTGCTGGCCAACATCGTCGGCAAGCCGTACGAGAAGATCTTCTCCGAGTTCGAGGGACACCTGGACCCGCGCTCGACGCAGGGCTCCGGCGACGTGAAGTACCACCTGGGCCAGAACGGCAAGTTCACCACCCCCGACGGCGAGCACGCGGTCAAGGTGTCGGTGGTGGCCAACCCGTCGCACCTGGAGGCCGTCGACCCGGTGCTGGAGGGCATCGTCCGGGCCAAGCAGGACCGGATCGACCTCAAGCTGGAGGGCTACACCGTGCTGCCGCTGGCGGTGCACGGTGACGCCGCGTTCGCCGGGCAGGGTGTGGTCGCCGAGACCCTCAACCTCTCGCAGCTGCGCGGCTACCGCACCGGCGGCACCGTGCACGTGGTGGTCAACAACCAGGTCGGTTTCACCACCGCCCCGGAGTACAGCCGGTCCAGCCTCTACAGCACCGACGTGGCCCGGATGATCCAGGCGCCGATCTTCCACGTCAACGGCGACGACCCGGAGGCCGTGGTCCGGGTGGCCCGGCTGGCCTTCGAGTACCGGCAGGCGTTCAACAAGGACGTCGTGATCGACATGGTCTGCTACCGCCGGCGCGGGCACAACGAGGGCGACGACCCGTCGATGTCTAACCCGCAGATGTACAAGATCATTGATTCGAAGCGCTCGGTCCGCAAGCTCTACACCGAGGAGCTGATCGGTCGCGGCGACATCACCGTGGAGGACGCGGAGGAGCTGCTGCGCGACTACCAGGCGCAACTGGAGCGGGTCTTCAAGGCCACCCGGGACGCCGCCTCGGCGCCGCGCCAGCTCAACCGGCCGCGCCGTGAGGAGGAGCCGGAGCCGCAGGTCGACACCGCCACCGACGCCGCCGTGGTGAAGGCGATCGGCGAGGCGCACATCAACCTGCCGGAGGGCTTCACCCCGCACAAGCGGATCCAGCAGTTGCTCGACCGGCGGGCAAAGATGTCCGTGGAGGGCAACATCGACTGGGGCTTCGGCGAGATCATCGCGCTCGGGGCGCTGCTGCACGACGGGATCACCGTCCGGCTCGCCGGTCAGGATTCACGCCGCGGCACCTTCGTCCAGCGGCACGCCTCGGTGGTGGACGCCCGCACCGGCGACGACTACCTGCCGCTGAAGTCGCTCACCGGTGACGGCGAGCGCTCCCGGTTCTTCGTGCACGACTCGCTGCTCAGCGAGTACGCCGCGATGGGCTTCGAGTACGGCTACTCGGTGGAGAACATCAACGCGCTGGTCGCCTGGGAGGCCCAGTTCGGCGACTTCGTCAACGGTGCCCAGTCGGTGATCGACGAGTTCATCTCCTCCGGTGAGGTGAAGTGGGGTCAGCGCTCCGCGGTCACCCTGCTGCTGCCGCACGGCCACGAGGGTCAGGGGCCGGACCACACCTCCGGCCGCCCCGAGCGGTTCCTGCAGATGTGCGCCGAGGACAACATGCGGGTCTCCATCCCGACCACCCCGGCGAACTACTTCCACCTGCTGCGCCGTCAGGCTCTGTCGCCGAAGCGCAAGCCGCTGGTGGTCTTCACGCCGAAGTCGCTGCTGCGGCACAAGCTCTGCGTCTCGTCGGTGGAGGACTTCACCACCGGCACCTTCCAGCCGGTGCTGCGCGACACGGCCGCCCCGGCACCGGAGGCGGTGAAGCGGGTGCTGCTCTGCTCCGGCAAGATCTACTACGACTTGTTCCAGGCCCGGCAGCAGCGCGAGGTCACCGACACCGCGATCCTCCGGATCGAGCAGCTGTACCCACTGCCGGTGGAGGAGATCCGGGCCGCCCTGGCGCAGTACCCGAACGCGGAGGACTTCGCCTGGGTGCAGGAGGAGCCGGCCAACCAGGGGGCCTGGTCGTTCGTCGCGCTCAACCTGCTGGAGCACCTCACGGACGTCCGGCTGCGGCGGATCTCCCGCCCGGCCGCAGCCGCCCCGGCAGTCGGCTCCGCCAAGACCCACGAGGTCGAGCAGAACGCCCTGATCGAGGCAGCCCTCCCCCGCCCGTGATCTGACCGCACCGCGCGAGCCGGGGCAGGACCGTTCACAACGGCCCTGCCCCGGCTCCGTCGGTCCACCCGCCCGGCCGAGCCGGGACGAGCAAGAGGACGTACCCATGTACTTCACCGACCGCGGCATTGAGGAGCTGGTCGAGCGCCGGGGCGACGAGCAGGTCACCCTGGAGTGGCTCGGCGAACGCCTGCGCGACTTCGTGGACCTCAACCCCGACTTCGAGACCCCCATCGAGCGCCTGGCCACCTACCTGGCCCGACTGGACGACCCCGACGACGACGACGCCTAGACCCCGGCGGCTGCCGGTGATCGAGCTTGGAGGGGCCGGAGGACCCGGGCGGGAGGTCTTGCGATCTTCTAGGGTTGGGGCGTGGCCCGGAGCGTGTATCTGACGAGTGTGGGATCGGGCGGAGGTAAGTCGACCGTCGCCCTCGGGCTGGCCGAGTTGCTGTCCCGCCAGGTCGGGCGGATCGGCGCGTTCCGGCCGCTGGTCGCCGGCTCCGGCCCGGACCCGATCCTCGCCCTGCTCAGCGAGCGCTACCGGATCGAGCAACCGCTGACCGAACTAAGTGGGATGAGCTACGCCGAGGCCACCGCACTGGTCGCCGACGGCCGGCGGGAGGAGCTGATCTCCGCCGTCGTCGAGCGCTACCGGGCCGTGGAGCGGCAGTGCCCGGCGGTGGTTGTGGTGGGCAGCGACTTCGACGACCCGGGCGACCCGGCCCGTCCCCGGGAACTGGCCTTCAACGCCCGGCTGGCCACCGAGTTCGGCAGTGTGGTGGTGCCGGTGGTGGACGGCTTCGGGCAGGAGCCGGCGGCCATCGCGGCAGCCGTGCGGGGGGCGTACCACGATCTGGCCGACCTGGGCGCGACCGTGCTCGCGGTGATCGCCAACCGGGTGCCCGGGCCGATGACCCTGCCCGAGCTGCCGGTGCCGGCGTACGCCATCCCGGAGGTGCCGAGCGTGTCGGCGCCGACGGTGGCCGAGGTGGCCGCGGCGCTCGACGCCACCCTGCTCGCCGGGGACGACGCCGCGCTCGGGCGGGACGTGCTGGACTTCGTGGTCGGTGCCGCACACGTGCCCACGCTGCTGGACCACCTCACCGAGGGCGCCCTGGTGATCACCCCCGGGGACCGCGCCGACCTGCTCGTCGCCGCCAGCGCCGCGCACGTGGCCGGGCAGGTGTCGGTGGCCGGGCTGGTGCTGACCCTCGGCGAGCAGCCCGACCCGCGGGCGATGCGGTTGGTGGAGGGGCTGAACACCGGCTTGGCGGTGCTCTCCGTGCGCAGCGACAGCTACCACACGGTGGCCGCGTCCAGCCGGATCGAGGGCCGACCCAGCGCGGCGAACCCGCGCAAGGTGGAGGCCGCGCTCGGCGCGTTCGAGCGCTGCGTGGACACCGACGACCTGGCCCGCCGGCTGCGCGTCAGCCGGTCGACCCGGGTCACCCCCCTGATGTTCGAGAACGAGCTGATCGACCGGGCCCGGTCACAGCGCCGGCACCTCGTGCTGCCGGAGGCCGCCGACGAGCGGATCCTGCGCGCGGCGGAGATCCTGCTCCGCCGCGGGGTGGTCGAGCTGACCCTGCTCGGCCGGCCGGACGACATCTCCCGGCGTACGCGTGAGCTGGGCGTCGACCTCGGCGACGCGCACGTGGTCGACCCGGTGACCAGCGGGTGGCGGGACGATTTCGCGGTCGAGTACGCCCAGCTCCGCGCCCACCGGGGGGTCACCGCCGAGTTGGCGCACGACATCGTCGCCCAGCCGAACTACTTCGGCACCCTGATGGTGGCCACCGGACGGGCCGACGGCATGGTCTCCGGCGCGACGCACACCACCGCCGCCACCATCCGGCCGGCGTTCGAGATCATCCGAACCGTGCCGGAGGTCTCGGTGGCCTCCAGCGTCTTCTTCATGCTGCTCGCCGACCGGGTGCTGGTCTACGGCGACTGCGCGGTCAACCGCGACCCGGATGCCGCCCAGCTCGCCGACATCGCGATCTCGTCCGCGGACACCGCCGCCCGGTTCGGCATCGAGCCCCGGGTGGCGATGCTGTCGTACTCCACCGGCAGCTCGGGGGCCGGCGCGGACGTGGAGAAGGTCGCCACGGCCACGGCGCTGGTCCGGAAGCGCCGGCCCGACCTGCTGGTCGAGGGGCCGATCCAGTACGACGCGGCGATCGACCCGGCGGTGGCGGCGACCAAGCTGCCGGGCAGCGCGGTCGCCGGCCGGGCCACGGTCTTCATCTTCCCCGACCTGAACACGGGCAACAACACGTACAAGGCGGTGCAGCGCTCCGCCGGGGCGGTCGCCGTCGGCCCGGTGATGCAGGGCCTGCGCCGGCCGGTGAACGACCTGTCCCGGGGCGCGACCGTGCCGGACATCGTCAACACGGTGGCGATCACCGCCATCCAGGCGGCCACCGAGGAGGCGTCGTGAGTCGGGTGCTGGTGCTCAACTGCGGGTCGTCATCGGTCAAGTGGCGCCGCTACGACGCTGACCGGGTGCTCGACCAGGGCACCGTCGAGCGGGTCGGTGAACCCGGTGGCGGCCCGGCGGACCACACCAGCGCCGTCCGGGAGATCCTGGCCGGGCAGGACCTGAGTGGGCTGGCAGCGGTCGGGCACCGGGTGGTGCACGGCGGCCGGATGTTCGCCGCGCCGGTCCTGGTCGACGACGCGGTGCTGGCCGCGATCCGGGACCTGGTACCGCTCGCCCCGCTGCACAACCCGGCCAACCTGGCCGGCATCGAGATGGCCCGTGAGACGCTGCCGGACGTTCCGCAGGTCGCCGTCTTCGACACCGCGTTCCACCACACCCTGCCGGAGGCCGCGGCCACCTACGCGATCGACCGGGACACCGCCGAGCGGTACGCCATCCGCCGGTACGGCTTCCACGGCACCTCACACGCGTACGTCTCCCGGCGCACCGCGGAACTGCTGGGGCGCCCGTACGGGCAGCTCAACACGATCACCCTGCACCTCGGCAACGGTGCCAGCGCCTGCGCGGTGGCGGATGGCCGCAGCGTCGCCACCTCGATGGGCATGTCCCCGCTTCAGGGGCTGGTGATGGGCACCCGCAGCGGCGACCTGGACCCGGCCGTGATCTTCCACCTGCGGCGGGAGGCTGGGCTGTCGGTGGACGAGATCGACGACCTGCTCAACCACCGCAGCGGCCTGCTCGGGCTGACCGGCGTCAACGACATGCGCGAGGTGCTCCAGCGCAGGGCGGCCGGAGACCAGGCGGCGGAGCTGGCCTTCGACGTGTACTGCCGGCGGATCACCGGCTATGTGGGCGCGTACTACGCGCTGCTCGGTCGGGTCGACGCGATCACCTTCACCGCCGGGGTGGGCGAGCACGCGGCGCCGGTGCGGGCCGCCGCGCTGGCCGGGCTGGACCGGCTCGGCATCGTCGTGGACCCGACCCGCAACGCCGGGAACGGTGACCGGGTGATCTCGCCCGAGGGCACCGAGGTGACCGTCTGCGTCATTCGCACCGACGAGGAACGGGAGATCGCCCGGCAGGCCCGGGCCGTGGTCGAGGCCGGCTGACGCCATTCCGTGGGGCTCAGCACGCGGACATCTCACCGCCGGTCAAACCCGGCCGGGCCGGCAGGCTCAGCGCAGCGCCAACCAGGCGACGAGGGCAACCACCAGCACGACGACCACCGCCGCACCGATGATCAGCGGCAGGCGGGACGGGGACTCCGCCGACGCGATGGCCTCCGGCGTCTGGGTGAACGCGCGGAACGCCTCGGTGTTGCCGCTGGGGTCGGTGTAGTTCTCAGGCATGCCGGTGACCCTAGCGAAGCCGGTCGCGGCGCACCGCCCCCGCCCACGGCACCCGGTGGTGTCGACCCGACCGGCGGAGCTGACCCGACCCGGCCGGCGGGTGCGGCCGGACCGGACGGCGGGGTCGCTACCCACACCCGGGCACCTACCGTGGAACGATGGGGGCGGGGCGGCTGATCGCCGTACTGGTGACAGCGCTGCTGGCCGGTTGCGCGCCGGCCACCGCCGTGGCGGACGGGTCCACCGCCGCCCCGGTCGTGCCGTCGGCGCGCCGGGCGCCCGAGGGGTCGTACGTCGTCGGCGTGCGTACGCTCACCCTCGATCCCCGCTCGGCGCGCCCCCTGCCGGTGACCATCTGGTACCCGGCGTCACCCGACGGGGTGGCCGCCGGGCGGTTCCCGGTGGTCATCTACAGCCACGGCCTGGACAGCCGGCCCGGGCTGCACGCAGGGCTGACCACGCGCTGGGCGGCGGCCGGCTTCGTGGTGGCCGCTCCCGCGTTCCCGCACACCCGGCGCGGTGCCGCCCGGTTCACCCGAGCCGACGTCCGCAACCAGCCGGCCGACTGCTGGCGGCTCATCCGGCACCTGAGCCGTCTCGACACCGACCCGGATGATCCGCTCGCCGGTCACCTGGCCCTGGCATCGATCGCCGCCGCCGGCCACTCGGCCGGCGGCTTCACCACGGCCGGCATGTTCGCCGAGGGGCACCAGGCCCGGCTGCGCGCCGGGATCGTGATCGCCGGGGGCGGACTGCCCGGCAGTTTCGCCGGGCCGGCCGCGCCCCTGCTCTTCGTGCACGGCACGGCCGACCCGGTGGTGCCGGTCGCGGTCGGCCGGGCCGCGTACGGGCGTACCCCCGGCCCGGCCGCCTTTCTCAGCCTGCTCGGCCAGGACCACGGCGCGTACCTCACCCCGGACAGTCCGGGGTTCGCCCCCGTCCTCGCCACCACCACCGACTTTCTCCGCTGGACCCTCTACGACGACAGCGCGGCCGGCGCCCGCCTCCCCGCCGACGCCCGCACCCCCACCCTGACCCGCTACGAGTCCCGCCCGGCCCGCTGACGACCCCGGCCGCCCCGCTGCCGGCCGGGATGCTGGACGCGCCAGCGGGCCGGATCGGCGCGCTCACCGTGCCGACGATCTCGGTGTCAGCCCAGATCGAGTTCAAGCAGATGTACCCGATCTGGATGCCGGAGCGCCCGCGCCGACCAAAGGACGCCGACGACCTGGCCCGGCTGCGCGCCGCCGTCCCGCCGGCCGGAGAAGACTGAGCGCTGGGTGAGCGGGTGGCCACGCCACACCGAACGCGACCGAGCGGGTCAGCCGGGCAGGGCACAATTGAGTTCATGTCCCGTCGCGTCACCCCCGCGCTGCTGGCCAGCGCCCTGCTCACGGCCGGCCTGGTCGGCTGCACCGCGGACGCCCGGCAGGCCGAGAGCGGGCCGGCACCGGTCGAGCCCTCCTCCGTCGCCTCGGCGACGCCGCGGGTACCCGCCGGGACCGCGCCACAGCGAGCCTTCGCCGTCGGCGTACGCCAGCTCAAGCTGAACCGGGACGGCCGGGCGCTGCCGGTGACGCTCTGGTACCCGGCGGCCGGGGAGGCCGGCGGGGCGGTCAAGCGGTCGGCGGCGGCAGCGGCCGGCCGGTTTCCCGTGGTGATGTTCAGTCACGGCCTGGGCGGGCGGCCGGACGACTACGCCACGCTGCTGACCCGGTGGGCGGCGGCGGGCTTCGTGGTGGCCGCGCCGGCCTTCCCGCACACCTCCCGGGGCGGCGACGGCAACGTCCTCGACGTGCTCAACCAGCCGGCCGACGTGTCCTACACGCTGACCGAGGTGCTGGCGCTCGACGGCAAGGCGGGCGACCCGCTTCGCGGCCGGCTGGACGCCGAGCGGGTGGCCGCGGCCGGGCACTCGGCCGGCGGGGTGACCACCATCGGCCTGTTCACCGCCAGCCGGGACGAACGGCTGGACGCCGGCGTGGTGTTCGCCGGCACGGCGCTCGGCGTGGGTACGGCGTTCGCCGGCGCGGCCGCGCCCCAGCTGTTCGTGCACGGCGAGCTGGACGAGGTGGTCGACTACGCGGCGGGCCGGGCCGCGTACGACAAGGTGCCCTGGCCGAAGGCGATGCTGAGCCTGCCGAAGGGCGACCACGGGCGGGCGCTGCTCAGCGACGGCGCGGCGCTGCGGGTGGTCTCGGACACCTCCGTCGAGTTCCTCCGCTGGACGCTGTACGGCGACCCGGCGGCCAAGAAGCGCATCTCCACCGACGCGAAGCGCGGCGACATCGCCACCTTCGACGACCACCTGTAGGTAGCCGGCCGGGCGAAGGCGCGGATCATGAAAGCAACGCCGCGGACGCGTCAGGCGGTGTGGTCGACGACGACCTTGCCGAAGGCGTCACCGGAGTGCAGCCGGGCGAAGGCGTCCTCGACCCGGCTGAACGGGACGACGCTGTCCACCACCGGGCGCACGTCGCTGTCCGCGCAGAACGCCAGCAGCTCGTACAGCTCGCCGGGCGTGCCCATCGAGGTGCCCAGGATCTCCAGCTGCATGGCGAAGACCCGGCGGAGGTTGACCGCCGGCTCGTGACCGGCGGTGGCGCCGGAGACCACGATCCGGGCCATCGGCGCTGCCGACTTCATCGAGTGGTCGAAGGTGGCCGCGCCGACCGTCTCGATCACCACGTCGACCCGTTCCGGCAGCCGGGCACCCGGTTCCACGGCGGTGGCGCCGAGCGCGGTGATCCGCTCCCGCTTGGTGGCGTCGCGGCTGGTCGCGTACACCCGCTTACCCATCGCGACGGCGAGCGCGACGGCCGCGGTGGCCACGCCGCCGCCCGCGCCCTGCACCAGCACGCTGTCGGCGTCCTCGACACGGCCCTTGGTGGTCAACATCCGCCACGCGGTCAGCCAGGCCGTGGGCAGGCAGGCCGCGTCGGTCGCCGCCATCCCGTCGGGCAGCGGGACCAGGTTCGACCGGGGTACGGCGACCCGCTCGGCGAGGGTGCCGGGGAAGTACTCGGAGAGGATGGAGACCCCGCGCGGGTCACCCCGGGTGACCACCACCGGGTAGACGACCACCTGGTTGCCCTCCGGGTCCACGCCGACCGCGTCGCAGCCGAGGATCATCGGCAGCTGGGCCTCGGTGAGCCCCACCCCCCGCAGCGACCAGAGGTCGTGGTGGTTGAGCGAGGTGGCGCGCAGCTGCACGGTCACCCAGTCGTCCGCCGGGTGGGTCGGCTCGGGCCGCTCACCGACAGTGAGCGCGGCGAGCGGGTCGGCGTCGTCGAAGCGGGAGGCGAAGGCAGCACGCATGATCGGCACGGTAACAAGCCGAACGCCGGTTAAGAAGGGGCCCTTCCACACACCCGGCGTTAGGAAGGGACCCTTCCTATGCACCAGGCGTTAAGAAGGTGCCCTTCCTTACCGGCGGGCGACGCCGTCGCGGCGGGCGACGCCGTCGCGGCGGGCGACGCCGTCGCGGCGGGCCGCCTCGGCGACCGCCTCGGCCACCGCCGGGGCGACCCGGGGGTCCAGCGGCGACGGGACGATCGCCTCGGCGGTCAGCGACTCGGCCACCACTCCGGCGATGGCGTCCGCGGCGGCGACCTTCATGCCCTCGGTGATCCGGGTGGCCCGCGCGTCCAGCGCGCCCCGGAACACCCCGGGGAAGGCGAGCACGTTGTTGATCTGGTTGGGGTAGTCGCTGCGCCCGGTGGCGACCACCGCGACGTGCCGGGCGGCCACCTCGGGGTGCACCTCCGGGGTCGGGTTGGCCAGCGCGAACACGATCCCGCCGGGTGCCATGCCGGCGACCGCGGCCTCCGGGATCTGCCCGCCGGAGACGCCGATCAGCACGTCCGCGCCGCGCAGCGCCTCGGTGATGTCACCCTGCCGACCGTCGGCGTTGGTGGTCGCGGCCAGCTCGGCCTTGGTGCCGGTCAGCTCGGTACGGTGCCGGCCGATGATGCCCTTGGAGTCGCAGACCACCACCTGGTCGGGGTTGACGCCCCCGGCGACCAGCATCTTCGTCACGGCCACACCGGCCGCGCCGGCGCCGCTCACCGCGACCCGCAGGTCACCGAGCTTGCGGTTGAGCAGGGTGGCGGCGTTGCGCAGCGCGGCGAGCACCACGATCGCGGTGCCGTGCTGGTCGTCGTGGAAGACCGGGATGTCCAGCGCCTCGTCGAGCCGGCGCTCCACCTCGAAGCAGCGCGGCGCGCTGATGTCCTCCAGGTTGATCCCGCCGAACGAGGGGGCCAGCGCCCGCACCACGGCGACGATCTCGTCCACGTCCTGGGTGTCCAGACAGATTGGCACCGCGTCGACCCCGGCGAACTGCTTGAACAGCACCGCCTTGCCCTCCATCACCGGCAGCGCGGCACGCGGGCCGATGTTGCCGAGCCCGAGCACCGCCGAGCCGTCGGTGACCACCGCGACGGCGTGCGACACCCAGGTGTAGTCGTCGACCAGGTCGGGGTCGGCGGCGATCGCCTCACACACCCGGGCCACCCCCGGGGTGTACGCGAGGGAGAGGTCCTCCCGGCTGGTGAGCGGCACCGTCGAGGTGACGGCCATCTTGCCGCCCCGGTGCAGCTGGAAGACGGGATCAGCGGGGTCCACGGTGGACGAAGGCATGGCGGTGACTCCAGGATCTGTCGAGCAGACGGGGCGGCCGGCCCGGCCGCGAGGTGGGCGGCGAGCGGTGGCACGCGGTGCGGGGGGTCACCCGGGCACTTTCCGAGCATAGTGTCGACACTGCCACTCGGATGTGAGCAGGGTCATAACGGTCGACGCGGGACCCGTCCGGGGCGCGGCCAGTAGCGGGCCACCACCCGCCCCCGCACGTCGGCCACCCCGTACGCGCGGGAGTCGTCGGTGACCAGGTCGTTGTCCCCGCGCAGCCACCAGCCGCCGTCCTGTGCCCGGACCGCCCGTTTCACCACCAGCAGCTCGGGACGGGTACGGAAGACCGCGACCACCACGTCACCGGGGCGGATCGGACGACCGTGCGGGCGGACCAGCACCGCGTCGCCGTGCCGCAGCGTCGGCGCCATGGACGGGCCGGTCACCAGGATGGCGGTCAGCGGCCCGCGCAGCCGGGGAGCCCCCGCCGGGTGATCGGCCCGCACTGGTTTCACCTCCACCCGCTTCGGGGAGCATTCCCAGGAGTAATGTCGCCTTTGATCATCGCAAACTTCCCATGGAGGATCCCGATGCGACTTCCACGCATCCTTGCGCCCCGCGTCTCCGCGAGCGCTCACTGCGACCTGCCGTGCGGCGTCTACGACCCGGCCCAGGCCCGGATCGAGGCCGAGTCGGTCAAAATGATCTGCGAGAAGTACCAGGCGAACACCGACCCGGAGTTCCGCACCCGGGCGGTCATCATCAAGGAGCAGCGCGCCGAGCTGGTCAAGCACCACCTGTGGGTGCTCTGGACCGACTACTTCAAGGCCCCGCACTTCGAGAAGTACCCGAACCTGCACACCCTGTTCAACGAGGCCACCAAGCTCGCCGGCGCCGGTGGCGTCAAGGGCAGCCTCGACCCGGCCACCGCCGACAAGCTGCTCGCGAAGATCGATGAGATCTCGAAGATCTTCTGGGAGACCAAGAAGGCGTGACCGCACCCGTCACCCCGACGATCCGGCCGGCACGTCCCGAGGATGTGCCGGCCGTCGTCGCCATGGTTCACGAGCTGGCGGAGTACGAACGCGCCCCGGACCAGTGCCACCTCACCACCGAACAGTTGACCTCGGCCCTGTTCACGACTACTCCAGGTCGCGGCGTGGCGTCAGACGCGCCGAGCTGGAGTGGTGGTGCGACCGCACCGGCGCTCTTCGGCCACGTCGCGGTCGACGAGCACGACCAGCCGATCGGCTTCGCGCTGTGGTTCCTCAACTTCTCCACCTGGGCCGGCGTGCACGGCGTCTACCTGGAGGACCTCTACGTCCGACCGGCCGCCCGGGGCACCGGTGCGGGCCGGCTGCTGCTCGCCACCCTGGCCGACATCTGCGTACGACGCGGCTACCGGCGGCTGGAGTGGTGGATGATCAACTGGAACCCGGCCGCCGGGTTCTACGCCTCCATCGGCGCGGAGCAGATGAGCGAGTGGGTCCCCTACCGGCTCAGCGGCGACGCACTGCGTGACCTCGCCAGCCAGGCCACCGCCGCTGGCACGCGCCCGGGCGACTGACCGGGTAGAGTCCCCGACCGGGGGGATGAGGCGTGACTCAACTGACCGGCCAGCCAGCGACCGACGACGACGTGGTGCACCTCACGGTGCCCGCCGACGGCGGCTACCTCGGCGTGCTCCGTACCGCCACCGCCGGTCTCGCGGCCCGGTTGCAGTTCGCGCTCGACGAGATCGAGGATCTGCGGATCGCGGTCGACGAGGCGTGCGCCATGCTGCTCGCCATCGCCACCCGCGACGCCGAGCTGGAGTGCCGGTTCTCGGTCACCGAGGACGCGCTGACCGTCGAGGTCACCGTGCCGACCGTGCGCGGCGCCACCCTGCCCGCCGAGTCGTCCTTCGCCTGGAAGGTGCTCACCGCGCTGACCACGTCGGCGTCCACCACGGCCGCCGACGGCCGGGCGACGATCTCGCTGTTGACCCGCCGCTCCGGCGGCTACTGACCCACCCGCAACCCCGTCGGGCGCGGAGCGCGGTCACTCGAAACCGAGCGCCCGGGTCGTCGGGGGGCTCACCAACAGCCAGCTGACGCCCAGGCCCAGTGCCATCAGCGGCACGCCGAGCCAGCCCAGCCCGGCCCGGATAATGAACCACCCGATCGGCAGCAGCATCAGCTGAAGCACGATCGCGGGGGCGCGCGCGCCGGCCTGACGACGCAGCAGCGCGCGGCCCAGTGCCCAGAGCGCGACCGTCGCCCCGACGGCGAACGCGGTCACCAGCAGGGCTGACAGCAGATCGCGGGTAGCGGTAGTGAGATCGGCCCAGACCAGCCAGGCGGCGATCAGCCCGACGGCGACCGCCTCCGCCCACAGCAGCCGCACCGCCCAGCGGAGCGTGACGGGAATCGGGGCCGAGTCGATGGTCACGCGCGCCACGATACCCGGGCTACCGGAAGGTACAGTGCCGCCCATGCGGGCCGTCCTGGTGGTCAATCCGAAGGCCACCACCACCAGCGAACGCAGCCGGGACGTGCTTGTCCGGGCGCTGCGCAGCGAAGTCGACCTCAGCGTGCGCTACACCCGCCGGCGTGGGCACGCCATGGCGCTGGCCCGGGAGGCCGCCGCGGAGGGGGTCGACCTGGTCGTCACCCTGGGTGGCGACGGCACCGTCAACGAGGTGGTGAACGGCCTGATGACGGCCGATCCGCCCGCCGGCGCCGATGGCGCCACGCTGGCCGAGCGGCTGCCCGCGCTGGCGACCGTTCCGGGTGGCTCGACCAACGTGTTCGCCCGCGCGCTGGGCCTGCCCCGGGAGTGGCCGGAGGGGACCAGCATGATCCTCGAAGGGCTGCGTCTCGGTCGACACCGGACGATCGGGCTGGGGCGCGCGGACGATCGCTACTTCACCTTCTGCGCCGGGTTCGGCCTGGACGCCGCCGTGATCCACCGGGTGGAGCAGGCACGTCGTCGGGGACGCGTCTCCACTCCGGGTCTCTACCTGCGCTCGATCATGAACCAGTACTTCCTCGCCTCGGACCGACGGCACCCGGCGATCAGGTTGGAGCGTCCCGGTGAGCCCGCGGAGGGCGAGCTGGCGACCGTCATCATCCAGAACACCGCGCCGTGGACGTACCTGGGCGATCGGGAGATCAACCCGAACCCGGAGGCGTCGTTCGACCTCGGGCTGGACGTGCTGGCGTTGCGTCAGCTCCGGGTGGCCAGCACAACACGGACGGTGACGCAGTTCCTGTCCCGGCGGCCGGATCCACGCGGCCGGCAGGTGTTACGACTCCATGACACGGCGGAGTTCACGCTGGTCTCCAACCGCCCACAGGCGTTCCAGCTGGACGGCGACTACCTCGGCGAGCGGGAGAAAGTCAGATTCACATCCGTTCCCGCCGCACTGAGAGTAATCTGCTAGGTCTCGGGTACTGCCCTAGGTCGACGCGGCCGCCACAACTGCATCGACACGGTCGCCGTCACACCGAGGGGCAGGTGCCGGAAATGTCAGCAATGTCACGCGGACTGTACTATATTGATCCTCGGCTGTGGCACGGCGGGTAACCAGGAAGGCACTGGAACCCGGACAAATGGGTTGTGGGCTTGCTCACCGCCCGGAGTTTTTCCGAGCGTCACCCTTGACATCGCGAATGTTCGTGAAAGTATTCACAAGCGAACTTGAGTTACCGGGACATTGCCTGGATATGCTCGTCAGGTTGAGCTGTTCCAGCAGGTCCCACGGGGCTAACCGCCTGCTCACGCACTGCCGAATGGACCGACGCGAACTGTCACCATCGGCTTTGCGGATGCATATAGGAAAAGCACTACAAGCAATAATTGCCACCCCATCCAGAATGAGGAGTGTTGCCGCCATGGACTGGCGTCACCATGCTGTCTGCCGCGACGAGGACCCGGAGCTGTTCTTCCCTATCGGGACGTCCGGACCGGCTCTCCTGCAGGTCGAGCAGGCCAAGGCCGTCTGCAGGCGCTGCTCCGTGACCGACCAGTGCCTGCAGTGGGCGCTCGAGTCGGGTCAGGACGCCGGCGTCTGGGGCGGAATGAGCGAGGAGGAGCGGCGCGCTGTCAAGCGTCGCGGCGGCCTCCGGGTCCTGCGCGCTCACTCCGCCTGATCCCACGACACAGCTGTACGCCCCGGCGGGTCCGCCCGCCGGGGCGTTCCGCTTTCCTACCCCGCTGATCATTCGCAGCCGGCGACCTCGGTCACACCGCCGGCGCCAGGACTCGACCGGACCACTCGTCGACCCGCCGCAGCACCAGCTCGACCAGCTCCGGGGCGTCGGTCAACGGGTCGGCCACCGCCACCGCGCCGGCCGCCCGGGCCGCCTCGGCCACCGCGTCGTGAAAGAGGCCCGGCGCCAGGAAGTACCCGGCGACCGCCACCCGGCGAGCGCCGGCCGCCCGTAGCCGGGCCACCGCGACACCGGTCTCCGGCGGAGCCGCCGAGGCGTACGACACCCGGCAGGGCACCCCGAACTCCGCGCCGAGCGCGTCCGCCACCAGGCCCACCGAGCCACGCGCCCGCGTGTCCCGGGTGCCCGCCGCTGCGAGCACCAGCGCGTCGAAGCGGCCCGTCCACGACTCGCCGAGCCGACGTCGCAGCCCGGCCAGCAGAGCCCGGTCCACCGTGCCGTCCGCCGGACCGAGCACGTCGGTCACCCGTACCTCCAGCGGAGGCCCGGCCCGCGCCGCGGCGGCGACGGCCGCCGGGATGTCGACCCGACGGTGGTACGCGGCGGTCAGCAGCAGCGGCACCAGCACCGCCCGGCGGTGGCCGGCCGCCGCCAACCCGCGCAGCACCTCGGTCGGCCCCGGCTCGGTGTGGTCCAGCCAGCTCGTCCACACCGGGGTGTCCGGACGGGCGGCCGACACCGCCCGGCCCAGCGCCCGGGTGGCCTCGGCCGCTCGGGGATCACGGCTGCCGTGCGCCACCAGCACCACCGGACCCGCCCCGCCGGCCACACGCAGGCCGGTCGGGGTCGTCGACGGGGAGGTCAGACGTGCAGTCCGCACTCGGACTTCTCGAACATGGCCCACCGGCCGGCCCGCGCGTCCTCGCCGGCCTTGGTCCGACGGGTGCACGGCCAGCAGCCGATCGAGCCGTAGCCCTGCTTGAACAGCTCGTTGACCGGCACGTTCCAGCGGGCGATGTAGGCGTCCACGTCGCCCTGCGACCAGGCCGCGATCGGGTTGACCTTGACCTTGCCCCGCCGCCCGTCGAAGGTCACCACCGGCGTGTTGGCCCGGGTCGGCGACTCGTCCCGCCGCAGGCCCGCGGCCCAGGCGTCGTACCCGGTCAGCGCCCGCTCCAGCGGCTCCACCTTGCGCAGCTGGCAGCAGTCGTCCGGCGACTTGTTGAACAGCCGGGGACCGTACTGGCCGTCCTGCTGACCGACGGTGAGTCGAGGGCGGATCGACCGGACGTTCACCGGCAGCCTCCGCGCCACCTCGTCCCGCACCCGGAGGGTCTCCGGGAAATGGAGGCCGGTGTCGAGGAAGACCACGTCCACCCCCGGGGCGACCCGGGACACCAGGTGGGCCAGCACGGCGTCGGCCATCGAGCTGGTGACGCAGAACCGGTCGCCGAAGGTCTGCGCCGCCCAACGGGCGATCTCCAGCGCCGGGGCGCCCTCCAGCTCCCGACCCGCCTGCTCGGCCAGCGCCCGCAGCTCGTCGGGGCTGCGCCGGGCCGGATCGGCCGGGGTCGGACCGCCCGGACCGACCAGGCCGAGGCCTGCGGCGGAGACGAGGCTCACCGGTTCACCGCCCGGGAGAGCAGCCCGGTGAACTTCACCGAGAAGACCCGGGCGCAGGCGTGGCACTCCCAGGCGCCGTGCCCCACCTCGTGCGGCCGTAGATCCTCCTCGCCGCAGTACGGGCAGTACAGGGGTGCCGCTCGGTTCTCGCTGCTCATCGCAGTTCCTCCTCGTCGACTCTGATCACCCAGTTGGCGAACGTCTCGCCCTCGCTCCGGCCGGCCAGGTAGCGCAGGGCCAGTCGTTCCACGTACTCCGGAAGCTCCTCGGCGGTGGTCTTCAGGCCGCGCAGCTTGCGCCCGAAACCAGCGGTCTGCCCCTGCGCCATGCCCAGGCCGCCACCCAGGTGCACCTGGAAGCCCTCGACGTGCCGACCGTCCGGGCCGACCACCAGCTGGCCCTTGAGCCCGATGTCGGCCACCTGGGTGCGCGCGCAGGCGTTCGGGCAGCCGTTGATGTGGATCGAGATGTCGGCGTCGAAGTCGCGCAGCCGCTGCTCCAGCCGGGCCACCAGCTCCTCGCCGCGGGCCTTCGTCTCGACGATGGCGAGCTTGCAGTACTCGATGCCGGTGCACGCCATGGTGCCGCGCCGCCAGGCCGACGGCCGGGCCTCCAGGCCGATCGCGCGCAGGGCGTCGACCAACGACTCGGTCCGCTCCGACGGCACGTCGAGCACCAGCAGCTTCTGGTATGGGGTGAGCCGCACCCGGCCACTGCCGTGCGCCTCGACCACGTCGGCCAGCTGGGCCAGCTGCCCACCGGAGACCCGCCCGACCACCGGAGCGGCCCCGACGTAGTGCCGCCCGTCGGCCTGCTCGTGCACGCCGACGTGGTCGATCGGCTTCGCCGGCAGGTCCGGCGCCGGGCCGTCGAGCAGCGTCCGGCCGAGGTAGTCCTTCTCCAGGACCTCGCGGAAACGCTCGATGCCCCAGTCGGCCACCAGGAACTTCAGCCGGGCACGGTTACGCAGCCGCCGGTAGCCGTAGTCGCGGAAGATCCCGACCACGCCGGCCCACACGTCGGGGATCTCGGCCAGCGGCACCCAGACGCCGAGTCGCTGGGCCAGCATCGGGTTGGTGGAGAGGCCGCCACCGACCCAGACGTCGAAGCCGGGGCCGTGTTCGGGGTGGTCGACGCCGAGGAAGGCGATGTCGTTCGACTCGTACGGGGTGTCCACCAGCCAGGAGATCGACGTCTTGAACTTGCGGGGCAGGTTGGAGAACTGCTTGTCCCCGACGTACCGGGCGACGATCTCGTCGAGCGCCGGCGTGGGGTCGAGCAGCTCGTCGCGGGCCACCCCGGCGACCGGGCTGCCCAACACGATTCGGGGGCAGTCGCCGCACGCCTCGGTGGTCTGCAGGCCGACCGACTCCAGTCGGCGCCAGATCTCCGGCATGTCCTCGACCCGGATCCAGTGGTACTGGATGTTCTGCCGGTCGGTGATGTCGGCGGTGTCCCGGGCGAACTCCCGGGAGATGTCCGCGATGACCCGCAGCTGGGCCAGGCTGAGCTGGCCGCCGTCGATGCGGACCCGGAGCATGAAGAACTCGTCCTCCAGCTCGTGCGGCTCCAGCACCGCGGTGCGCCCACCGTCGATGCCGGCCCTGCGCTGGGTGTAGAGGCCCCACCAGCGGAACCGGCCGCGCAGGTCCTGCGGGTCGATGGAGGCGAAGCCGCCGTGCGCGTAGATGGTCTCGATCCGGGCCCGGACGTTGAGCGGGTCGTCGTCCTTCTTGATCCGCTCGTTGGGGTTGAGCGGCTCGCGGTGGCCGAGCGCCCACTGACCCTCACCCCGCGGCCGGCGCGTCACCGTCCGGGCAGGGCGGGCCGTCGGGTCCTCGGAACGGGCCGGGATGCTGCTGACCGCCATCGCGGCGTCCTCCGTTGTCTGCTGTGCCTCGGGGCGGGCGCGGGGCGCGGCGGCCGGCCCGTCGAGAGCGGGCGGGACAACGGTGTCTGAGACAGCCGGCGCGGAGCGCGCCCGAGACAGATGGGTCGGGCGTCGTCAGTTGGCCGGACAGATCGCGCTGCGCACGCGGCCGTAATCAACGTGGCGACGAGCCACGAAGCGGCGGACGACAGCGGCGGTCATGGGCTCATGCTGCCACACCGCATGGGGGCCGGCCAATGAGCGCGTGCCGGATCCCACATCACGGGCCGGGCCAGCCGTGACAGGCTCGGACGGTGGGCATATTGTCCGAAAAGTCGCCCGAGGCGGTGCGAGGTCGGCTGCACCGCGTCCCGGTCTGGCTTCCTCCGGCGGTGCTGACCCTGGCGGTCACCGGCGCTGGGCTGGGCTCGGCCCAGCTCTGGCGCGACGAGCTGGCCACCTGGAGCGCCGCCACCCGGTCGCCCGGCGACCTGGTCCGGCTGGCCGGCACCATCGACGCCGCCACCGGCCCGTACTACCTGTTGCTGCACGGCTGGCTCGCGATCGTCGGCGACTCCACGGTGGCCCTGCGCGCGCCGGCCGCGCTGGCGATGACCGTCGCCGCCGGGCTGCTCGCCGTGCTCGGCGCGCAGCTTGCCGACCGGCGTACCGGTCTGTTCGCCGGGCTGCTCTTCGCGCTGCTCCCCGGCACCTCCCGCTACGGGCAGGAGGCCCGCCCGTACGCCCTGGCCACCGCGCTCGCGGTCCTTGCCACCCTGCTGCTGGTGAGTGCGTTGCGTCGGCCCGGCTGGGCCCGCTGGGGCGGTTACGCCGCCGCGGTAGCCGCGCTCGGGCTCACCCATCTGATCGCCCTCACCCTGCTCGCCGCACACGCGCTGGTCGTGCTGGTCACCTGGTGGCGGGGCTCCGCCGTAGCCGGGGTGGCCGAGTCGGACGGGACCGGCGAGGTGGGGCGGCCGGATCGGCGGGTGTGGCGGTGGGTGGTCGCGGTGGTGCCGGCCGCGCTGCTGGTGAGCCCGCTGCTGCTGAAGGCCGGCACACAGCGTTCCCGACAGTTGGACTGGGTTGCGTCGGCCCGCCTGGACGACCTGAGCGCGCTGCCCGGTGGCGTGGCCCAGAGCTCCGTGGTGGGCGGGCTGCTGGTGGGGATCGCCGCGCTTGGTGCGGCCCGCCTCGGCCGACGGGCCCTGCTGCCGGTGAGCGCGGTGCTGCTGCCCGTCCTGCTGCTCTTCGCCGCCGGGACGGTCGTGCCGCTGTGGGTACCCCGGTATCTGGTCTTCGTGGTGCCGTTCGCCTGCCTGCTGGCCGGCGCGGCGCTGGCCGGGGTGAGCGCGCCGGCCGCGCTGGCCGTGGTGGTCCTCGCCGGGCTGCTCGGCCTGCCCGACCAGGCGGCGCTGCGGCGGACCCACGAGTGGCCGCGCAGCGCGCCGGTGGACTACGCGGGTGCCGCCCGGGTGATCGCCGACGGGCAGCGGCCCGGGGACGCGGTGGTCTATTCGCCCCGGGACAGTTGGCTCTTCCTGGATCTGGGCGTCGAGTACCATCTGGGGAACCCGCCGCGGGACGTGCTGGTCACCGAGGACGAGGTTCGTCGGGGCGATCTGTGGGCCGCGGAGTGCCCGCGACCGGCGCGGTGCCTGGCCGGCACGCCACGGGTCTGGCTGGTCGTCGCCGGGCGGCATGCCGAACCGTTGGCCACCGTGCCGGGCGCCAAGGGTGACGCGTTGCGCGCGGACTTCACCATCGCGCGTGTCTGGCAGCGCCCCGGCCTGACCGTCGCCCTGCTGACCAGCCGCCCCGGCCGCTGACCTGTCCGGCAGACGGGGCGGACCCGCCCGGGTGCGGAAAACCCAAGGCCGGCGGGGGTCGGGTCGGCAGGTGGGTCAGGGTTGCGAGCGGCCGTCGGGCGCGCTGCGGGCCAGCGGTACGACGAGCACCGCCTCGGTGCCGCCGTTGGCGCCGGCGCGCAGCGCGATGGTGCCGCGCAGCTCCCCGGTGACCAGGGCCCGGACGATCTGGAGGCCCAGCCGGCTGCCGCTCTCGGCATCGAAGTCGGGTGGCAGCCCGCGTCCGTTGTCCGCCACGGAGACGTGCAGCATCTTGCGGAACCGGTGCGCCGAGACGACAACCTCGGGCCGCCCGGCCGGGTCGGTCCCGGGTACGACGGCGGGCACCACGTCGGCCGGCGCGGACGGGACGAGAGCGTCGTCCGCTTCGTCAGCGGGCGGGAAGCCGTGCTCGACGGCGTTGAGCAGCAACTCGTTGAGGACCATCACCAGCGAGGTGGCGATCTCCGCGGGCAGCACGCCGAAGCTGCCCCGCCGGCGCATGCCGACGCTCACCTCGGTCGCCGCGACCTCGGTCGCCGCGCTCGCCACCCGGTCGACGATGCCGTCGAACTCGACCGCCTCGTCGCTGGACATGGAGAGCGTCTCGTGCACCAGGGCGATCGAGGCGACCCGGCGGACCGACTCCTCCAGGGCGACCCGGGCCTCCGGCATGGCGACCCGGCGGGCCTGCAACCGCAGCAGCGCGGCCACCGTCTGGAGGTTGTTCTTCACCCGGTGGTGGATCTCCCGGATGGTGGCATCCTTGGTGATCAGTGCCCGGTCCCGGCGGCGGACCTCGGTGATGTCCCGGACCAGGACCAGCGCGCCGATCGGCACCCCGGCGGGCATCAGTGGCAGCGCCCGGGTGAGCATCGTGGCGCCCCGCGCGTCGATCTCCCGGCGGGGCGGCGCCTCGCCGCGCAGCGCGGCCAGGATCCCGTTCGCCGCCTCGGTGCCATCCAGCGGATCGCCGGCCAGCCGGCGGTGCAGCGCGGCCAGATCCTCCCCCACCAGGTGGGAGGCGTAGCCCAACCGGCGGTACGCGGACTGCGCGTTCGGGCTGGCGTAGGTGACCTTGCCGCCGGCGTCGAGCCGCACCAGGCCGTCCCCGACCCGCGGGGCGGAAGTGGTCTCGCCCGGGTGCCGGGGCGGCGGGAAGGTGCCGTCCGCGATCATCTGGGCCAGGTCGTCGGCCGTGGTCAGGTAGTTGAGCTCCAGCTGGCTGGGGGTACGCGCGGTGGAGAGGTTGGTGTCCCGGCCCACCACCGCGATCACCTCGCCGGCCTCCCCCTCGGCGGTGCGCAGCCGGACCGGGATCGCCTCGTGCCGGGCCGGTACGTCGCCGTACCAGACCGGGTCGCCCTCCCTCCAGATCCGGCCCTGGGAGTAGGCCACGCCCAGGTGGGCCACCTCCGGCCCGCCGACGATCCGCCCCACCTGGTCATCCTGGTACGCGGTGGGCGCGGTCGTCGGGCGGACCTGGGCGACGCAGAGGAAGGTGCCGTCCGTGTCGACCGGCACCCAGAGCAGCAGATCGGCGAAGGACAGGTCGGAGAGCAGTTGCCAGTCGCCGGCGATCCGGTGCAGGTGGTCGATGTCGGCCGGACGGAGACGGGTGTGCTCCTCGGCGAGGTCGCGCAGCGTGGACACGATGACCAGCGTGCCACGCCGCGACTCACATCGTCGCGGTGACCTTCTTCAGCCCGCGCGGCGCGTCCGGATCCTCGCCCCGGGTCAGCGCCAACGCCATCGCCAGGCGCTGCAACGGCAGGATGTCCAGCAGCGGGGCGTACCGCTCGTCGACATCGGGAACGGCGAGCCGCGTGGCGCCCGGCACGTCGGCGGAGCCGACCACCACCACGTCGGCGCGGCGCTCGCCGAGGCGGGGCAGCACCTCGCCCATCGACCGTCCGCCCGGGCCCGAGCCGACCACGGCGAGCACCGGAACCTCCGGGTCGGTCATCGCGAGCGGACCGTGCAGCAGGTCGGCGCCGGAGAAGGCGAGAGCCGGCAGGTACGAGGTCTCCATCAGCTTGAGGGCGGCCTCCCGCGCGGTCGGGTAGGCGTACCCGCGCCCGGTGGTGACCAGCTGGCGGGCGAAGCGGTAGCGCGGAGCGAGCTGCGCCGGGGTGTCGTCAGCCAGGGTGCGGGCGGCCAGCTCGGGCAGCGCGTCGAGCGCCTCCCGCTCGGCCGCCGGGAGCACGCCGTCGCCGGCACGGATCCCCTCGATGAGCATCAGCAGGGCGAGCAGCTCGGCGGTGTACGTCTTGGTGGCGGCCACCGCCCGCTCGTGCCCAGCGGCGATGTCGACGCTCAGCTCGGCCACCTCCACCAGCGGGGAGTCCGGGGCGTTGGTCACCGCGAGGGTCAGCGCGCCGGAGGCCCGCGCGGCGCGCAGCACCTCGGCCAGGTCGGGCGAGCCGCCGCTCTGGCTGACCCCGACGACCAGCGCGTCGGACAGGTCGGGGCGGGCGCCGAACAGGGTGACCGCGCTGGGCGAGGCGAGCCCGGCGGGCAGCCCGAGCCGGATCTCGGCCAGGTACGCCCCGTAGAGGGCCGCGTGGTCGGAGGTGCCCCGGGCGGTGAAGACCACGTGCCGTGGCCGACGCTCGGCGACGGCAGCCGCCACCCGGGCGATCTCCCCGGCGTTGGCGGTGGAGAGCAGGCGCGCGTAGCCGGCCGGCTGCTCCTCGATGTCGGCGGCCATCCCGGCCCCTGCACGCGTCACGGACGCTCCCCTCTTGCGCGGTTCCCGCGCGTTTCCTGCTCAGTCTTGCACCTTTCAAACTATCCGAGCAATCGAACGAGCAGCACTGCGCAGTTGATCACCGAATGATCTCAATATCAACTAGGCTTGTCCCGCTCCAACCGGTGTCGCTGCGACGAGAGGACGATGTGCCCGAGGGAAGGGACGACCCCGCGCTCTCCGCGACGGAGGAGCTGGCCCTGGCCCGGCTGGCACTGGACGAGGGCGACCTCCACCACGCCGCCGGCCACCTCGCCGGCGCGCTGGCCCGGGCGCCGACCCTGCCGGAGGTGCACGAGACGTTGGCCCGGCTGGCCGCGGTCGGCGGGGGCGGGCTCGACCTCTTCCCGATCAACCACCACACCTTCGTCGGCGCGGTCGTCGCCCGCGCCCACCTGCTGGCCGCCGCCGGCCGACCGGCCGAGGGGCTGGACCTGCTGGCTGCGGCCACCGGGTACGCGCCCGGCACGGAGTGGGCCGGCGTGCCATGGGTGATCGCACCCGAGCTGGCCGAGCGACTGGACCCGGAGCACATCGCCCGGATCCTCATGCAGGTCTGTGCCGCGTTGCCCGACCCGGTGCCGCGCGTCGGCCGGGGCGCGCTCGCGCCGTACCTCGCGCTGGCCCGCAACGCGGTCACCGTCCGCCCCGAGCACGGTCTGCTGCTGGGCGCGGCGTCCGCGCTGGCCAGGCGGCTCGGCGAGGTCACGCTGGCGATCCGCTGGGCCACCCGCGGCGTACGGTCCCAGCCCTCGAAGATGGGCGAGGTCTGGCTCGGGTACGCGTACCGCAGCGGCGGCCGCACCCGTGAGGCCCTCGCGGCGCTCGGCCGGGCCGTCGCGCTGGACCCCGACGACCTGGCCATCTACGCCGACATCGCCGGCACCCTGGCCGAGACCGGCCGGCTGGACGAGGCGCTGGAGTGGACCGAGCGGGCGCTCGCTCGGGACCCGTCGTTCGACTGCGCGGTGCACACCGCCCACCGCCTGCGGCACCTGCGCGACGGCGACCTCGCCCACCTGGTCGCGCTCGCCGACTTCGTCCGTGACCACCCGGACGACAGCCACGAGCACGGCGATCTGGCCCAGTGCTGCCGGGGTCGGCCGTGGCTCGGCCAGTTGACGCCGGCCGGCGGCCCGCTGGTCGACGCTCTGCGCCAGGCGGTGGCCGACGACGACAACGGTCTCGGCACTGCCGTACGCCTGCCGGCGGCGGCCCCGCCGAGCGCCGTGCGGACGGCCACGTCGGCGGCACCCGGTCTGCGGATCGAGGTCGCCGGCACGGTGGAGCCGGACCCACGAGAACCGCGACGGGCCTCCACCCGACGCCTGTGGCACTACGCGGACACCCTCCCGACGCCCGCGTTGCCGGAGCCCTCGGCGGCGGCGGTCGAGCGGATCGGGCAGGTCGCCCATCCGGCGTGGCCGCACCCGCCGGCGGCCTACGACGCGGCGGTGGGCCTGGCCGGCCTGGACCTGGCCGACCTGCTCGGGCTGCTGGTGCATCCGCCGGCGGCGCCGGCCAACGCGCTGGGCCGGCTCCTGGCCGCCCAGGACCCGTCGGTCTGGGTGCGCGGCGTGCAGGTGTGGGCCTGCCTGGGGCTGCTGCACCACCGCACCGACGAGCCGTGGGACGACTCGACCCGGCGGCGGGTGCTGCTGGACCTGGTCTGGGGCGTGGAGGACTGGATCACCGAGGCGGCACTGTTCGCCCTGGTCACCGCTGCCTGGGTGGACCCGGGGGTGCGATCGGACGTGGCCCGGGTGGTGGCCGAGCGGCTGGCCGACGCGGCAGCGGTGGCCCGGGCCCGGCCGGTCCCGATCGCCGTCTCACTGGCCCACCTGGCGCTGGCCGCTCCGGCACTGGACCCGGCCACCGCCGCGCTCGCCATCGAGTTGCTCGGCGACCCGCCGCCGCCCCGACTTCCGCGCCCCCGCAATCCACTTCGCCGCCTCTGGCGACGCCTCACCACACCCCGACGTCGTCGCTGACCCTGGAGAAACGGCCGCGCCGCGCCGTCCCCGGTGGGGCCAGCGCGGCGCGGGAGTTCCGGGTCAGGCGACCGGGGCCTTGCCGAGAGCGATCTCGGCCTCCTCCTCCGGGGTGGCCTGCGCCGGCGCCTCGTTCGCGGTGCGCAGCGGGATCTCTTTGATGAACCAGGCGAGCACCGGGATCACGACGGTGAACAGCACCGCCCAGAGGAAGACGTGCGAGATCGCGTCGGCGAGACCGCCGAGCACCAGTTCGCGCGCCTGGGCGGGCAGTTCCTTGAGCTTCGCCAGGTCCATCCCGCCGCCCTCGCCACCGAAGGCGCCGCCCGCGCTGGAGCCGGCCAGCCGGCTGGCGAAGATCGCGCCGAACAGGGAGATGCCGAACGAGCCGCCGATCGACCGGAAGAAGGTGGCCGCGCCACTGGCCGCGCCGAGGTCCTTCTGCTCCACGCTGTTCTGCGCGATCAGCATGGACGTCTGCATGAGGAAGCCCATGCCAGCGCCCAGCACGACCATGTACAGCGAGGACTGCAGCTTGCTCGTGTCGGTGTCGAGCATGGTCAGCAGCGCCATACCCGTGGCCATCACCACGCCACCGACGATCGGGTACACCCGGTACCTGCCGGTCTTCGTGATCGCCCGCCCGATGACCAGCGAGACGACCAGCATGCCGAACATCAGCGGCAGCAGCAGCAGGCCGCTGTTGGTGGCCGAGGCGCCCTGCACGGTCTGCTGGTAGAGCGGCAGGAAGTTCATCGCGCCGAACATCGCGAAACCGAGCAGGAAGCCGATCAGCGAGATCAGTGCGAAGTTGCGGTTGGCAAAGAGGGACAGCGGGAGGATCGGCTCGGCGACACGGCGCTCGACCAGGCCGAACGCCACCAGCGCGAGCACGGACAGTACGGCCAGGCCGAGGATCTGCGGGGACGACCAGTCGTACTCGTTGCCGCCCCAGGTGGTGATCAGCACGATCGCGGTGATGCCGACCGAGAGCAGCCCGGCGCCGAGCCAGTCGATCCGGTGCTCGGTGCGGTACTTCGGCAGGTGCATGGTGGTGATCAGCAGAAGCAGCGCGACGCCGCCCAGCGGCAGGTTCACGTAGAACGCCCAGCGCCACGAGAGGTGGTCGGTGATGAAGCCGCCGACCAGCGGGCCGGCCACCATGGCAATGGCCATGATCCCGGCGATCATGCCCTGGTAGCGCCCGCGCTCGCGGGGCGGGACCAGGTCACCGATGATCGCCATCACGCCGACCATGAGGCCGCCGGCGCCCAGACCCTGCACGGCCCGGAAGGCGATGAGCTGCACCATGCCGTCCTGGGGACCGCCCAGCATTCCGGAGCCGGCCATGCCGCAGAGCGCGGAGCCGAGCAGGAAGATGCCGACCGAGGTCAGGAAGACGGACTTGCGCCCGTAGAGGTCACCGAGCTTGCCCCAGATGGGGGTGGAGACGGTGGTGCCGAGGACGTACGCGGTGACCACCCACGTGAAGTGGTTGAGGCCGCCGAACTCGCCCACGATGCGCGGCAGCGCGGTGCTGACGATCATGTTGTCGAGCATTGCGAGCATCATCGCGATCATCAGCCCGAACAGCACGACCCGTACGTTGGGTCGCGCGCCGGCCTGGGTTGCCTGAGTCATGGGTAAGCTCCCCCCGAGGATTGCCGTACTTACTTGCCGCCCGGCTAGTCACCTTACTAGCCGCACGGTAAGTTGGGCGGCAAGTGACGGTCAAGCCAATTGGAGGGCGTGGGTGAGGGAGAGCACAGGCGGCACCCGCGAGCGGATCAAGGCCGTCGCGCTGGAGCTCTTCACCGAGCAGGGGTACGAGAAGACCTCGCTACGCGAGATCGCCGAGCGCCTCAACGTCACCAAGGCGGCGCTCTACTACCACTTCAAGAGCAAGGACGACATCGTCGCCAGCTTCGTCGAGGACCGGCTGGAGCGGATGGACGAGCTGACCGCCTGGGCCGAGTCGCAGCCGGCGACCCTGGCCACCCGGCGCGCGCTGATCTCCCGGTACGCCGACACGATGTTCGCCGGCGACCAGCCCTCGGTGATGCGCTTCTTCGAGCAGAACCAGACCGTGCTCAAGAGCCTCGCCTCCGGCCAGCAGATGCGCGGCCGGATGATGCAGTTGGCCAACGCGCTCTGCCGGGGCGACGACTCCCCCGTCGCCCAGCTGCGCGCCGTGCTGTCGCTGTTCGCCGTGCACAGCAGCTGGTTCGCCGTCCGGGCGCCGCACATCACCGACAACGAGCGCCGCCGGATCGCCCTGGAGGTGGCCGACGAGCTGCTGGCCGCCATCGGCGCGCAGCCCGACGAGAGTGGGACCCCGGCCGCCTCGGGCAGCTCGCAGGACTGACCGGCCGGCGGCTCAGCCCCGGGGCAGCTCCAGCCGCAGGCCGAGCAGGTCCACGCCCGGCGCCGGCGCCCAGTCCTTCTCCGGGCAGCGAACGAAGCCGAGCCGCTCGTACAGCCGGTGCGCCGAGACGGCCATCCCCGCACGGACGCAGATCACCACGGCCGCGCAGCCCAGCTCGGCCGCGCGGTCGACGCACGCCTGGGCCAGCGCCGCGCCAACGCCCCGGCCCTGCGCGGCCGGGTCGACCGCGAGCATCCGGAACTCCGCCTCACCCGGGCCGGACAGCTCGGCGAACGGGGTGCCCGACAGCACGAAGGTGACCGAGCCGAGCACCGCCCCGGTCGCCTCGTCCACCGCCACCAGCACCTCACCGCTGGTGGCCCGGGTCGACACGTCGGCCAGCACCGCGCCGTACCCGTGCTCGCCCTTGAGCTGGCCGTCCGCCTCGTACGCGGCCACGGTCAGCTGAGCCACCGCCGGAAAGTCGCCCGGGTCGGCGCGCCGGACCAGCAGGCCGCTCAATCGATCACCGCGATGAGGTCGCCGTCCTGCACGACATCGCCCTCGTTGACGGCGAGCTGCTTGACCACACCGTCGGACTCGGCGATGACCGGGATCTCCATCTTCATCGACTCCAGGATCACCAGGGTGTCGCCCTCGGACACGGTGTCGCCGGTCGACGCGACGACCTTCCAGACGTTCGCCACCATCTCGGCGCGGATCTCCTCGGCCATGTCCAGGCCCTCCCTTTTCCCGATGTGCCTGCCGACGTATCCAATCATGCGGCGACCGACGGTGGGCCCGGAGCGGCGGCCCGGGTGCCGCGACCGCCCCGCCGGAAGGCGTCGGGTGCCGGCCGCACTACCATCAGCGGGTCGGACCCGACGCCGGGCGGCCGGTGGGTACACCGGCGCCGAGGCCGCGCGCAGGGCGGATCCGACCCATCACGAGGAGGTCAGCATGGCGAAGAAGTCCCGGAAGAAGAAGGCACGGAAGAAGAACGCCGCAAACCACGGCAAGCGTCCCAACTCCTGAACGCGCCGACGGGCCGACGGCCCGTCACCGGCCAGACCAACCCGGCGGACGCCGGGTACGCCGGTGGCCCGGGTCGAGATCGACCCGGGCCACCGGTTTCGTTCGTCGGGCCGACGCTCAGTCGGCGAGTTCGCGGGAGTCGCTGGTCTCGAAGACCACCAGCTCGGTGAGCTTAACCCGCAGCCGCTCGCGCAGCTCGTCCGGCGCGGTCTCGTTGCCGCAGCAACGCGCCACCAGCGCCCGCACCTCCTGCTCGAGCCCGTACTCGCGCAGGCACGGCCCGCACTCGTCCAGGTGGTGCCGGATCAGCGTGCGCCGCTCGTCGGCGCACTCCAGATCCAGGTAGAGGTAGACCTCCGCGAGCACCTCACGGCAGTCCGTCTCGTGCGGCTCCCCACAGCTCACGTCACACCTCCCGGCCGGCAGCGGCAGCGGTCGAACCCTTCGAGGAACGGGCCGCACTGAAGCCTCGCTCCCCGGCGTACTGCTCGAGCAGCTTGCGCAGATTACGACGGCCCCGGTGCAGGCGCGACATCACCGTGCCGATCGGCGTACCCATGATGTCGGCGACCTCCTTGTAGGAGAAGCCCTCGACGTCGGTGAGGTAGACGGCGAGCCGGAACTCCTCCGGCAACTGCTGGAGGGCCTCCTTGACGTCGCTGTCCGGCAGCCGGTCCAGGGCCTCGGTCTCCGCCGAGCGCAGCCCACTGGAGGTGTGCGACTCGGCCTCGGCCAGCTGCCAGTCGGTGATCTCCTCGGTGGGCGCCTGGATCGGCTGGCGCTGCCGCTTGCGGTAGGAGTTGATGTAGGTGTTGGTCAGGATCCGGTAGAGCCAGGCCTTCAGGTTGGTGCCCTGCTCGAACTGGTGGAAGGCGGCGTACGCCTTCAGGTAGGTCTCCTGGACCAGATCCTCGGCATCCGCCGGGTTACGCGTCATCCGTAGCCCAGCAGCGTAGAGCTGATCGACGAATGGCATCGCGTCCCGCTCGAAACGGGCCCTGCGCTCGTCCGTCTTCTCGGTGGTCAACCGCACATCCCCTCGCGTCGGATGCTTTCCCGCCGAGGATACGCGCACGGACCTGCCCACAGATTCACTTCCGGCCGGTGTGCCCGTGCTCACCGCACCCGCCCCGCCCGGTCCCGCCGTCGCGGGCCAGTCCGGGCCATCCAGCAGCTGCTTCAGCTGCCGGGCGTCCCGCTCGTCCCGTTCCCGGCTCCGTGTTTCGGTCGGCACCGGCCACCCCCTCGCAGAAAAGTCGTCCGGGGGTAGTAACGCGAGAAGACGGGTGGGGCATTCCGGCCGGCCCTCCCGTTCCTGGCCCCGGCCCCGGCGACGGCCGGCGCTGGGACCAGGAAGGGCCTGGGAGGATTTGGCCCCGCCCGCCCGAATCCGGTAGGCGGCGCCACCGGATGCAACGACCCGCGCCCGGCACCGGACACGGTTCGCCCGGCCGACCGGGTCAGCCTGCCGCCCAGCCCTGGGCGCGGAGCCAGTCCCGCACCGCGGCCGCCGTACCGGCCGGATCTTTGCGCAGGTCGTGCGTCTCCCCCGGCCGGGTCACCACCTGCACGGCCGGCCCCGGCTCCGGCACCCCGAACGGATCCCGGTCGCCGTTGACCACCAGTGTCGGCAGCCCGGTGGCCAGCTCGGCGGCCCGGGAGCGCTCCGGTCGCCCGGGCGGGTGCAGCGGAAAGGCCAGCGCGACGACGCCGGCCGCACCCACCGCGCGGGCCGTCCGACAGGCCACCCGAGCGCCGCTGGAGCGACCGCCGACGAGCAGCGTCGGGACGTTGGGCTGCCGGTCGCGCAACGCGGCGAGCACCGCCGTCCAGGCGTCGTCGAGGTGCCCGGCGGGAGCCGGCGCGCGGCTGCCGGCGACCCGGTAGGGCTGGGTCACCCGCACCACCGCCAGACCGACCGCGACGGCCGCGTCACGCACCGCGAGCAGGTCGGGGGCGTCCACGCTGCCGCCCGCACCGTGCCCGAGCACCAGCAGGGCGGCGGCCGGCCCGATCGGCAGGTCGGTGTCGATCCGCGCCGGACCGCGCGTGGTCCCGATCTCGTCGCTGGGCAGCACGGGCCCATTCTGCGCCGCCCCGTCCGGCGCCCGGGACGGGACCGGTGGTCAGCTAAGCGGGACCAGAGTGAGCAGACGGTCCCGCGCCGGCGGGCCCGCCTCGTCCACGGCGTCCGGATCCGGTTCGACCTGGCCGCGCCAGGCCACCAGCATCGCCCGCCGCTCGCGGGGCGTCGTGGCGCCCCACACGCCGTGACAGTCACCCACCTCCAGCGCCCAGGCCAGACAGGACCCCTGGACGTCGCAGCTGCGGCACAGCGCGACGGCGGCGTCCGCCGGCTCGTTCGGCGCCGGAAAGAACGTTTCCGGATCGACGCTCTGGCATGTCCCTCTGGTGCGCCAGGCGTCATCCTGTCGGCGTTCCCGCAAGGCCCGCAGCAGTCGCGGATCTCGCCGCGCCGCGGCCACCTCGTGCGGACGGGGCATACGCGCCCGTGTCATTCACCCACCTCCCCCGTGGGACCGGCAAGATCGGTGGATGTCGTCCGCCCCGTGCGAATCGACACCCACTACCGGCGCTGTGTTCTATCGCACTTACGGACGCCGAGACAAGGGCCTGCCGGGAAGATGACTGAACGGCCAGGCGACGAATCGCGCAACCCCGGCAAATCGGCGCCCGACGATGCGCACAGGCCTCAGAACAGGGTCAGCTCCTGCGCAGCCGTCGTCGGTGCCAGCGGCACCCGGGCGATCAACTGCGGCCCGTCGTTGCGGACGTCACCCACGGCCGGCCCGACCGGACGGATCTCCAACCGGGCCAGCTGGTCGGTCGCCGGCGGGGCGAGCAACCGGTCCGGCTCCCCGGTCGGCGCCAGCCACGACGACCACCGCTCGGGCGGCAGCAGCACCGGCATCCGGTCGTGCACCTCGGCCAGCTCACCGAGCGCCGCGGTGGTCAGCACGCTGAAGGTGAGCCGGGATTCGGCCCCGGACTCCCAGATCGACCAGATCCCGGCCAGGGCGAGCACCGAGCCGTCGGTGGGGGTCATGTAATACGCCTGCCGCCCCCCGTCGGGTTGGCGGACCCACTCGTACCAGCCGTCGGCCGGGACCAGGCAGCGGCGACGGGCGAACGCCCCGGCGTACGCCCGGCTGGTGGCGACCGTCTCCAACCGCGCGTTGATCATGCGGGCCGCGCCGGCGGCCGATCGCGACCAGTGCGGCAGGAGGCCCCAGCGGCCGGCGCAGAGACTGCGGTGCCCCTCGGGGGTGACCCGGACCAGCGGCACCGGGTCGGTCGGCGCGACGTTGTGGTCCGGCCGGATCCGGCCGTCGGTGTCGTCGGACGACTCGAACAGCGCGCTCAGCTCGCCGGAGCTCCGGGTCGTCGCGTACCTGCCGCACATGGGCACACGCTAACCCGTCGACGGCCCGCCGGCTGTCCCGCCAACCGGGAGCAGGACCGCCGGTCACCGCCGCCCACCGGCCGACACGGCAGAATGTAACCGTGGGGAACCTGACAGCAACCCGGCCGCCGCAGCCGTGGACCGCACCGACCGCCTCCGATCCGGTGGCGGCCACGCTGCGCCTGCCCGGGTCCAAGTCGATGACCGCGCGCGCCCTGGTGCTCAGCGCGCTGGCCGCCGGCCCGTCGACACTGGCCGGGCCGCTGCGCGCCCGGGACACCGAGCTGATGGCGGCCGGCCTACGGGCGATGGGCGCGCACGTGTCGATCAGCGACGACGAGCGCTGGCTGGTCCGGCCGCACCCACTGGTCGGCCCGGCCCACGTGGACGTGGGGCTGGCCGGCACGGTGATGCGGTTCGTGCCGCCGGTGGCGGGGCTGGCCGACGGCCGGATCACCTTCGACGGTGACCCGCAGGCCCGCATCCGGCCACTCGGCCCGCTGATCGGCGCGCTGCGCTCGCTGGGTGTCCGGATCGACATCACCGGCGCGGGCAGCCTGCCGCTGACCGTGCTCGGCGCCGGCCGGATCACCGGCGGCGAGGCGGTGATCGACGCCTCCGCCTCCAGCCAACTGGTCTCCGGGCTGCTGCTGGCCGCCCCGCGCTTCGACCAGGGTGTCGTGGTGCGGCACGTCGGCCCGCCGGTGCCGTCCGCCCCGCACCTGCGGATGACGGTGCAGATGCTGCGCGCCGCCGGCGCGGCCGTCGACGACACCACCCCCGACGTGTGGACCGTCGAGCCCGGCCCGCTCGCCGGTCGCGGCTGGGAGATCGAGCCGGACCTCTCCGGCGCGGTGCCGTTCTTCGCCGCCGCGCTGGTCACCGGCGGCGAGGTCACCCTCCAGGGCTGGCCGCGCAGCAGCGCACAGCCGGTCGAGCAGCTACGCTCGCTGCTGCACCGGATGGGCGGCGAGGTGACTCTCTCCACCACCGGGCTGACCGTCCGGGGCTCCGGCGTGGTGCACGGCCTCACCGCCGACCTCTCCGACGTGAGCGAGCTGACCCCGGCGCTGACCGCGCTGGCCATGCTGGCCGACTCGCCGTCGTTCTTCACCGGCATCGGGCACATCCGCGGCCACGAGACCGACCGGCTGACCGCGCTGGCCCGGGAGTTCGCCGCACTCGGCGCCGACGTCACCGAGGCGCCCGACGGGCTGGAGATCCGGCCCCGGCCGCTGCGCGGCGGCGTGTTCCACACCTACCACGACCACCGGATGGCACACGCCGCCGCGGTGGCCGGGCTGGCCGTGCCGGGCATCGAGGTGGACGACGTCGGGTGTACCTCCAAGACCATGCCCGAGTTCCCGGCACTATGGTCAGCGATGGTGACCGGCAAGAGCTGACGCGAGAAGAGGACAGGTCCTGGCGACCAAACGGCGGGAGTACGACGAGGACGACGTACGGGTCCGGCCCGGGAAGTCCTCGCGCCCGCGTACGCGCACCCGACCCCGGCACGCCGACGCGGTGGACGGCTTCGTCATCGCCGTCGACCGGGGGCGCTACACCTGCGTGCTGTCCGGGGCCGAGCGCGGCGTGGTCGGTGCCGAACTGCCCACGGTCACCGCGATGCGGGCCCGTGAGCTGGGCCGCAAGTCGGTGGTGGTGGGCGACCGGGTCAGCCTCGTCGGGGACACTTCCGGCGCGGAGGGCGCTCTCGCCCGCATCGTCCGGATCGCCGAACGCCGCTCGGTGCTGCGCCGCACCGCCGACGACGACGAGACCACCGCCGAGGGCCGGCTGGAGCGGGTGGTGGTGGCCAACGCCGACCAGTTGGTGATCGTCAGCGCGCTGGCCGACCCGCCGCCGCGCACCGGGTTCATCGACCGCTGCCTGGTGGCCGCGTACGACGCGGACGTCGAGCCCCTGCTCTGCCTCACCAAGGCCGACCTGGCCGGCCCGGACGAGGTGCTGGGCTACTACACCGAGCTGGAGCTGCCGTACGTGCTCAACCGCCCCGACTCCGACCTGGACGCCCTGCGCGCGCTGCTCGCCGGCCGGGTGTCGGTGCTGGTCGGGCACTCCGGGGTGGGCAAGTCGACGCTGGTCAACCGCCTCGTCCCGGACGCAGCCCGGGCGGTCGGCGTGGTCAGCGCGATCGGTCGTGGCCGGCACACCTCCACCAGCGCGGTGGCGCTGCGACTGCCGCCGGTGCCCGGCGTCGACACCGACCCGGGGTGGATCATCGACACCCCGGGGATCCGCAGCTTCGGGCTCGCCCACGTCTCCGCCGACAGCCTGCTGCACGGCTTTCCCGACCTGGTCGAGGGCACCGTCGACTGCCCGCCCAACTGTCCGCACACGGCTGACGAGGCCGACTGCGGACTGGACGCCTGGGTGGCCGCCGGCAAGGCCGATCCGCGCCGGCTGGCCTCGTACCGCCGGTTGCTCGCCTCCCGGGCCGGCGAGGGCGACCAGCGCGGCGAGACCGACCAGCGCGGCCCCGGCGAGGGTGACCGGCGCGGCCCGGACGAGTGACCCGTCGGGTGTCGGCTAGGTTGCCGGCATGACCGGGTACGCCGACGACCTCGCCCTCGCCCACCTGCTCGCCGACCGGGCCGACGCCATCTCCACGGCCCGGTTCCGCGCGCTCGACCTGCGGGTCGAGGCGAAGCCCGATCTGACCCCGGTCTCCGACGCGGACACCGCCGTGGAGCGGGAGATCCGGGCGCTGCTGGCCGAGCACCGGCCGGCCGACGGGTTGCTCGGCGAGGAGTACGGCGACCAGCCGGCCGCCGCTCCGGACGGCCGGCGGTGGATCATCGACCCGATCGACGGCACCAAGAACTTCGTCCGCGGAGTGCCGGTCTGGGCCACCCTGATCGCGCTCTTCGACGCGGACCGGCCGGTGGTCGGCGTGGTGTCCGCTCCGGCGCTGGGACGACGCTGGTGGGCGAGCCTCGGCGCGGGCGCGTACGCCGGGCCGGGCCCCGCCGCCGGCGAGCGGATCGGAGTCTCCGCCGTTCGGCGGCTCGCCGACGCCAGCTTCTGCTACTCGTCGCTCACCGGCTGGGAGCGCGCCGGCCGGCTCGACGCGATGCTCGACCTGATGCGGTCCAGTTGGCGCAGCCGGGCGTACGGCGACTTCTACGGCTACATGCTGTTGGCCGAGGGCGCACTGGACGTGATGGTCGAGCCGGAACTGTCGCTGTGGGACATGGCGGCGCTGGTCCCCATCGTCACCGAGGCGGGTGGCACGGTCACGGATCTGGCCGGTCGACCGGCTCCGACTGGCGAGCCGGGCACCGAGAGCAGCCTGGTGGCCACCAACGGTGTGCTGCATGCCGACATCCTCGCCCGGCTCGATCGACCAGCCGCGCGCTGACCCCCGGCAGCCTCTATCCTCGCCAGGTGGTCTCCTCCGGCTGGTGCTTCCTCGCGGCAATGATCGTCGCGTACGGCGTCGCCAACCTGCTTCAGTCGGTGGCCGCGGCCCGCACCACGGTGCACCACACCTTCGATCCGGGCCTGCTGCTGCGGCTGGCCGGGCACCGGACGTATCTGGTGGGGCTGAGCTGCCAGATCGGCGGGTTCGTGCTCGCGTTCCTGGCCCGGCGTGACCTGCCGCTGTTCCTGGTCCAGGCGAGCGTGGCCGCCGGGCTCGGGGTGACCGCCATCCTCGGCGTGGTGGTGTTGAAGTGGCGGTTACCGGTGGCCGAGGTGGCGCTGCTGGCCCTGCTCTTCGCCGGGATCACCGCGCTGGTGCTGGCCGCCCGGCCGGCGCCGTCCCGGCAGCTCGGCACCGCCGGCTCGGTCGCCCTGCTGGTGGCGCTCGGCGTGATCGCGGTGCTCGGCTTCTTCGCCGTCCGGCTGCACGGGGCGCCCGGTTCGGTGGCCCTCGGCTCGTTGGCCGGGCTGGCGTTCTCCTCGGCCGCGGTGGCCGCCCGGCCACTGGCCTCCGCGCCGTCCGCCGAGGCGTTCCTCGCCGACCCGCTGCTCTACCTGCTCATCGTCCACTCGATCGTCGGTCAGCTGCTGCTCGGCCTGGCCATGCAGCGCGGCTCCACCACCGCCGCGGTCGCCGCGATGGACGCCGCGGGGGCGGTGCCGGCGGCGATCGTCGGCCTCCTGCTGCTCAACGACAAGATCTGGCCGGGTCGGGAGTGGCTGGCCGCGGTCGGCTTCCTGGTCACCCTCGCCTCGGTGATCGGGCTGACGCGGTACGCGGAGCCGCAGCACCACCACGCGAAGGCGCGCCGCCGCGACCGCGCCATGGTGGGCGTCGGCCAGCCCGGCTGACCAGCACACACCCCACGTCCGGCGCCGCGCTCAGGCTTCGACCGGTTTGCGGCGGCTCACCACCCGCTCGTAGAGGCGTTCCAGCGCACCGGCGGTCCGTTCCCACGTGTAGCTGCTCCGGACCCGGTCCACCGCGGCGTGGCCGTACGCGAACCGCCCGGCGTTGTCGGCGAGCAGCCGGCGCAGGGAGACCCCGAGGGTCCGTACGTCGCCGGGCGGCACCAGCCGGCCGGTGACCTCGTCGACGACCGCGTCCGCCAGCCCGCCCATCGCGTAGCCGACCACCGGCACGCCGCAGGCCATCGCCTCGAGCGAGACCCGCCCGGCCGACGAGTAGTGCGGCGTGCAGGCCACCACGTCCGCCGACCGGTACCAGGTGGCCATCTGGTCGTGCGGCACCGCGCCGACGAGCCGTACCTGGTCGGCCACGCCGACCTGTTCGGCCAGCTCGCGCAGCCGGCGCGCCTCGGTGTGGTTGGCCAACTGGTCGGCCATCGGCCCGCCGGCGATCACCAGCTCGGCGTCGCCGACCAGTCGCATCGCCCGGATCAGGTCCTCCTGGCCGTGTCCGGGGGAGAGCCCGCCGACGGAGAGGATCCGCGACCGCTGCTCGCGGGGCGCCGCCTCACCGTCGGGGTGGAACTGCTCGGTGTCCACCCCGGCCGGCACCATCGCCACCGAGCTGCGTTGCAGGCCCATCCGGGTCAGCTCGTCCACCTCGTCGTTGCACTGGGCGACCGCGATGTCCACCGCTCGGGTCAGCGCGCGTTCCAGCGGGATCCGCTCTCCCGGCCCGTCGTATCGGCCGCCCAGGTGGCGCAGCTGCTCGACGCCGAGCGAGTGGAAGGTCTGCACCACCGGGAGGTCGGTCTCCCGGACCGCGTGCGCGGCGGCCAGGCCGCCGATCCAGTAGTGCCCGTGCACCACCTCGGGCCGCCAGGCGCCGGCCCACTCGTCGGTCAGCCAACGGCCGAACTCCGTCACGTGGGGGATCAGCTCGGCGGTGGGCAGCGGGGCGGGTGGGCCGGCTGAAACCCGATGCACCTGGTAGCCGTCGACGTCCATCGTCACCGGCAGCTTCGGGTCGTCCCGACGCTCGTAGAGCCGGACGTCGTGACCTCGGCCGGCCAGCTCGGCGGCGACCCGCGCGATGTGCTGTTGGGTGCCGACCGGCGGGCCGTCGGCGTGCCGGTACGAGCTGGTGTGCGCGCAGACGAGGCCGACGCGCATGGGTCACCTCCCTGCGATCTTTCCTCGGCAGTGGTCCTCCCGGTCAGAGCGTCCCATTAACCGGGTGACCGGGAGCCGAAACCTGGCAGATCGGAACAGTCCCCGCAGGTGCCACCGACACTTGCGCCACGACAATCACGACAGCCTCCCGGCGCGGCTCCGCCGGGAGGCTCTCCCGCGTTGATCGACCAACGGCCGGTGGTATGACCGGGCCCTACCGGGGGTACGGCTCAGGAATGCCGCTGACCCGCAGCCTCGACGATTCGACCGTGGTGATCACCGGCGCCTCCAGCGGGATCGGCACGGCCACCGCGTACGCGCTGGCCCGCCGGGGCGCCGCCGTCGTGCTGGCCGCCCGCAGTGAGCCGGCGCTGCGGCAGGTCGCCCAACACTGCCGGCAACTGGGCGGCCGGGCGCTGGCCGTACCGACCGACGTGACCGACCTGGAGTCGGTGCAGCGGCTGGCTGATCGGGCGGCGGCCGAGTTCGGGCGGATCGACGCGTGGGTGAACAACGCCGCGGTCGGGGTCGTGGGGCTGTTCGACGAGATCCCGGTCGCCGAGTTCCGACGGGTGGTGGAGGTGAACCTGCTCGGCGCGGTGCACGGCATCAAGGCCGCGCTCCCGCACCTCGGCGCGGCCGGCGGAGGCGTGCTGGTCAACAACGCCTCGGTGCTGGCCGAGGTGGCGATGCCGTACCAGTCGGCGTACAACGCCACCAAGCACGGCATCCGCGGGCTGGCCGACACCGTCCGGCAGGAACTACGGGTCACCGGCCGGGGGCAGATCTCCGTCTGCACCGTGCTCCCGGCGACCATCGACACCCCGTTCTTCCGGCACGCGGCCAACCACAGCGGCCGCGAGCTGCTGCCGCCACCGCCGGTGTACCCGCCGGAGGTGGTCGCCGAGACCATCGTCCGGCTGCTGCGCCGCCCCCGCCGCGAGGCGTACGCCGGCGGCGCCGCCCGGCTGCTCGGCCTGCAGTGGCGGCTCGCACCGGCGCTCATGGAGCGCACCCTCGGCTGGTACGCCCACCGGACCCAGTTCGGCCCCGGCGCGCGGATGGACAGCAGCGGCAACGTGTTCCACGCCGATGCTCAGGGCCGCCGGAACGGTGGCTGGCACGGCCGGCGGCGCCAGCTGGTACGAATGACCGCCGCGTTCGGGCTCGCCGCCGCCGGCACCGCGGTCGGCACGATGGCGGCGATCACCCGCCGGTCCCGGTTGACCCGCTGATGACGGGTATCGGGCGGCCGGATGCGACCTCCGTCGTACGGGCGCACAATGGGGCGATCATGCCGACCGACGTGCGTTGTCTGGTGGAGATCGACGAGTCGTCCGGGGTGGTCCGGCTGACCGGAGTGCTCGACGCGGCCGGCGCCGACACCGTCCGGGCCGCGCTGCTGGCCCGCCTCTGCGACCGACCTGGCACGGTGGTGGCCGACGTGACCGGGTTGCGGGTCGCCGACCAGGTCGGGCGGGGCGTCTTCGCCGAGATCCGCCGGGAGGTCGCCGACTGGCCCGCCGCGGACCTGCTGCTCTGCGACCCGGCGATCTCCGGGTCCGGCGGTGCCGACGCCGCACTGACCGGCGTCCCGGCCTGGCCCACCCTGGACGGCGCGCTGGCGGCGGCGCCACTGGCGGCGGTCCTCACCGCTGAGCTCGCCCCGACCGTCGGCGCCGCCCGGCAGGCCCGCGAGCTGGTCGCCACCGGCTGCCAGCACTGGGACGTGCGGACCCTGGCCGAACCGGCGAGCCTCGCGATCACCGAGATGGTCAACAACGTGGTGGCGCACGCCCGGACCCCGATGACCGTCCGGCTCGCTCCCCAGGCGGGCACCCTGCGTGTGGCGGTTCGCGACCACTCCCCCCTCCGACCCGCGTTCGCCGGGCCGGCCCCACCGACCCGGGCCGGCGGGCGGGGCCTGCTGCTGATCGACACGGTGGCCCGTCGGTGGGGCAGCAGCCCGGTACCGGACGGGAAGGTCGTCTGGTGCGTGCTGCACCCCGATGACGAACCCGGCCCCGCCGGCTGACGGGTTGTTCCCGCCCTGGTGTCCGGCTCGCCACCACACGGCCGGCAGCCCCCGGTTACGGCGGCAGGGCAGCGGGTAGTGATCAGACATGCGCGACAACGAGTACCCGACCCCCGTGTCCGACACCGAGGCGGACGGCCTGCCCGGCACCGCCGACGACGACTCGACGGCCAACGACGATGTGTTCACCGGGCGCGAGGCGGACGGCCCGGACCCGGCCCAGCTGCCCGGCGACCGGACGCCGGTGGCGGTGGACCGGTTCGGGACCACCGCCGAGGAACAGCTCGACGGTGAGTCGTTGGACTACAAGCTCGACCGAGAGGTCTACGAGCGCCCGGTGGACGACCCGTTGGCCGGCACGATCGACCCGAAGATCGCCTTCGAGGCCGACAACCTGGAAGCCGCGGCCGAGGCCCAGTTGGATGCCGACGTGATGAACCCCGGTCCGACCTCGGACCCGAACTCGCCGGTCTCCCTCTACGACCACGGCCAGCTCGGCACGGTGGCCGACGCCACGGTGGGCCGGCTGGTGGAACCGGACGAGGGGGCGCACACCGACCAGGAAACCGACTCCGTGGCGTACGACGCTGGTTCGGCGGGCGGCGGGGCGAGCGCCGAGGAGCTGGCCATCCACGAGACGGAGCCGCCGCGCTCGGTCTGAGCGGGTTCAGTCGTCCAGGCCCCGCTCGATGGCGTACCGGGTCAGCTCGACCCGGTTGTGCAGTTGCAGCTTGCCCAGCGTGTTCTGCACGTGGTTCTGCACGGTGCGGTGCGACAGCCCGAGCCGCTGCGCGATCTGCTTGTACGACACCCCCTTGGCCACCAGGCGCAGCACCTCCGTCTCCCGGTCGGTGAGGCGCGGCGCCCCGGGCTCCGCGCCGCCGGCCGCCCCGGCGTCCGACCCCGGCCCGGCGGCCAACCGGCGGTACTCGCCGAGGACCAGCCCGGCCAGGCCGGGAGTGAACACCGGATCGCCGGCAGCCGTGCGGCGCACCGCGTCGAGGAACTCGGCCGGCGCCGTCGACTTCACCAGGTACCCGGTGGCCCCCGCCTTGACCGCGTCCAGCACGCTCTGCTGCTCGCCGCTGGCGCTGAGCATCAGCACCCGCACCTCCGGCAGCACCACGCGCAGCCCGCGGACCACCTCGACGCCGGAGACATCCGGCAGTTGCAGGTCGAGGACGACCACGTCCGGTCGGGCGGCGGGGGCCACCCGGATCGCCTGCCGCCCCTCGCCGCTGGTGGCCACCACCAGGAAACCGGCCTCGGTCAGGTCACGGGCCACTCCCTCGCGCCACATCGGGTGGTCGTCGACCACCATCACCCGCACCGGGGTCACGGCTCCGCCCTCGGCACGGTCAGCTCGATCTCGGTGCCGGCCTCGGGGGCCGACAGGATCCGGACCGTCCCGCCCAGGTCCGCCATCCGGCCCCGGATCGACTGGGTCACGCCGAGCCGCCCCTGGGCGGCCGCCTCTGCCAGCCGGCCGTCCGGGATGCCCGGCCCCTCGTCGCGGATCGACACGGTAACGGTCGCCCCCTCGTCCTCGATCAGCACCCAGGCCCGCCCGTCGGCATGCCGCCCCACGTTGTCCAGCGCCGCGCCGGTCGCGGCGGCCAACTCCCCGGCCACCTGCCGGGGCAGCGACACCGGGGTGGCCGGCGCGGAGAGCGACACCGCCGGTGAGGCGTACCGGCCGAGCAGCGTCCGAAGATCCACCGTGCCGGCCGCGTCCGGGGCGGTGGGGTCGGCCGGGGCGGCGCCGGCGATCAGCGCGCGCAGGGCGGCTTCCTGCTCACCGGCCAGGCGGGCCAGCTCGCCGGCCTCGCCGGGCAGGTCGGCGCCGCGCCGCTGCACCAGGGCCAGCACCTGGAGAACCGAGTCATGGATGCCCCGGGCCAGCCGCTCCCGCTCCCGGGTGGCCGCCTCCAGCTCCACCGCGCGTTGCAGCCGCTCCTCGGCGGTCGCCGCGAGCCGGGCCACATGCCCGACCACCACTCCGGCGAGCAGCATCAGGATCACCCCGGTGAACGAGGACTGGCCGATCCGTTCCCGGGTGGCCAGGTCCGCGCCGGCGACCAGCAGCGCGGCCACGGTGCCCCGCCGGCGGCCACCGGAGACCGCCCAGGCCAGAACCGGGCCCGCCATCCAGGCCACCCCCAGGGTGGGCACGCCGGTGGCGAGCGCCGCCCGGCCGACAACCCACGGGGTCGCCAACACGATGGCCATCACCACCCCGAGGTCGGCCAGCAGCAGCGGCCAGCGCCGCCAGGCCGGGCGGGCGTAGCCGATCGCGGTCGCCGCCGTCCAGGCGATCATCACCAGGACCAGGGCCGCGACGACGAACGGGTGGGCGTACCGGTCGGCGTCGCGTACCGCGAGCACGCCGACGTACGCCAGGGACGCGAACCGGAACACCGCGAGCGCCCGCCAGAGCGGCACCTCGAATCCACCCGATGGCGACGGCATGGCGGTCAGGATGCCACAGTCCGACCAGCCGGGCGGCCGGCAGCGAGTGCGGTTCGGGAAACCCTGACGTACGGTGGAAAAGCCGCGAAATTCTCCGAGATCCGCCGTCGGGACGGGGCCATGACGAACGCAGATCCGCACGCACCGCGTACGGTTGTGCCCATCGAACCTGCCCTCCTGATCGCCGATGCCTTCGACCAGGCCCAGGTGACCGAGATCCGCCACTCGGTCACCTCCTGCGCGCACGCCTGCGGGCTGATCGGCCAGCGGCTCGACGACTTCGTGCTGGCGGTCAACGAGCTGATCACCAACGCCGTGCGGCACGGCGGCGGGCGAGGGTGGCTGCGGCTCTGGCAGGAGCCGGGGACGCTGGTCTGCGAGGTTGCCGACCACGGGCACGGAATCAGCGCACAGCGCCTGGGCGACCGCCGGCGGCCGGCCCCGGACACCGCGGGCGGCTGGGGCCTCTGGCTGGCCCGCGAGCTGACCGACGCCATGGAGGTGGCCACCGGCACCGCCGGCACCACCGTCCGCATCACCTCAGCCCTCACCATCCGCAACCGCACCGCCCTCTGACCCCCGCCCACCACCGTCGTGGGGCTCAGGCGAAGAGCGCGGAGACGGATTCGCCGTTGTGGATCCGGCGCATCGCCTCGGCCAGGGCCGGGGCCACCGAGAGGACCTGGAGTTCGGGGACCCGCTTGTCGGTCGGGATGGGCACCGTGTTGGTGCAGACGATCTCCAGTACGCCGGGCTGATCGCTGAGTCGCCGCAGCGCGTCGCCGGAGAAGAGGCCGTGCGTGCAGGCCAACCGGATCGAGCGGACCTTCAGGCCACGCAGGTGCTCCATCAGCTCGACGACCGTGCTGCCCTTGGCGATCTCGTCGTCCAGCACGATGACGTCCTTGTCGGTCACCTCACCGATCACCGCGCTGATCTTGACCAGGTCGTCGCTGAACCGTTGCTTCGCCCCCGCCGCGACCGGCGTGCCGAGCAGCCGGGCGAAGGCCGCGGCCTCCTTGGCGTTACCCAGGTCGGGCGAGACGACGACGGTGTTGCTGAGGTCGTAGCGCCGGAAGTGGGCGGCGAGCTCGCGCAGCGCGTGCAGGTGATCCACGGGGACGCTGAAGAAGCCATGCACCTGGGGCGAGTGCAGGGTCATCGCGAGCACCCGGTCGGCGCCGGCCGAGGTGAGCAGGTCGGCGACGAGCCGGGCGCCGATCGAGATCCGCGGCGCGTCCTTCTTGTCGGAGCGGGCGTACGCGTAGTGCGGCAGCACCACCGTGATCCGGCCGGCGGACGCCCCCCGGGCGGCGTCGATCATCAGCAGCAGCTCGACCAGGTGCTCCTGCACGGGCGGCACCAATGGCTGGATCAGGAAGACGTCCCGCTCCCGGCAGTTGGCCTGCAGTTGCACTTCCAGGCAGTCGTTGGCGAACCGGGAGACCCGCACGGGATGCAGCGGCACCCCCAGGTGGGCGCAGATCTCGGCGGCGAGGTCGGGATGGGCGGTTCCACTGAAAACGGCGATGTCGCGCACGTTCGCACATCGTAGGCGAAGCGGTCGGCGCAGGACGGCGGCGGGCCGCAACCGACCGTGACGCCGGTCGCACCGCGCGGCGGGTCCGGGTACGGTGCTGCGGTGACCCCCCAGTACGTCGCCGCCATCGATCAGGGCACCACCTCCTCGCGGTGCATCGTCTTCGACCGGGCCGGGGAGATCGTCGCCGTGGCCCAGCGCGAGCACCGGCAGATCTTTCCCCGACCCGGCTGGGTGGAACACGACGCCGAGGAGATCTGGGACAACGTCCAGCAGGTCGTCCAGAAGGCGTTGCGGTCGGCCGGCACCGACACGGCCGGGCTGGCCGCGGTCGGCATCACCAACCAGCGGGAGACGACCGTGGTCTGGGACCGGGCCACCGGACGGCCGGTGGCCAACGCGGTGGTCTGGCAGGACACCCGGACCGGGCCGCTGCTGCGCGAGCTGGAGGTGGCGTACGGCGAGGAGCTGTTCCGGACCCGCACCGGCCTCCCGCTGGCCACCTACTTCGCCGGGCCGAAGCTGCGCTGGCTGCTGGACGAGGTGGACGGCCTACGCGAGCGCGCCGAGCGCGGCGAGGTGCTCTTCGGCACCATGGACAGCTGGCTGATCTGGAAGCTGACCGGCGAGCACGTCACCGACGTGACCAACGCCAGCCGGACCATGCTGATGGACGTCGCCACCCTGGCCTGGGCCCCGGAGCTGCTGGACGCGATGGGCGTGCCGGCGGCCATGCTGCCGGAGATCCGCAGCTCCGCCGAGGTGTACGGCACCGCCACCGGGGTGCTGGCCGGAGTGCCGGTGGCCAGCGCGCTCGGCGACCAGCAGGCCGCCCTGTTCGGCCAGACCTGTTTCCAGCCGGGCGAGGCGAAGTGCACCTACGGCACCGGCAGCTTCCTGCTGCTCAACACCGGGGCCAGCCCGGTCCCGTCGACGCACGGCCTGCTCACCACGGTCGCCTACCGGATCGACGGCCAGCCGGCGGCGTACGCGCTGGAGGGCGCGATCGCGGTCACCGGTTCGCTGGTGCAGTGGCTCCGGGACAACCTCGGTCTGATCTCGACCGCCGGGGAGGTGGAGGAACTCGCCCGCACCGTGGACGACAACGGCGGCTGCTACGTGGTGCCGGCGTTCTCCGGGCTTTTCGCCCCGCACTGGCGCAGCGACGCGCGTGGCGTGATCGCCGGGCTGACCGGCTACATCAACAAGGGGCACCTGGCGCGGGCGGTGCTGGAGGCGTCGGCGTGGCAGACCCGCGAGGTGGTGGACGCGATGAACGCCGACTCCGACGTGGCGCTGCGCCGGCTCCGGGTGGATGGCGGGATGACCGCGAACCGACTGCTCATGCAGTTCCTCGCGGACGTGCTCGACGTGCCGGTGGTCCGCTCCCGGATCACCGAGACCACCTGCCTTGGCGCTGCGTACGCGGCCGGCCTCGCGGTCGGCTTCTGGCCGGACCTGGCCACCCTGCGCGAGCAGTGGCGCTCGGACGCGCAGTGGGAGCCGGCCATGGCCCCCGAGTTGCGAGACCGGGAGCTGCACAACTGGCGCAAGGCCGTGCGGCGCACCCTCGACTGGGTGGAGTGAGCCTCGCTCGCGGGCCCTCGGTGCGCCGGGTTCCCGGTGCGCGACGGTGACCCGACGCGTCGAAGACAGCGTCGTACCACGCCCCGCCCGGCTCAGCTCCAGCGGTTACCGGTGAGCTTCTCGTAGACCTCGACGTAGCGGGCCCGGGTCGCCTCGACCACCTCGGCCGGCATGTCCGGCGCCGGACCCTGCTTGTCCCAGCCGCTGCCGGTGGCCCAGTCCCGCACGTACTGCTTGTCGTACGAGAACTGCACCCGCCCGGGCTGGTACGACTCGGCCGGCCAGAACCGGGACGAGTCGGAGGTGAGCAGCTCGTCGGCGAGGACCAGGGTGCCGTCCGGCGCCCAGCCCAGCTCGATCTTGGTGTCGGCGACCAGGATGCCCCGGTCGGCGGCCAGTTCCGCCCCGTGCCGGTAGATGTCGATGGTGATCTGCCGCAGCCGCTCGGCGGTGGCCTGGCCCACCTTGTCCACCACGTCGGCGAACGTGATCGGCTCGTCGTGCTCGCCCACCGGGGCCTTGCTCGACGGCGTGAAGATCGGCTCGGGCAGGATCGACGCCTCGCCGAGCCCCCGGGGCAGCGGCACGCCGGAGACCGCGCCGGTGCGCTCGTACTCCCGCAGGCCACCGCCGGTGAGGTAACCCCGGGCCACGCACTCGACCGGGACCATGTCCAGCCGCTGGCAGCGGATCGCCCGCCCGGCGAACTCCGCCGGCACGTCGGCAGCCGAGATGACGTGGTTCGGCACCAGGTCGGCGAGCTGCTCGAACCACCACAGCGAGAGGGCGGTGAGCAGGCGACCCTTGTCCGGAATCGGCGTCGGCAGCGCCACGTCGTAGATCGAGATGCGGTCCGAGGCGACCAGGATCAGGTCGTCGCCGTCGGCGTAGACGTCCCGGACCTTGCCCGAGTGCAGAAGTTCCACGCGCCCTAGTACACCACGCGGCACCGGGACGCCCGCTTCGACCACCCGCGCTCGCCGTTGCGGGCAGCGGTGCCCGGACGCACGTTGACACCTTCCCGCGCCGCCTGCGTGAATGGTCCGACCGTCGCCACCCGCAGGTGCCAGGAGATCCCGTGCCCGCTGTTCGACCCCCGATCGACCGCCTCGATGCCGACCCGGGCCGGCGCCGAGTGCTGGGCGCGCTGCTCGGTGCTCCCCTGCTGGCCGCCGGCGGGCTGACCGGATGCAGCGACGGCCCCGCCACATCCACCGACGAGGGGCCGGTCGAGCTGTCGGTCTTCTGGTGGGGTGGGACGAAGCGGGCCGAGCTGACCGAGAAGGTGCTGCGGCTCTACTCGGAGCGCAACCCCCGGGTCACCTTCCGCGTCACCTGGCAGGGCGCCGACGGCTACTACGACCGGCTGGCCACCCAGGCGGCCGGCGGCAACGTGCCGGACCTGATCCAGCTCGACGACGCCGTGCTGACCGAGTACACCCAGCGCCAGATCGTCCTTGACCTCACCGAGCGGGTCGCCGACCACCGGTTGGACCTGCGCGGCCTGCCGGAGAGCCTGATCCGCTACGGCACGGTGGACGGGCGGACGATGGCGGTGGCCGGTGGGCAGACCCTCGCGGCGGTGGTGTTCAACCGGGACCTGCTGCGGGAGCTGAGGGTACCGGAGCCACGCGGCGGGATGCCCTGGGCGGACTACATCGCCTGGGCGGAACAGGTCACCGAGGCCAGCGACGGCCAGGTGGCCGGCACCATGGACGCGTCCGGCGACTACCGCGCGCTCTGGCTCTGGCTGCGCGCCCAGGGCGGCGAGTTCTACCGGGGACGCCAGCTCGGCTTCGGCGCGGACGAGCTGATCGGCTGGTTCGAGCTGTGGCAGCGCGCCCGGGCCGGGCGGGCCACGCCGGGCGCGGCGCTGGTCGAGCAGGCCGACAGCGGGGAGCCGGCCCGGCAACTGGTGGTCAGCGGGTTGACCGCCGCGTCCTTCGCCTGGTCCCACCAGCTGCCGGAGCTGCAACGGCTCACGGAGGCCGAGCTGGGCGTGGTCGGCTTCCCCGGCCCGCCGGGTGCGCAGTGGGCGCGGGCGTCGATGTACTGGGCGGCGTTCCGCGGCACCCGCCACCCGGACACCGTCATCGACGTGATCAACTTTCTGACCACGAACGGCGAGGCCGGCACCGTCCTCGGCCACGAACGCGGCCTCAACGCCAGCATCGCCGTGCGCCGCTACACCGAGGGCAGCATCACCGACCCGGCGCAGCAGCGGGCCGCCGCGTTCAACGCCAGCATCGCCGAACAGCTCGGGCCGGCACCGGCGCCACCACCGAAGGGGCACGCCAAGGTGCGTACCCTGCTCGTCACCGCCGCGGAGAGCATCCGCTCCGGGCGCGCCGGCACCCGCGCGGCCACCTCCCGTTTCATCGCCCAGGCCAACGCCGCCCTGGCGGCGTGACCACCGGCGGCGGCCGGTCGGCCGCCGCC
>NZ_JBSFYQ010000031.1:0-92577 GCF_053599855.1 Micromonospora sp. NPDC005161
CGGCCTGGTCCTCAACGTCGACGATCCGCCGTCCTGCGTTTACGGGGGGCGAACCACCTGCGACGCGGGGGAGCGGGCCGACAGGTGCACGTGGTTGGTGTGGTCGCTGGACGGGTCGCCGCCCGCCCCGCTGTACGACTTCCACCCGCTACTGGGCAGCCAGATCTGCCTGTACCAGATCACGTACAGCACGGCGAGCCGGTCGGCGTTGCGGATGAAGTACGCGGCCAGGTTGTTGCCGTACGTCTTGTCACCGCCGGTGGCGTCGCCGCCGAAGCCGCCCTTCTGCGCGGCGAAGTCGCACGCCCGGCCCTTCGGGTGCTCGCCGGAGCCGCCGTTGCGGTGGCAGGAGACGTACCGGGTGAAGCCGGCCGCCTTGGCCTGGTTGAGCGCGTGCAGGGTGCGCGGGGTGATGCAGCCGGAGGCCGGGGTGGGGTCGTTGACGCTGCACGACTCCGACGGCCAGGAGCCGTCGGAGTTGCGCGGCGCGGCCGTGGCGTTGGCGGTGGAGGTGCCCCGGTTCGAGCCGCCGTCGGCGGTCGTACGGGCCTTCGTGGTGGCCACGGTCAGCGCCCGTTCGGCCTGCTCCTTGCGCTTGGCCATGACCGTGACCTGCTTGCGCTGCTCACGGATCTCGCCGTCCAGGGCGATGCGGGTGCGATTGACCTCGTCCCTGGTGGCGGTGAGGTCGCGCAGCGCCCGGTCCTCGTTGGCGGCGACCGCGTCCAGCGTGACGGCCCGGTCCATGAAGCCCTCGGGGGTGCTGCTGCTGAGCAGCGCCGACACCGTGCCGAGCCGGCCGGTGCGGTAGGCCAGTCCGGCGATCTCGTCGACCTTGCCGCTGCGCGCCGTGAGTTCGATCTCGGTGGTCTTCAGCTGGGTGGCGAGCTGCTGCTGCCGCCGCACGGAGGTGTCCAGGGCGCGTTTCGCGTCCAGGTATCCCTTGCTGGCCGCCTCCAGTTGGGCCCGCAGCGCCGGGGTGCCGCCCTCTTCGTCTCCGTCGGGTGCCGCGGCGGCCCGCTGGCCGGTCGGGGGAGCGGCCGAGGCGGCGCCGGCCGGGATCGCGACGCTGAGGGCGAACATCGCGACGATCAGGGCCGCCAGTCGGGCGGCGGGTGGTCGTGCTGGTACCACTACGCATGTCCTTCCGTCAGCCGCCGACCGGGTTAGCTGACGGGTTCGGGACGGAAGATCCCTACCGCGGACGCGGATGCACCCCAGGAACATGGTTCCCCGGTTCGCCCCGTTCGGGCGATTAGGCGGCGACCGCCACCGGCGCCGGGAGGGCGCCGCCGGGTGGAGGCCGGGACCGAGCCTACCGGTGCCGATGGGACCAGTGCAGCCGATGTGACGGACGGTGCGTGCGTCGTCACGGAAAATTCCGGCCAAGCCGAGTAAAACTCCTGAAACGCACTACCATTCGACCGAACCGCACGCCCCGGGGGCCGCGCCGGGTTCGATCTGCAACGTCGCGTGCTCGATCCGGAAGTCCTCGTGCAGGGCGGTGCGTGCCGCGGTGAGCACCACTCCGACATCCGCGCCGGGCGCCATGGTCAGGTGCGCGGAGGCCACCTCCATGCCCGAGGTGAGCGTCCAGACGTGCAGGTCGTGCACCTCGACCACGCCGGGCACCGCGGCCAGCCGGTCGTGCACGGCCGTGACCTGGAGGTGCTCCGGGGCGGCCTGCACCAGGATGCGGACCGCGGCCCGTCCCAGCCGCCAGGTGCGCGGCAGGATGAACACGCCGATGGCGACCGCGACCAATGGGTCGGCCCACCACCAGTCGGTGACCTGGATGAGCAGCGCCGCGCCGATCACGCCGAGCGAGCCGAGCAGGTCGCCGAGCACCTCCAGGTAGGCGCCCTGAAGGTTGATGCTCTCCCGGGCGCCCGCGCGGAGCAGGCCGAAGGCGGCCACGTTGGCGAGCAGGCCGAGCACGGCCACCGCGAGCATCGGACCGGCCAGCACCTCGTGCGGGTCGCCGAACCGGCGGATCGCCTCGATCACCACGTAGACCGCGACACCGGAGAGCAGGACCGCGTTGGCCAGCGCGGCGAGCACCTCGAGTCGGTAGAGCCCGAAGGTGCGTTGCGGGTCGCCGGTGGCCCGCCGGGTGGCGGTGATCGCGGCGAGCGCCATCCCGATGCCGAGCACGTCGGTGAACATGTGGCCGGCGTCGGAGAGCAGGGCCAGGGAGCCGGTGTGGAACGCGGCCACCGCCTCGACCACCATCAGGGCGGCGAGCAGCCCGAACGCTGTCCAGAGCCGCCCCCGGTGCTGGTGCGCGGCGTTGGTGACCGACCCGTGGTGGTGGTCATGACCTGCGCCCACGAGACCACCCTCCGCCGTCGATCGGGACCGGGTCAAATGTATGCTCACATCGCTATGTATGCAAGTGTACGGCAGGTCGCCGACCCGCGAGGGGCGCCGCCGCAGGTCAGCCCGTCGGGTCGATGGTGGTGAGGCGCTGGGTAGCGCGGGAGAGCGCGACGTAGAGGGTGCGTACCCCGGCGCCCGGATCCGCCCGGATCTCGCTCGGGGCGATCAGCACCACCCCGTCGTACTCCATGCCCTTGGCCTCCAGGCTGGTCACCACCTGCAGCCGCGGCGCACCGAGCGCGCCGAGCCAACCGGCGACCTCGTCGCGGCGGGGGACCGGGGTGATCACCCCGACCGTGCCCTCCACCTCGGCCAGCAGGCCGGTGGCCGCCTCCACGGTCGCGGTCTCCAGCTCGGTGGCGGGCACCACCAGCTCGACCGGATCGACCCCGGTGGAGCGGACGGCGGTCGGCAGCGGCAGGTCGGGGTAGATCCGGCGGATCTCCGCCGCCGCCACCGCGAAGATCTCCGCCGAGTTGCGGTAGTTGGTGGTCAGCGTGAAGTCGTGCCGCTTGCGTCGGCCCAGCGCCTGGTCCCGGGCCCGGTTCAGCTCCTCCGGGTCACCGGTCCACGCGGTCTGAGCCGGGTCACCCACCACCGTCCAGGAGGCCAGTCGGCCGCGCCGACCGACCATGCGCCACTGCATCGGCGAGACGTCCTGCGCCTCGTCCACCACCACGTGCGCGTACTCCCGGTAGTCCGCCGGCCGCTCCCGGGCCGCCGCCCGCGCGGCCCGCTGCCGGTCGCCGAAGCTGCTCAGCTCGCGGACCCCGCCCGCCAGCTGGAACGGGTCACGTCGGGCGCGGGCCGGCTGCGCCGGCTTGCCGAGCAGCGCGTCCAGCTCGTCCAGCAGCGCCACGTCGGCGATGGTCAAGCCGGCGGCGTCCAGATTCTGGTACGCCGCGCTGAGCAGCCGGATCTCGGCGGTGGAGAGGATCCCACCCGCGTACCGGCGCAGGCGATCCGGTCGGGCCAGCCAGCCGAGCACGTGCCGGGGGTGCAGCCGCGGCCACCACGCCTTGAGAAACTCCCGGAACTCCGACCGCTCGGCGATCTCGTCCTCGAAGGCCCGCTGCTCCGGCAGCCGGCCGATGCCCAACCGGCGAGCCTGTGCCCACAGCGCGGCGAAGACACCGTCGAAGCCGGCCCGACGGACCTCGTTGCGCCGGGCACCCCGGTTCAGCACGCGGTCCCGGATCCCGTCCAGTTCGGCCCGGTCCAGCCGCAGCAGCGTGCCGCGGTAGAGCAGCCGCAGCTCGCCCGGGCCGCCCGGCACGGCGTCCCGCACCGCGCGTTCCAGCACCCGGCGCATCCGCAGCGAACCCTTCACCGCCGCCACCTCGGGTGAGTCGGTGCGGGTGGCGGTCATCCCCGGGAAGAGGGTGCCCAGCGAGTGCAGGGTCGCGGTGTCCTCGCCGAGCGAGGGCAGCACCGAGGCGATGTACTCGACGAAGACCGAGGACGGGCCGACCACCAGGATGCCGCCGCCCGCGTACCGGCTGCGGTCGGAGTACAGCAGATAGGCGGCCCGGTGCAGGGCGACCGCGGTCTTGCCGGTGCCCGGGCCGCCGGCGACGATCGTCACCCCGGAGCCGGGCGAGCGGATCGCCTCGTCCTGCTCCCGCTGGATGGTCGCCACGATGTCGCGCATGCCCCGGCCGGTGGCCCGGGACAGGGTCGCCAGCAGCGCGCCGTCGCCGACCACCGTCATCCCCTCGGGAGCGGCGGTCGGGTCCAGCAGGTCGTCCTCGATCCGGGTGACCCGCTCGCTGCGGGACTGGATGGTGCGCCGGCGCACCACGCCCTGCGGCTGGGCCGGGGTGGCCTGGTAGAAGGCGGCGGCGGCCGGTGCCCGCCAGTCGACGACCAGCGTGGTCGCGTCCTCGTCGCGGATGCCGAGCCGACCGACGTGCAGCACCTGCCGGTCCCGCAGGTCCAGACGGCCGAAGACCAGCCCCTCGTGCTCGGCGTCGAGGGTGTGCCGCCGCTGCGCGGCGTGGAAGACCATCGCGTCGCGCTCGACGAGCGCGCCGAAGGTGCCCACCCGGGCCATCCGGTAGCCGTCCCGCTCGGCGCGGACCGCCGACCGCCGCAGTTCGGCGAGTCGGGCGTACACCCGGTCGAGGTGCCGTTGCTCGACGGCGATCTCCTGCTCCAGGGCGGTCTGGTCGGTCAACGCACGCTCCTTCGATGTCGCCGGCAAGCGGCGCGAACCGCGCGGGCCAACCGCAGAAGGGTACGGCCCTGGGCCCGGCCTCCCGCGCCCGAGGTGCGGGAACGTGGTCAGACACCCGTCCCGGCGGGGGTCGTGCCGCTCGCGCGGGGCGCCGGCTCGGCGAGCACCCGGCTCAGGACGCCCGTCAGCGCGGCGTTCACCTCGTGCGGGCGTTCCATCATCAGCATGTGCCCGGCGCCCGGGCAGACGGTCAGGTCGGTGGCCGGCAGTACCGCGGCGATCGACTCGGCGCACGGCGGCGGGGTCAGCCGGTCCCGGTCGCCGACCAGCGCGGCCGCCGGCAGGTGGGCCAGCGCGGCGAGGGTGTCCAGCCGGTGCTGGGCGCCGATCGAGGCGCGGAACCCGCCGATCGAGCGCAGCGAGGCGCGGGCCACCGCCGAGGTCACCAGCCGGATGTCGGCCGGATCGCAGCGGTCGCCGAAGAGCATCCAGCGGATGCTCGGTTGCAGCGCGCGCAGCAGCGCCCGGGGTGCGCGCCACGAACCGCACCGGGCCAGCACCCCGGCGCCGGTCGTCTCGGCCAGCCGGATCAGCCGGGCGATCCGGGGCGAGAGCCCGTAGACGGTGTGCGTGTGCCCCTCGGCGGTGGTCGAGACGAAGACCAGGCCGGCGGTCCGGGCGGCGAAGTGCGCCGGGTGGCGGTGCGCGTACTCCATGATCGTCATGCCGCCCATCGAGTGCCCGACCAGGACCACCCGCCCGGTCGGCGCGACCGCGTCGAGCACCGCGAGCAGGTCGTCGCCGAGCTGGGCCAGGGTGGCAGTGGGCAGCGGCATGCAACTGGACCGGCCATGCCCCCGCGCGTCGTAGGTGACCACCCGCACCGCGTCGCCGTACGACCCGGTGAGGGCGTCGACCTGCCGGTGCCAGCTGCGCCCGTCCAGCGTCCAGCCGTGCAGCAGAACGGCGGTGACCGGGGCGTCCGTCGGCCCCGTCGCCTCGACGTGCAGGCGTACCCCGTCGGGCAGACCGACCTCGAACCGCTCCGGCATCGCCACCTCCCAGGGCCGCCCGGCACGAACCGCACCGGCATACCCGGCGGTAACACCGGCTACCCGCCATGACACCACGCCAATCACGCGCAGAGAACATTCCCGACCCCGCCCGTGGCCACCCCACAGCGGGCCAAGCTGAACGGCATGGGGTCGTCGGGGGCAACGCCCGGACCGCCGGTGGGTGGACCGTCGGCACCGGGGCGGCAGGCCGGTGGTACGCCGCGCGCCGCGCTGGCCGAGCTGCTCGCCGGTAACCGGCGGTTCGTCAGCGGCCAGCCGGTGCACGGACACGACGTCACCGCCGCCGCGGCCGCCTCGGGCGACCAGCAGCCGTACGCGGTGGTGCTCGGCTGTATCGACTCGCGGGTGCCGCTGGAGGCGATCTTCGATCAGACCTTCGGCGCGATCTGCGTGATCCGCACCGGTGGGCACGTGCTGGACCGCGCGGTGTGCGGCTCGATCGAGTACGTGGTCGGCCAGCTCGGCGTACCGCTGGTGATGGTGCTCGGCCACGAGCGGTGCGGCGCGGTGGGAGCCGCGGTGGACGCGCTGCGCGCCGGGGTGCGTCCCGCCGGGTCGCTGGCCCACCTGGTGGACGAGATCGCTCCGGCGGTGACCGAGGCGGGGCTGGACGACCCCGCGGTGCATCCGCTGGCGATCCGCCGGCACGTCCGGCGCACGGTGCGGACCCTGCGCCACGACGACCTGCTGGCCGGGCCGGTCGCCGCGGGCGGGGTGGCCGTGGTCGGCGGTCTCTACGACCTGGCCACCGGGGAGGTCGCCCTGTTGGACCCGGCCTGAGCCCCGGCGGCCCGGCGGCCAGGTGGCGAACGCGGGACCGCCCGCCGGGAGATCCCGGCGGGCGGTTCGAGGTGTAGCGGTGGGGGAGGGCTCAGCCCTCGAAGACGCCGGCCTCGACCAGGCGCTTCTCGGTGGCGTCCCAGCCGTCGCCCGGGTGGGTCGTGTTCAGGTTGTTGATCTCCGCCCGGATCTTGGCGGCGTGGCCGGCCGCGGCCAGCACCCGGATCTCCTCGACGAAGGCCTCGGAGTCGGTGCGCAGGTGCGCGGTCTTGCCGTTGGTCAGGTTGCGCACGTAGGCGTGCTTGCCGCCGTTGAGCGGGATGAGGTACTTGAACTCGCCCAGCACGCTGAGGGCGCCACCCTGGCCAGCCTGGCCGGCCCGGACGGACGCGCGCGCGGTCTTAGAGGTGTTGCTCGCCACGGAGGTACTCCTTGCAAGACGTACGGGAGGACTGGAACGTCCGGGGGCTGTGTGCGGGCCACCACCTGGGTCGACCCACGAAGTTGTGCGCGGCACAAGCCGCCGATGGAACTGTACAGGACCACGACATCAGGCTGGTCGTCGCGGTGTCCTGAGAGGCAACGGGGACCACCCGTCCGGCTATTCCGGCCGGCGTTTTTTCCGATTCTCTGGCGCACCGTCCGTCACACGAGTAATCATGTGTAGCAGCAACAACTCCGGTGGACGAGGTCGTAGGGGAAGACGCACCTCGCTCTCCGGGAGGTCACCGTGCCAACGCGTGGCGTCGTATACGTCCACTCGACCCCGCTCGCCGTGTGCTCGCACGTCGAGTGGGCGATCGCGCGCGTCCTAGCCGCGCCGGTCAACCTGCAGTGGACGGCTCAGCCCGTCGACCCCGGCGCCCGCCGGGCCGAGTGCGGGTGGACCGGTCGTCCGGGGACGGGCGCCGAGCTGGCTGCTGCCCTACGGCAGTGGCCCATGATCCGTTTCGAGGTGACCGAGGAACCGAGTCCCGGCGCCGACGGCGAACGTTTCATGTACGTGCCGGCGCGCGGCCTGTTCCGGGCCACCGTCGGTGCGGCCGGCGACATCCAGCTCGGCGAGGACCGGCTGCGGGCGTTGATGGCCGCGGCCCGGGCGCCGGAGGCGCTGGCGCACGCGCTGGACAAGGCGCTCGGCACCGCGTGGGACGATGACCTGGAGCCCTACCGGTACGCCGGCGACGGCGCCCCGGTGACGTTGCTCACCCGGGTCGGCTGACCCGGTCACCCGCCGGTCGGGCCACCTGCCCGCACGCTGGCGCGGCGGCGGCTGACCGGTGAGGTCAAGTTGCCCCGATAAGGGCGAACTGGTGGGATGGGTGGGTGCCGATTCGCCCGCGTCGCGCCAGCGTCGCCGTCGCCGCCCTGACCGCCCTGCTCGTCTCCGGCTGCTCGGGTACCGCGGACCACCCCGCGCCGACGCCCGGTCCGGCCGGCACCTCCGCCGGCCCGAGCGCCCCCACGACCATGCCGCCTGGCGACCCCGCCGCCCAGGCGGCGGCGCTGGTCGCCACCCTCTCCGACGAGGACCTGGTCGGCCAGGTGCTGATGCCGTACGCCTACGGCGACTCGGCCACGAAGGTCTCACCCGGCTCGGCCGCCGGCAACCAGGCGCTGGCCGGGGTCGACACCCCCGCCGAGATGATCGCCAAGTACCGGTTGGGCGGGCTGATCCTGGTCGGGTTCAGCGCCGACGACCCGACCAAGGGCAACCAGGAGACCACCAACGTCGACAACCCGAAGCAGGTGCACGAGCTGACCGGCGGCCTCCGCGCCGCCGCCGGTCGGCTCGCCGCCGGCTCCGCACCCTTCCTGGTCGGCACCGACCAGGAGTACGGCGTGGTCACCCGGATCACCAACGACGTCACCGTGCTGCCCAGCGCCCTCGCCGCCGGTGCGGCCGGCGACCCGGCGCTGACCGAGGCCGCCTGGCGGGCCGCCGGCGCCGAGCTGGCCGCGATGGGGATCAACGTCGACTTCGCTCCGGTGGCCGACGTGCTGGCCACCCGCAGCACGGTGATCGGCTCCCGGTCCTACGGCTCGGACCCGAAGCGGGCCGCCGCGCAGGTCGGCGGCGCGGTCCGGGGCCTCCAGGCGGTCGGCGTCGCCGCCACCCTGAAGCACTTCCCGGGTCACGGTCACAGCGCCGACGACTCGCACCAGGACCTGCCGGTGCTCACCCAGTCCGCGGCGGCGCTGAAGAGCGGCGCCTGGCCACCGTTCACCGCCGGTATCGACGCCGGCGCGATGGCCGTGATGTCCGGTCACCTGGACGCGCGGACCATCGACCCGGGCACCCCGGCCACCTTCTCGCACAAGCTGCTCACCGACGTGCTGCGCGGCCAGCTCGGCTTCACCGGCGTGGTGATCACCGACGGCATGAACATGCCCCCGGCGAAGCGCTGGGCTCCCGGCGAGGCCGCGGTCCGGGCACTGAACGCCGGCAACGACTTGATCCTGATGACCCCGAACGTCGGCCAGGCGTACGACGGGCTGCTCGCCGCGCTGCGCGGCGGGTCGCTGACCCGGGCCCGACTGGTCGAGGCGGTCACCCGGGTGCTGACCATGAAGTTCCGGCTGGCGGCGCTCCCGACCGCCGAGATGTCCACGCTCAACGCCCCGGCGCACCGCGCGGCGGCGGACGCGCTGGCCGCCGGTGCGGTCACCGTGCTGCGCGGCGCCTGCGGCGGCGCGGTGCGCGGACCGATCACCGTCACCTCCTCCGGCGGGCGGGACGGCACCCGGTCGCTGCTCACCGAGGCGCTGACCGCGGCCGGCGTCAAGGTGGTGCCCAAGGGAGGCACGGTGGTGCACCTGGTCGGCTACGGCGACGGCGCCACCGACCTGCGCGCCGACGCGGCGGTCACGGTCGCCATGGACACCCCGTACGTGCTGGCCAAGGCGAAGTCGCCGACGCTGCTGGCCACGTACTCCTCCAGCCGGGCGTCGATGACCGCGTTGGCCGCCGTGCTGGCCGGCAAGGCCCGCCCAGGTGGTCGGTCCCCGGTGACCGTGCCCGGTCTGCCCACGACCACCTGCGGCACCTGACCGCCGACCGCCAGCGCGGCGGCGGGCAGGTGCCGTCCGGTTCGTCCGGCACCTGCCCGTGTTACCCGATGACCTCAGCGGCGGATCGTGACCTGCTGAGCGACGGCCGAGCCACCTGACTCGAACGCGGCCAGCACGGCCTCCGCCTTATCCCCGTCGACCGGGACCAGCACGGTCACCGGCCGGCCGGGTCGCAACTCGACCGTGCGGCTGCCCAGTGCCCGGTCGCCGTTCCAGGTGTAGAGATACGCCGTGCCCGTACGGTCGGACTGGAGGGAGACCTCGACCCCGCCGTTCACCCGGTGCTGCCGGGTGAGGCGCAGCGCCCGCTCCGGCAGCCGCGGCACCGCCGCCGGCGCCACGCCGCCGACCGCCGACTGGGCGATCGTCTGCGGGCTGTGCACGCTGCGGGCCGAGGTGTCCGGGAAGACCGGCGTGCTCGGGTCCTGCTGGGCAGGGGTGTAGCCGGGCAGGGTGACCAGGCCGTAGCGGTACGGGTCGGCTCGTACGCCGGTGAACGTCGACCAGCCGAGTCGGGACTGGGAGGCGAGATCCTGCGTGTCCGAGTCGTAGACCAGCACGTTGAAGCCCATCCGGGCCGGGTCGACCGCGTCGGGCAGCACCGCGAACGGGATGCTCGTCTCGATCGTATAGCCGGTGTAGGGCTCGCTGACCTTGCTGACCACGGTCATTCCCGGAGCGGTCTGCCCACCCGGGCCCTGCCGGTTGTCGGCGTCGCGCTGCCAGCACGGCGGGTTGCCGTTGGCGGGGTCGTCGGTGATGGGGAAGATGCCCGCCTTGAACACGGTCGAGGTGTCCGAGGAGTCGCCCTTCGGGTCGATGATGATCTCGACGCTGTCGGTCCGCCGCTGGCGCTTGCAATCCTGCGGCACCACCTTCCGGCCGAGCACGTCGTCGGTGACCGTGACGATCACCTTGAGCGCGTCCGCGGTCCAGGCGATCCGACCCTTGGCGGAGGCGTCCGTCGCGGTGGTCGCCTCGCCCTCCCAGATGCGCGAGAAGTCGAGCTCCTCGCCCGGGTACTCGCCCGCGCTGGCCACTCCATCGACGGCGTGGGCGGCGCCGGCCTGCGGCACCTCGGTGGTCGGCACGATCTCCAGGGCGCCGGTCTCGACCGTGCTGCCGGTGCTGCTGGCGGTGGTGATGGTGATGCCGTAGTCGCCGCCGTCGCCGCCCTCGTTGGCCGTCGGCAGCGAGGCGTCACTGTTGGTGACACTGAAGGTGACCGCGCCGGTGGCGCCGGCCGCCAGGTCGCGGTAGCTCTTCGTGGCGGCGTCGGCGGTGAAGCCTGCGGGCAGGCCGAGGGTGACCGTGCCGTTCTGTACGGTCTCGCCGACGTTGCGCAGGTCGACCCGGACGTCGCGGCTCTTGCCGGAGCCGATGGTGAGCACCGGCTTGATCAGGGTGTCGAGCTGGCCGTAGCCGCCCGCGCTCGCCCAGTCGCGGAAGAGACCGACCTCGGGCAGCGGCTCCAGGGTGCCGCGTACATCGGCGACGACCCGGACGGCCTCGTCGGTGCTGCCGGAGCCCTGACCCTTGGTGCTCAGGGTGGCCGAGAGCAGCTTCTGCGTGCCCGTCTCGGCGCCCTTCGGCACGGTGACGGTGAAGGTCGCCGTCCGATCCCGGCCAGCCGGGACGCTCACGCCGAGCCCGGTGCCGCCGGAGACGGACCAACCGGCCGGCACCTGCAGCGTCACCCCGGGGTGGTTCAGTGCCCGGTTGGCGGCGGCCTTGACGTGCGCCGTGACCTCGACGCTCTCGCCGGGTGCCACGTCGAAGCGGTCGGTGGTCAGGTACAGCTCGGTGCCCTTGGGCAGCCCGCCCTTGGCCGACGGAAGCATCGACCCGCGCAGGATCGCCTCCGGTGAGCTGTCCTCCGGGTCGTACGGCACCCGGCTGTCGACGAGGGTGTAGAAGTCGCAGCGGATCTTCGCCGGGTCGGTCGGGGCGGCCGCGGTGCCGGCCCAGCCCTGGGTCACGTACTCCCGGCGGGCCTCGACCTCGATCTCCGCCCAGGTCTTGCCGCTGCTGCTCGGGGTGCCCTCCCAGACGCCGAAGACCTGGTCGGTCGGGACCGTCGGGGTGAAGCTGGACGCGCACGCCGGGCCGGCCGAGGAGCTGCCGGTTCCACCGGTACGCAGGAACTTCGCGGCCCGGAACACGCTGAGCCCTTCCTTGCGGATCTGCTCCGGGAAGGCCTTCGGGTCGGCGGCTGCCTGGAACGCCTCGGCGGCGAACCTGGCGGCCTGCTGGTGGTTGCCGTGGTTACCCGGGGTCGGCGACGGGTTCATGGTCATGATGATCTCGGGGCGGGTCGTCCGGATCACCCGGACGATCTGACCGAGCGTGTCGTCGTGGCCCCAGATCTGCTCGGACAACGGTGCCGAGGCGGTGTACCAGAAGTCGACCCGATCGAGGTTGTACAGGTTCTGCACGCCGGCCCGCCCGATCGCGGTCCGCTCCTCGCGCTCCCGGATGATGCCGAGTGGTGGCCCCTCCTCGAGGCCGACGGCGTTGCCGCCGCCCTCGCCACGGGTGATGGTGACGACGCCGGCCTTGGCGCCGTACTTCTCCTTCCACTGCCCCAGCGTGGCGAGGCTGCCCGCCTCGTCGTCGGGGTGGGCGCTGACGAAGAGCACGTCGAGGTCGACCGCGCCGCCGGCGGCGGGGTGGGCGGTGGCGGCGAGGGCGGCGCCTGGTGTCCCGGACAGGGCCAGCGCGAGCGCCGTCGGTAGCAGGAATGCCTTGAGTCGCATGTGGATCCTTCCGAACCGCGGGGTCCGGACAGCGACGACCGGCGGGGGACGCGGGATGCGCCGCCCCGACGGGTCGGGTCCGGTTCGTTGGTGGGATGGGCGGCGGTGAGGCCCCGATCGACGGGCGTCACCGGGGTGCACAGCGGTACGGGACTTCCGTACACACTGGAAGGCCTTCGCCGGGTGACGCTAGAGATCGTCGGCGAGGAGCGTCAATACCCACGAAGGGACTTTCTTCTTTTCTAGAAGAAACGAACTCGGGCGTAACCAGGGGGTCACTCTCTGGATCCGCATCAGTGCATAAAGGCATTTTTCCTGCTCCGAGGGGTCTTGGTTGGGCGCCGAGACCCAGTCGTTACTTGACTCCATAGTTCGTTCGCCGTAGGAAGGAAGTGTGACTGACGTGGTGACGCCACCAACGAGCCCGGTGAGCCGGGAGCGGTCGAAGGAGATCAAGCGGCTTTCCGTGATCTCCACCGCCCGCCAGGTACGCCTGCTCTCGCGTGCCGAGCTGACCGAGCTGACCGGGCTGAGCCCCGCCACGCTCACGCCGTTGGTCCGTGAGCTGATCGCGGAGGGCTACCTTCTGGAGCGAGGGCCGGGCGCGTCCCGCTCGGGGCGTCCCCGCGCGATGTTGGAGTTCAACCCTCGCGCCGAGCTGGTCGCGGCCGTTTCGCTGGAGCCGTCCCGGATCAGCTGCGAGATCGCCGACAGCGACGGAGCTGTGGTCGCCCACCGTGCCGTCCGACTCGCCGGTGACATCGTCGACACCATCTGCCGTTCCATCCCCGAACTGGCCGGGGAGGGCTTGCCGGCGTTGCGGGGTGTGGCCATCGCGGCGCCTGGCGTCTCCTCCGGAGGCGCTGTCCGTCTCGCCCCGTCGGTCGGTCTGGTGGAGGGTCGGCCGGTGGGGGAGATGGTCCAACGGCGGCTGGGCGTACCGGTCGTGGTCGACAACGACGTGAACCTGATGGCGGCGGGCGAACACGCCGCCGGGGCGGGCAGTGACGTCGCCGACCTGCTGCTGCTGCACGTCGCCGACGGCATTGGCGCGGGTCTGGTGCTCGACGGGCAGGTCCGTCGGGGCGCCGGTGGCGCCGCCGGCGAGGTGGGTTTCCTGCCGCTGGACGCCGCGGATCGTGGTCACGACGGAATCGGCCCCTTCGAGGCACGCTGGTCGGAGAATGCCATCGCCGAGCGGGTGGTCGCGTTGGCGCCGGGCCGCCGTCCCGAGGCGCCGGTACGCGCCCTGGTGGAGCTGGCGCGCACCGGAGGCGCCGCCGCCGCGTTCCTGGACGAACTGCTGACCGCCTGGTCCCGACTGATCGTCTCGTGCGTCTGCGTCATCGACCCGGGTCGGGTCCTGCTCAGCGGTGCCGCCGCACAGCTCGACGACGCCGCCGTCGAGCGGATCCAGACTCTCGTCAGCGCCGGCGCGCCCGCATCGACCGAGGTACGCCGGGCGGTGCTCGGCGATCAGGCGGTGCTGCACGGTGCGGTCAGCTACGCGCTGTCGGCCGCCGCAGCCGGCCTACCCAACCTGCTTCCCTCCCCGTAACCACCCCGGTTTTCCCTCGTCCCCCTGGAGGTACTCATGAGACGTCGCCTTTTCCTCGCCGGAGCGCTCGCCGCGGCCCTGGTCGTCGGCACCGCCGCCTGCGGTGGTGGCGACGACGCGGCCGACGGCAGCGTCGAGTCGCTGACGATCTACACGGCCCGTGACAAGAAGGTCTCGACCTTCGTGGTCGACCAGTTCACCGCGAAGTTCCCCGAGTACAAGGGGAAGGTCGAGGTCCTCAACCTCGGCGCCCAGGAGATCCTCGAGCGGGTCCGGGCCGAGAAGGCCAACCCGCAGGCGGACATCTGGTGGGGCGGCACCCAGCAGGGGCTGGCCGCCGGCGCGTCCGAGGACCTGCTGACCGCCTGGCAGCCGACGTTCGCCAGCAAGATGGACGCCCGGTACAAGGACGCCGAGGGCCGCTGGTTCGGCGAGATCCTGCTGCCCGAGGTCATCATGTACAACAACAAGGCGCTCACCCCTGAGCAGGCCCCGAAGGACTGGGACGACCTGCTCGCCCCGCAGTGGAAAGACAAGATCGTCATTCGCGACGTGGCCGCGTCCGGCACCATGCGGTCGATCTACGCCTCGATGATCCAGCAGCAGTCCGCCGACGGCAGCAACCCCCAGCCGGGCTACGACTGGCTCAAGAAGCTCGACGCCAACACCGGCGCGTACGCCGCCAACCCAGCGGACCTGTACCTGAAGCTCTCCCGGCAGCAGGGCCTGCTCAGCGCCTGGAACCTGCAGGACATCCTGCTCCAGGCCAACCAGTCGAACATGCCGTTCGGCTTCGTGATGCCGGCCTCCGGCGCGCCCGTGCTGGTCGACGGTCTCGCCGCGGTCAAGGGTGGCAACACCACGGGCACCCAGAAGTTCATCGAGTTCCTCTTCGACGACAAGCTCCGCGCCGACCTGGCCAAGGACTACTACCAGATCCCCGCGGTGGACATCGCCGAGGAGCCGGAGTGGCTCGCCCAGCTCCAGCTCAAGCCGATGGACGTCGACTGGGACGTGGTCGGTAAGAACGAGACCGACTGGATCAACCACTGGAACGGCGAGATCAAGAACAAGGGCTGACCGGATCGGCGCCGGACCGGGAAATCCCGGTCCGGCGCCGCGCCGGGGACGTACCGGCGCTGGACGGCCGAGGTGACTCGCGTCCGACCGGCTCCCCGGCCCGCCCCACCCCTGCGACCGGCCACGCCCGGTTCCGGACTGAGGAGAGACATCATGATCGATGTCACGCTGGAGTCGGTGAGCAAGCGCTTCTCGCGCGCCGGCGACACCGCGGCCGTCGACGACGTCGACATCACCATCGCCGCCGGGGAGTTCTTCACCCTGCTCGGCCCGAGCGGTTGCGGCAAGACCACCACCCTGCGGATGGTGGCGGGGTTCTACTTCCCGACCTCCGGGCGGATCCGGTTCGGCGACCAGGACGTCACCCGGCGCCCGCCGAACAAGCGCGACACCGGCATGGTGTTCCAGAACTACGCGCTCTTCCCGCACATGTCCGTCGCGCAGAACGTCGCGTACGGGCTGAAGATCCGCAAGGTCGGCCGGGCCGAGTCGAAGCGGCGGGTCGAGGAGGCGCTCACCCAGGTCCACCTGGCCGGCTACGGCGAGCGTCGGATCGACCAGCTCTCCGGCGGCCAGCAGCAGCGGGTGGCGCTGGCCCGCGCACTGGTCATCCGACCGCGGACCCTGCTGCTCGACGAGCCGCTCTCCAATCTCGACGCCAAACTCCGTGAGGAGACCAGGGTCGAGATCCGGCGGATCCAGCGGGAGGCCGGCACCACCTCGCTCTACGTCACCCACGACCAGGCCGAGGCGATGGCGATGTCCGACCGGATCGCGGTGATGGAGTCCGGTCGGGTGCGGCAGATCGGTGCCCCGCAGGAGATCTACCACCGTCCGGCGACCAGCTTCGTCGCCCGGTTCATCGGCCGCAGCAACGTGCTGAGCCTGCCGGTGCTGGGCGTCGGCCCGGAGACGGTCACGGTGCGGCTGCCCGACGGCAGCCAGGTCGGCGTCGCCGCTCCCGCGGATCACGGGTTGGGCACGGGGGCGACCGCCCTGGTCTCGATACGCCCCGAGCACATCGGCCTCACCTCGGCCACCGAGCCCGGCGTGGTCACCGGCCGCGTCACCGAGCTGGAGTTCACCGGCATGTCCACCAACCTCCTGGTCGACGTGGCCGGCGAGGCGGTGCAGGTGGCCGCCGTCGATCCGCCGGCCGGCCTGTCGGTGGGCGACCAGCTCGGGCTGCGGCTGCCGCGGGAGCGGATGTGGGTGGTGCGTCCATGAGCACCATCCCCGCCACCCCGAGCCCGGCCACCATCCCACCGGTCACCGGGAGCCCGGCGTCCTCCGGCGACGGACGGCGGCGACGCTTCACCGATCGGTTCACCGGCGGGACGAACTCGCGCTGGTTCCCTTACCTGCTGGTGCTGCCGCTCGCGCTGATCCTCTTCGGGTACGTGGTGCAGCCGATGTTCGCCACCTTCGCCGAGAGCGTCGGCGTCGACGGGGTGGCGAACTACACCAGCTTCTTCACCAGTTCGGGCGTCGCGCGATCATCCCTGGTCACCTCCCTGATCATCTCCGCTGCCAGCGTGCTGCTCTGCGGGATCGTCGGGGTCGCGATGGCCTTCCTGCTCAAGCGCTTCTCGTTTCCCGGCCGGCGGTTGATCGAGGCGATCATCCTGGTGCCGGCGGCGCTGCCACCGCTGATCGGCGCGATCTCATTCCAGCTGCTGTACAGCGAGACCGGCATCCTGCCGCGCGGGCTTCAGCAGGTCTTCGGCACCGCCGAGCCGGTGTTGCCCTTCAGCGGCATCGCCGGGGTGCTGGTGGTGCACACCTTCACCATGTACCCGTTCTTCTACCTGTCCGCCGCCGCGGCGCTGGCCGGGATGGACCCGTCGGTGGAGGAGGCCGCCTACAACCTCGGCGCGGGTCGGGTCCGGGTCTGGCGGACGGTCCTGCTGCCGATGCTCACCCCGGCGCTGGTCTCCGCCTCGCTGCTGGTCTTCATGACGTCGCTGGCGTCGTACACCGCCCCGCTGCTCTTCGGTGTGGACCAGACCATGACCATGCAGATCTACATCAACCGCACCAACGGCGACCTGCCGATGGCGTCCACCTACGCCTCGGTGCTGGGCGTGGTCTCGGTGCTGTTCCTGCTCGGTATGCGCTGGTACGAGGGGCGGCGCAGCTACCGCTCCCAGTCCAAGGGGGTCGCCGCGTACCGCCGCGAGATCACCAACCCCTTCGGGCGTTGGGTGGCTCTGGGCGCGTCGCTGCTGGCCACCGTGGTGCTGCTGGCCCCGGTGGCGACCATCGCGCTGGTGGCGTTCTCCGCCGACGGCTCGTGGACCACCGAAGTGGTGCCCGCGGCGTACACCATGCAGAACTTCGTCACGATCTTCTCCGATCCGAACGCGTTCCAGCCGATCCTCAACTCGTTGCAGATGAGCCTGCTGGCCACCGTCGGCTGCGTCGTGGTCGGCGTACTGATCGCCTACGCGGTGCGCCGGCTCGACTTCCGCGGGCGCGGCGTGCTGGACGTGGCGGTGATGCTGGCCTGGGCGCTGCCCGGCACGGTGGTGGCGATCAACCTGATCTCGGCGTTCAGCACCGGTAACGCGTTCAGCTTCGGCCAGGTCCTGATCGGCACGTTCTGGATCATGCCGCTGGCGTACTTCGTGCGATTCCTCCCACTGGTCTTCCGGTCCAGCTCGGCCACGCTCGCCCAGATCGACCCCGCGCTGGAGGAGGCGGCCCGCAACCTCGGCGCCTCGTGGTGGCGCGCCTTCGGCTCGGTGACCCTGCGACTGATGCTGCCGGGCGTGATCGCGGGCGCGCTGCTGGCCTTCGTGCACGGCGTTGGCGAGTTCGTCGCCTCCGTGCTGATCTACACCTCGCAGACCGCGCCGATCTCCGTCGAGATCAACAACAGGATGTACTCGTTCGAGGTCGGCACCGCCGCCGCGTACGGCATGCTCCAGGTCGTTTTGATCTTCGTGGTGATGGTGGTGTCGGGTCGGCTCGAAACCGGCCGGCGGGCCTCCCGGGAGGCGGCGCAGTGGACGGCATGAGCATGTGGCCGGCCACCGGCGCGCTACTCCCGGCGGTCCGGGTGCCCGGCGGTGAGCTGGCGGCCGTGGCCGAAGCGGCGGACTTCGCGGTACTGCCGGTCGGCGCCGTCGAATGGCACGGCCCGCACCTGCCGCTGGGCACCGACCTGATCCTGGCCGAGGGCTTCGCGGGCGAGAGCGCCGCCACCTCCGGACCCCGGGGAGTGCTCTTCCCCGCCGTGCCCTACGCCGCCTGCCCCGGGCAGACCCGGCCCTGGCCGGGCACGGTGGCGATCCGGCCGGAGATCGCGGTCGGCTACCTCGCCGACGTCATCGAGGGAATTGTCGCCGCCGGGTTCCCCAGACTGCTCATCGTCAACGGCCACGACGCGAACATGTCCACGGTCCGGGCCGCGATGGAGTGGGTCTCGGGCCGGCGGCAGGCCAGCCTGCTGTTGGTGAACTGGTTCCAGCTGGTCACCCCCGCGGAGACCACTGAGATCTACGGCGCCCTACCGGCGCGGGGCCACGGCGGGGCGTACGAGACCTCCGGTGTGCTCGGCTTCGACCCGGAGGCGGTGCGCCTCGACGCGGTCACCGACCTGCCGCCGAAGCCGAAACTGCCGGTGACCCATCCGTACGTGCTGGTGGAGTCCCGACCAGACCCCTGGCAGGGCTGGTCCGGGCACATCTCACTGGCCAGTGAGGAGGCCGGTCGGCGGGTCCGCGAGCTGGCCGGCGGCCGGCTGCGGGAGATCGTCGAAGCCTGGGTGGCCGCACCGCTGCCCGCGCCGCCGACCGACGACCCGCTGCCCACCTCGTCGACCCCCGGATCAGACGCGGGCCGACCGACAGCCCCCACCCAGCCCGGCGACACCGCACCGATCAGGGGAGCATCATGAGCGGCGACCGTGGACTCGAGATCGTCGACTTCCACCTGCACTTCCGGATCGGTGCCGACGAGACCATCCGGGCCTGTGAGCACGAGGCCGGGATGCACCCCGGCGGTGATCACGAGCGGAGCATCCGGGCTGCCGGTGCCGCACCGTACGCCGCCCAGTGGCGTCGGGCGTGGAGCTTCCCCGACCCGGAGCCGCCCGCCGAGCGCTGGCAGGACGAGGCCGACCGGTGGGCCGAGGAGCTGCGCACGCACCACATCAGCAAGGCGGTCTTCGTCACCGGCGGCGGCAACGACAGCGTCGCCGACGTCGTCGACCGGCATCCGGACGTGCTGCTCGGCTTCGCCCATCACGACCCGTACGGCCCGGACGCCGCCGCCGAACTGGAGCGAGCGGTGACCGAGCGCGGCCTGCGCGGGCTGAAGCTCTTCGCCCCGCTCCTGCGCGGTCCGCTCGACGACCCCGCGCTGGATCCGCTCTGGGGCACCGCCCAGCGACTCGGCGTGCCGGTGCTCATCCACATCGGGCACTACGGCAGCGCGGGTGGCCTGACGTTCGGCCGGTACGGCGGCCCGGACGAGCTGGCCCGGATGGCCCGGCGCTTCCCCGAGCTGTCGGTCGTGGTGCCGCACTTCGGCGTGCAACACGTGCAGGAGCTGTTCTTCGCCGCGTGGGGCTGCCCGAACATCCTCATCGACACGTCCGGGTCCAACCAGTGGGTGCGGTGGCTGCCGTACAAGCTCACCTTGGAGGATCTTTTCCGCCGCTGCTACGAGACCATCGGCCCGGACCGCATCGTCTACGGCAGCGACTCGTCGTGGTTCCCCCGGGGCTATGTCACCCGCTACCTCGACGACCAACTGCGGGTCTGTCGCGAGTTGGGCATGCCCGACGACCACCTGCGAGCCATCTTCGCCGGAAATGCCGAACGACTGCTCGGCCTGACCGACTGACCGGCTGACGCCCCGGAGGCGGCGGACCCGCCGCCCCCGGCCTGGAAGGAAGTAAGGACCCTCATGAGCACCTCCGCGCTGACCACCTACCAGCGGCACCACCTACGGCCCACCTACGAGCACCACGTCGAGCACCTCTTTCCGGCGATGGTGCGAGCCAGCCAGGCCCACGTGGTGATGCTGACCGAGCGGGGGCTCATCCCCGCCGAGCGGGGCGCCGGACTGCTGCGGGGACTGGCCGTGCTGCGTGCCGACACCGCTTCCGCGCCGATCTACGACGGCAGCTTCGAGGACGTCTACTACCTGGTGGAGAAGCGCCTTGCCGAGGCGTGCGGCATCCCGGCCGCCCAGCTCGACGTGCAGCTCGCCCGCAGCCGCAACGACCTCGACGCCGGGGTGTTCCGGATGCTGCTTCGTGACCAGTTGCTCGGCGTGCTCGACCGGGTGCTCGCCACCGGTGCGACCGCTCTCGACGTCGCGGACCGCTACGCCGACGTGGTCATCACCGGCTACACGCACCGCCGGCCCGCGCAGCCCACCACCATCGGCCACGCACTCGCCGGCTACGCAGAGGCGCTGGCGGGTGAGGCGGTCGCCTACGCCGACCTGATCGACCAGCTGAACATCTCGCCGCTGGGCTCCTGCGCCTTCGCCGGCACGGACCTGGACATCTCCCCGGCCCGGGTGGCCGAGCTGCTCGGCTTCAACGGCCTGGTCACCAACTCCTACGAGGCGGTGGCCGGTGCCGACCACCTGGTGCGGGTCGGCACGCTCAACGCCCAGTCGCTGGCCACCGGTGCCCGACTGGCCCGGACCCTGATGGACTGGCTGACCTGGCGCTGGGTGGCCACGCCCGGCGACTTCACCCAGGGCAGCAGCATCATGCCGCAGAAGCGCAACCCGGTGGTGCTGGAGCATCTGGTGTCGATGGCCGGCGCTGCCGCCGGGGACGCCGCCTCGGTGCTCAACAACGTCGGTGCGGCCTGGTGGGAGGACTCCAACAACGCCACCACCGACGTGCAGGTCCGGCTCTGGGACAGCAACGACCGTACGGACCGCTTCTTCGCCCTGCTCGGCGGCTTCCTGGCCGAGCTGGAGCCGCTGGAACCGCCGTCCCGGGAGGAGATTGTCGCCTCCGGTGCCACCACCACGGCCGCTGCCGACGCGCTGACCCTGCACGGGGTGCCGTTCCGGGCCGCGCACTCCGTGGTCGGCCGGCTGGTTCGGAGCGGCGCGCCGGACTCCTGGACGGAGAGCGACGTGCGCGCAGCCGCCGACGCGGTCGGCCTGAGCGCGCCGTTGGACGACGCGGCGGTCGCCGACCTGATCGCCGCCGCCGTCCGCCCGGAGCTCGTGCTGCGCCGGGCCCAGATCGACGGTCCCGGTTCGGACGCCGTCCGCGCCCAGGTGGGCGAGCTGCGCGGCGCCTTCGACACCGTCGCCGGTCGGCTCGCCGCCGTCCGGGACCGTCTCGCGGCGGCCGACGCCGCGCTGGACGAGGTCGCTGAGGTGACGGCCAGGTGACCGTACGACTGGCCGACCGCGCCGAGCAGGCCGCCGGAGCCGGAGACGTCGGCGGTCTGCTGCTCGGCATCGACTTCGGCGGCACGAAGATGGCGGTCGGGGTGGCCGACGGCTCGGGCCGGCTGCTGGCCAGCGAGCGGGTGCCGACGCACGCCGACCGGGGTGCCCGCCAGGCGCTGGACCGGGCGCTGGAGGTGGCGACGAGGCTGCTCGGAGAGGTCGGTGGCCCGGTCGCGGCGGTCGGGGTCGCCTCGCCCGGTGTGGTCCGACCCGACGGCATCGACCTGGCGCCGAACGTGCCGGGCTGGGACCGGCTGCGGCTCGTCGACACGGTCCGCGACCGGCTCGGCGTACCGGCGGTCGCGGTCGACAACGACCTCAACGCCGCCGCCCTGGCCGAGCTGCGGCTCGGCGCGCTACGCGACGCCGACCCCGGCCTGGTGGTCGGGCTGGGCACGGGGGTGGCGGCAGCGGTCACCGTGCGCGGCACGGTACTGGCCGGACGGCACGGGGCCGCCGGTGAGATCGGGTACGCCCTCGCTGGCGCCGCCCGTCCCGGCAGGATGCTCGAGTCGGTCTTCTCCGGACGCGCTCTGGACCAGCTCGCCGCCGAGTTGGACGTACCGGACGGGGCGGCCGGGCTGGCTGCCCGGGCCGACCAGCCCGGCGAGGTCCGGGACGTGCTGCGCGGCAGGGTCGACGAGATCGCCCGCCATCTGATCACCTGTTGTCTGTTGGTGGATCCGCAGCGGGTGGTGCTGGTCGGCGGGGTGGCCGGCAGCGAGCTGATCCGCGGGCTGATCGTCGAACGGCTCGCCGAGGTGCTGCCATATCGGCCGGAGATCGTGCTCTCCAGCTTCGCCGCCGACGCGGCGCTGCTCGGCGCGGTGCTCCTGGCTCGGGAGGCGGTCCCGGCCGCCGGCTGACTCGACGCGGCCTGTGCCGGCCCGTACCCCCGGCCGGCACAGGCGTCGACCCGCCCGGCCGGAATCCGGTAGCGCCGCCCCGGCCGACCTGGCAGCCTGGCCGGCATGGGTCAGGCGCGGGACTTCGACTGGGTAGAGCGGGCCGACGGCGCCGTCGTGATCACGCATCACGGGCGGGTGGCCACCACGTTGCGCGGCGGCCGGGCGGCGGAGTTCCTCGCCGAGGTGGACGACGACCCGCAGCTGGTGATGGCCCGCTGGACCGGCAACTACCGCCGGGGCAACGAGCGCACCGCGAAGCACCACCCGCGCAACCGGGCCTGAACGTAAAGGAAGGCCCTTTGTTATCGCCTCGCGATAACAAAGGGCCCTTCCTTACACACCACTAGAGCGGGATGTTGCCGTGTGCGCCGCGGGCGGCCGGGGCGCCGGCCAACGCCTCGGCGATCCGCCGACGGGTCTCCGCTGGCTTGATCACGTCGTCCACCACGCCGATCTCCAGCGCCCGGTTGACCCCGCCCGCCGTGCGGGTCTGCTCCTCGATCAGCTGCGCGCGCAGCGTCTCCCGCTCCTCCGCCGGAGCCGCGGCGAGCTTCTTGCGGTACAGGATGTTGACCGCCGCGCTGGCGCCCATCACCGCGACCTCCGCGTCCGGCCAGGCGAAGACCGCGGTGGCACCCAGCGAGCGGGAGTTCATCGCGATGTACGCGCCGCCGTACGCCTTGCGGGTCACCAGGGTCACCCGCGGCACCACCGCCTCGGCGAACGCGTGCAGCAGCTTCGCCCCGCGCCGGACCACGCCGTCCCACTCCTGGCCCAGGCCGGGCAGGTAACCGGGCACGTCGACGAGCACGATCAGTGGTACGCCCAGCGAATCGCACATCCGGACGAACCGGGCAGCCTTCTCCGCGCTGGACGCGTCGAGGCATCCGCCGAGGCGCAGCGGGTTGTTGGCGATCACCCCGACCGTCCGGCCGGCGAACCGGCCCAGCGTGGTCACCACGTTCGGCGCCCACCTGGCGTGCAGCTCCACGCCGGGGGCGTCGAGCAGGGCCTTGACCACCGGCTTGACGTCGTACGCCCGGTTGGTCTCGGCCGGCATCTTCGCCGACAGGTCGTGCCCGTCCGCGTCGACGGCCGGAACGTCGTCGGGGGAGAGCCGGCCCTGACGGCCGAGCAGCGCGGCGAGCTTGCGCGACTCGACCATCGCCGCCGCGTCGTCGGCGCAGGTCACGTGCACCACGCCGGAGCGCCGGCCGTGCGGCTCGGGGCCGCCCAGGCGCTCCATGTCGACCTGCTCACCAGTGACGCTGCGGACCACCTCGGGCCCGGTCACGAAGATCCGCCCGGCGCCGCTCATCACCACGATGTCGGTCAGCGCCGGCCCGTACGCCGCGCCGCCGGCCGCCGGCCCGAGCACCACGGAGATCTGCGGTACCCGGCCCGACGCGCGGACCATGGCCGCGAAGACCTGCCCGACCGCGTCGAGCGCGACCACGCCCTCGGTCAGCCGGGCGCCGCCGGAGTGCCAGAGGCCCAGCACCGGCACCCGCTCCCGCACGGCGGTGTCGATCGCGTCGACCACGTGCCGGCACCCGTCGGTGCCCATCGCGCCGCCCATCCTGGTGGCGTCGGTGGCGTACGCGATGGCCGGCCCGCCCTCGATCTCGCCGCGCGCCCACAGCACCCCGGAGCTGTCCCGGGGGGCCAGCAGGCGCAGCGAGCCGGCGTCGAACAGCGCCCGGAGGCGGACCTCAGGATCCCGGTAGTCCACGGTGCGGGTGTCCGCACCGAGGGCGGTGGTGGTCACGTGCGCGCCTCCAAGCTGTGGCCTCAGGGCCGGGTGAAGACCAGAGCCACGTTGTGGCCCCCGAAGCCGAACGCGTTGTTCAGCGCGGCCGGGATCTCCATGTGGCGCGCCTTGTGTGCGGCCACCTCCAGGGTGAGACCGTCATCCGGGTCGTCGAGGTTGACCGTCGGAGGTACGACACCGTCGCGGATGGCCAGGATCGTGGCGATCGACTCCAGCGCGCCGGCCGCACCGAGCAGGTGACCGGTCATCGACTTGGTCGCGGCCAGCACCGGGTGGTCGCCGAGAGCCTTGTGCAGCGCGCCGATCTCCAACATGTCGCCGACCGGGGTCGACGTGGCGTGCGCGTTGACGTGCACGATGTCCCGCTTGGCCACGTCCGCGTCCGCGATCGCCTTGGCGATGGCCCGGATCGCGCCCTCGCCCTCGGCGTGCGGCTGCACGATGTCGTACGCGTCGGAGGTGATCCCGGCGCCGGCGAGGCGCGCGTACACCCGGGCGCCCCGGGCGGCGGCGTGCTCGGCCCGCTCCAGCACCACGATGCCGGCGCCCTCGCCGAGGACGAAGCCGTCACGGCCCCGGTCCCACGGGCGGGAGGCCCGCTCCGGCTCGTCGTTGCGGGTCGACATGGCCCGCATCGAGCTGAACCCGGCGATCGGCAGCGCGTGGATGACCGCCTCGGTGCCGCCGGCCACCACCACGTCGGCCCGGCCGGCGCGGATGATGTCCAGGCCCAGCGCGATCGCCTCGGCGCCGGTGGCACAGGCGCTGGCCACCGAGTGCACGCCGGCCTTGGCTCCCAGCTCCAGCCCGACCCACGCGGCCGGACCGTTCGGCATCAGCATCGGGATGGTGTGCGGGGAGACCCGCCGCGGCCCGGACGCCTCCAGGATGTCGTCCTGGGCGAGCAGGGTGATGGCACCGCCGATGCCGGAGCCGACGCTGACCGCCAACCGTTCACCGTCGAGGCCGGAGTCGGCCAGGCCGGCGTCCGCCCAGGCCTGCTGCGCCGCGATGATCGCGATCGCCTCGGAGCGGTCCAGCCGGCGCAGCCGGACCCGGTCCAGCACCTCGGACGGCTCCACGGCCAGCTGGGCGGCGATCCGGACCGGCAGTTGCGCGGCCCACTCCTGGGTGAGGGCACTCACCCCGGAGCGGCCGGCGAGCATGGCGTCCCAGGTCGACGCGACGTCCCCGCCCAGCGGGGTCGTCGCGCCGAGCCCGGTGACGACGACGTCAGGACGACTCATGATCAGGACTGCGCCGCGATGTAGGTAACGGCGTCGCCGACGGTCTTGAGGTTCTGCACCTCGTTGTCCGGGATCTTGACGCCGAACTTCTCCTCGGCCGCCACCACGACCTCCACCATGGAGAGCGAGTCGACATCGAGGTCGTCGGTGAAGGACTTCCCCTCGGCCACGTCGTCCGGGTTCACCCCGGCAACCTCTTCGAGGATCTCGGCGAGTCCGGTGGTGATCTCGTCACGGGTCATTGCGGTTGGTTCCTTTCATCGGGGGGTTCTCCGGCGGCCGGCGTTGCCAGCCGCCACTCCTGGGCGCCTGTGCGCCCGAGGGGTCCTCAGGGGCAGCGGACGACCTGACCGGCGTAGGTCAGGCCACCGCCGAAGCCGAACAGCAGCACCGGGGCGCCCGAGGGCACCTCCCGCCGCTCGACCAGCTTGGACAGGGCCAGCGGCACGCTCGCCGCGGAGGTGTTGCCGGACTCGACGATGTCCTTCGCGATGATCGCGTTGGGGATGTTGAGCCGCTTGGCGATGCCGTCGATGATCCGGGCGTTGGCCTGGTGCGGCACGAACGCGGCCAGCTCCGACGGGTCGACCCCGGCCCGCTCGCACGCCTGCAGGGCCAGCGGCGCCAGCGCGGTGGTGGCCCAGCGGAAGACCGACTGCCCCTCCTGCTGGATGTACGGGCGCCAGCCCTCGATGCGGACCGCGTCGCTCTTCTCCGGCGCCGAACCCCAGACCACCGGACCGATCCCGGCCGGCTCGTCGTCGGCGGTCGCGGTGACCACCGCGGCACCGGCGCCGTCGCCGAAGATGATGCAGGTGGAGCGGTCGGTCCAGTCGGTGAAGTCGGAGAGCTTCTCCGCGCCGATGACGATCGCATTGCGCGACGCCCCGGCCCGGATGGCGTGGTCGACGGTGCCCAGCGCGTAGGCGAAGCCCGAGCAGGCGGTGTTGACGTCGTACGCGCCCGGCGCGGCGATGCCCAGCTTGGCGGCGACCCGGCAGGCCACGTTGGGGCTGCGGTCGACCGAGGTGCAGGTGGCGACCACGACCAGGTCGATGTCGGCGGCGGTCAGGCCGGAGTTGGCCAGCGCCTTGCCGGCCGCGGCGGCGGCCATGTCGGCCACCGTCTCACTGTCGGCGATCCGCCGGGTGACGATGCCGACCCGGTCCCGGATCCACTCGTCGTTGGTGTCCACGAGCTGGGCGATGTCGTCGTTGGTCACCACCCGGGAGGGCTGGTAGTGCCCCATCGAGACGATGCGACTGCCAGTCATGAACGACCTCCGATGCGGGCGAGCGGTTGGCCCGGCGCGACCGGGTCGTCGTGGTGGGCGAGCCATTCGGTGAGGACGCCGCCCTGGTGGGCGGTCACCTCGACCGGCCCCTGCCGGGTGCCGATGTGCCCGACGACCTGGCCGGCGCGGATCGTCTCGCCCTCGGTCAGCTCGGCGGACGGGGCGAAGGTGCCGGCGGACGGCGCCACCACCACGCGGAACTGCATGGTCGGCTCGTGGCTGGGCGCCATGCCGTGCCGGGCGATCAGGTCCCGCGCGGCCGGCAGGTCGTCCGGGGTGTTCAGGGTGACGATCTCCGGTGCGCCGTCGCCCTTGAGCTCCCGCTTGACCAGCCCGGCCAGTGTGCCGGCCGGCGGTAGCTCGATCACGCCGGTCACACCGAGGTCGGCCAGGGTACGCATGCACAGGTCCCAGCGGACCGGCGCGGTGACCTGGCGGACCAGGCGTTGCAGCATGTCGCGGCCGTGGTCGACCGCGGCGCCGTCGAGGTTCGACAGCAGGATCCGGGCCGGGTCGGCCGGGGTGATGCCGGCGGCCACCGCGGCCAGCGCGGACTCGGCCGGCGCCATGTACGGGGTGTGGAACGCGCCGGCAACCTGGAGCCGGATGATCCGGGTCTTCGCCGGCGGCTCGGCGGCGAGCTTGTCCAGCCCGTCCAGGGAGCCGGCGGCGACGATCTGCCCGGCGCCGTTGCGGTTGGCCGGGTGCAGCCCGTGCGCGGCGATCGCGGCGAGCACCTCGTCCGGGTCGCCGCCGAGCACGGCGGCCATCCCGGTCGGCTCCAGCGCGCACGCGGCGGCCATCTCCCGGCCCCGCACGCCGGCGAGGGTGATGGCGGCCTCGGCCGGCAGCACCCCGGCCAGCGCCGCGGCGCCGAGCTCGCCGACGCTGTGCCCGGCGGTGAGCGTCACGTCGTACAGCGGCAGGTGCTCGGCGGCGAGCAGCGCCGCGGCGACCAGCAGCGGCTGGGTGCGGGCGGTGTCCTTGATCTCGTCGGCGTCGGCGGCGGTGCCCAGGTGCAGCAGGTCGACCCCAGCCAGAGCCGACCACCAGCGCAGTCGCGCCTCGGTGCCGGTCAGGTCGAGCCAAGGGGTCAGGAAGCCGGGTTTCTGGGAACCCTGGCCGGGACTAAGTACGGCGAGCACGACTATGACTCTCCCGGATACGCGTGGGTAACGCTGTGCCGCCCTCGACCAAACCACACTAGAAGCTTTGGAGGGTTTCTACAAAGATCGGCGGTGATCGTCGCCGGTTTGGGTGGCTTTCCGGACTGCCGGGGTCATTGTCTGGGTCGGGACCGGCGCGGTCATCGGGGTCACCGGATCCAGCCGGCCGACGGTCAGCGCCACCTGCAGGGCGAACGCGTCCCGGGGCGACAGCGGCGAGAAGCCGGTCACCTCGGCGATGCGGCGCAACCGGTAGCGCACCGTGTTCGGGTGCACGAACAGCGCCCGCGCGGCGCTCTCCAGCGTGCCACCGGCGGCCAGGAACGCGTCCAGCGTCTCCAACAGCTCGCCACCGGCGCGCACCAGGGTCGCGTACACGTCGTGCCGCAGCCGGCGGCGGGCCTCCGCGTCGCCGGCCAGGGCCCGCTCCGGCAGCAGCTCGGCGGCCGGCACCGGCCGGGGCGCCGTCGGCCAGGCCGGCGCCGCCCGGAAGCCGGCCAGCGCGGCCCGCGCCGATTCCGTCGCCTCGTCCAGACTGGGTACGGCCGGACCCACCACCACCGGCCCGTCCCCGAACGCGGTCAGCAGCTTGCCGGTGGCTCCCAGCGGATCCGCAGCGCCGCCCAGCACGATCACCAGCCGGTCGCCGTGCACCCCGCCGATCACCTCCACGCCGATCCGCCGGGCCTGCCGGTAGACCACGTGCAGCACCGCGGAGACCTCTCCGCCGGGGGAGCGGCCGACCGCCACCGCGACCGGCGGCGCGTCCGTCCAGCCGAGCGCCGCCGCCCGGCTGGCCAGCACGTCCGGCGAGTCACCGCGCAGCAGCGCGTCGACCAGCAGGGCCTGCAACCGGGCGTCCCACGCGCCGCGTGACTCGGCGGCCCGCGCGTACACCCGGGCGGCGGCGAACGCGATCTCCCGGGAGAAGCGCAGCACCGCCTCGCGCAGCTGCTGCTCCTCGCCCTCGGCGGCCAGGTGCGACACCTGCTCCTCGACAACGTCGATGGTCACCTTGATCAGCGCCACCGTCTGCTGGAGGGTGATCGACCGGGCCAGCGCCTCGGGAGCGGCGGCGAAGACCTCGTCGGAGACCTCCTGGGTGCTGTCCGCCGTGCCGCCGCCGTCGCGCAGCCACTGCACCAGCGACCGGGCGCCCGCCTGGGCCACCAGCATCACCCAGGAGCGCTGGTCGGCCGGCAGGGCGCGGAACCAGGGCAGGGTCTCGTCCATCCGGGCCACGCTGGCGGTGGCCAGCGCCCCCGCCGCGCGCTCGATCTGACGCAGCGTGGCCGTCAGCTCCCCACCGCCCGGCGTACTCACCGCCCTAGCCTGACACGCGCTGACCTGGATCTTCATGCCGGGCCGCCATGGCCCGGGATCACGGCGGCGGAGCGGGGGCGGGCAGGCCCAGCTCCTGGGCCAGGATCGCGGCCTGCACGCGGCTGCGCAGGTCCAGCTTCGCCAGGATCCGGCTCACGTGCGTCTTGGTGGTGCTCTCCGCCATCGCCAGCCGATCGGCGATCTGCTGGTTGGACAGGCCCAGGCCGAGGCAGGCCAGCACGTCCCGCTCGCGCGGGGTGAGCCCGTCCAGGGCGGCCCGGGTGGCCGCCGACGACCCTGGCGCGGTGGCCGCGAAGGCCGCGATCAACCGGCGGGTCACCGCGGGGGCGATGAACCCGTCGCCGCGTGCCACCGTCCGTACCGCCGCGACCAGCCCCGCCGCGTCGGTGTCCTTGAGCAGGAAACCGGCCGCCCCGGCACGCAGCGCCCCGAAGACGTACTCGTCGAGGTCGAAGGTGGTGAGCACCAGCACGTCGGCGAGCCCTTCGGCGACGATCGCCCGGGTCGCGGAGATGCCGTCCCGGCGCGGCACCCGGATGTCGAGCACGGCGACGTCCGGTCGCAACTCCCGGCACAGCCGTACCGCCTCGTCGCCGTCGCCCGCCTCGCCGACCACCCCGACGCCCGGAGCGCCGGCCAGGATCAACGTCAGCCCGGCTCGTACCGCCGGCTGGTCGTCCGCCACGACCACCCGGACCGCCGTACCCGCGTCCCCCGGTGCCCGGGCTGTGCCAGCACCGCCCGGTGCCCGGGCCGGGCCGGTCACCCGTCCTCCCGGGTGGGCAGCGCGGCCCGGACGAGCCACCGGCCGTCGTGCGGCCCGGCGTCGAACCGGCCCGCCAGCAGCGTGGCGCGTTCCCGCATCCCGATCAGCCCGGCCCCGGCGCCGGTCAGCCCGGCGCCGCCCCGGCGCACCGGATTCTCCACCGTCAGCACCACCTCCGTCGGCCGGTACGCGATCGTCAGCTCCGCCTCGCCCGCGCCGTGCTTCAGCGCGTTGGTCAGTGACTCCTGCACGATCCGGTACGCCGCGAGGTCCACGCCCACCGGCAGCGGGCCGGGCGTGCCGTCGGTGTGGACCCGTACCGCGAGGCCGGCGGCCCGGATCCGCTCGACCAGCCGGTCCGCCTCGGCGAGCCGCGCGGTGGCCGCCTCCGGCAGCGCGCCGCTGCCATCCGTCGGCGCCCGCGTGCCACCGGCACCCGGCTCGCGCAGCAGTTCGATCATCTGCCGCATCTCCGCCAGGCCCTGCACGCTGCTCTCCCGGATCACCCGCAACGCCGACTCGACCTGGCCGCGGTCCAGCCCGGGCACCGACAGCACGGCGGTGGCGTGGATGGCCACCGCGCTGAGATGGTTGGCGACCACGTCGTGCAACTCCCGGGCCATCCGGGCCCGTTCGGCGCTGACCGCCTGCCAGCGGTCCAGCTCGACCAGCCGGGCGGTCTGCTCGGCCCGAGCCCGCTCGGCCGCGGCCTGGTCGCGGTACTGCCGCACGCTGATCCCGGTCAGCACCGGCAGCAGGCCGACGAGCACCACCAGCACACCGACGGCGACCCCGCGCCACTGGTCGGAGAGGAGCACGCCGACCACCGCGCCGACCAGGCTCAGCCCGACGGTCAACCGCAGCAGCCACCGCCACAGCCGCGCCGGGCCGTACACGCAGGCGTCGTAGAGCACCTGGGTGTAGACCAGGATCGTCCCCAGCGAGCCGCCGAGCGCGATGTCCACGACCAGCGCCCCCGTGCCGACGCCCAGGCTGGAGCGCGGCGCGACCCGGCGCAGGCCGACGGCCACGCACACCGTCAGCAGCGGCGGCAGGAACAACGCGGGCGGCACGTCCGGGTGCGGACGGATCTGCGGTTGCCAACCGAGGGTCCACAGCACCAGGCCGCCGGCCAGCGACGCACCGGCCAGCGCGAGATCCCGGCCGAGCGTGCCGGAGCCGAGCCACGGTGGCGGACGCATGGTCCCGATCCCATCACAGCCGTCGAGCCCCGGACTCCGACCCGGGGAGGACTATGCCGCAACCGGCATGCGCCGAAAGGGGTACGCCCAACGGACGCCGGCCCGGAGAGAATGATCATCATGACGCACGCAGAGACCATGACCGCGCTGGCCCGCGAGATCGACACCACCTGCCGGCTGACCGGCGAGTTCGTGCTCCGCTCCGGCCGGATCGCCGACGAGTACTTCGACAAGTACCGGTTCGAGGCGGATCCCCGCCTGCTGGACCGGGTGGCCGCTCACCTGGCGCCCCTGGTGCCGGCGGACATCGAGGTGCTGGCCGGGCTGGAGATGGGCGGGATTCCGGTGGTTACCGCGCTCGGCCGGTACACCGGGCTGCCCTGCGCCTTCGTCCGCAAGGCCGCCAAGCCGTACGGCACCGCCCGGCTGGCCGAGGGGACGGAGCTGGCCGGGCGGCGGGTGCTGGTGGTCGAGGACGTGGTCACCTCCGGGGGGCAGGTGGTCGCCTCCACCGGGCAGCTGCGCGAGCTGGGCGCCCGGGTGGATCACGCGCTCTGCGTCATCGACCGCGCGGAGGGTGGCGCGGCCCTGCTGGCCGAGCACGGTGTGGCGCTGCGGGCGCTGTTCACCCGCGCCGACCTGGAGGCCCACCGCAGCCGCTGACCGGTTCCGGCCGGGCCGCCGCTACCGACCGTCGGCGACGATCTTGCCGGTCGCCTTCCCGGTCTGGGAGACCCTGTTCCCTCGCCGCCCGAAGCGCTGACCCCGGGGTACGCCGTGCAGACCCGTCGGTCCCGGCCAGTACGGTGGCAGGGCACGTCGGGGGGAGCACCCGCGGGTGAGTGCGAGCGTGAGGAGACCGGGATGGCGCACGGGGAGGCCGAGAACGGCTGCGCCCAGGGCGAGCCCTGCCGGCCGGGGCACCACGACCCGCAGGCGGTTGCCAAGCACCGCCGGACGGTCGGCGGCGTGCCGTCGCACCCGGCGGAGCCGACCACCGGCCGGCCCGCGGACCGGGCCGACGACGACGCCGTGGTGCCCCGCCAGCGGGCCGCCGAGCCGGTGCTGCCCGGGGAGCCCGAGCCCGACCACGCCGGCGGGTGCCGCAGCGAGATGCCCGGGTGGGCCGGCGCCCACCGGCACGGCCCGGTCCGGCCGCGCCAGCGGGCCACCCGCCGGGAGCGCCCACCGCGCCGCTGGTGCTGACCACGCGACCGCCCGCGTGACATTTCAGCGGGCGGCCGTGAAGGTGGGTCGTCGGTGACGGGTCAGCGGGTGCGGCGGCGGATCAGCAGCGCGATCCCGGCGAGGCCGACCGTGATGGTCAGCATCACCGCGACGTTGAGCAGCAGCAGTCGCTGCAACTCGCCGAGCGCCTCGTCGAGGTCCCCGGCCGGGTCGAGAGTGTCCTCCGGGAGCACCCGCTCGCCACCGCCCACGCCGCCGCTGACCGTGTCGAACTGCCGCTCCAGCGGCACCCCCGCGGTGCGCAACGTCTCGGACATGCTGAGCCGGCCGAGGAACCAACCCGCGGCGGTCTTGCGGGAATCCGGCTGCTTCGCCGGCCGGTAGATCCGTGGACCGCCGGCCGCCTTGGGATACAGGTCGTACGTCTGCTTCGGGGTCTCCCCGGCGAGCACCACGACCGTGTACTTCGGACCGAGGCCGGTCGCCTTCGGCCCCTTCGCCTGGCCGGTGCGGCCGAGGAAGTTGACCTGGTCGATGACCGCTGCCACGTGCGCGGGCTGACCGTCCACACGCAACCGCAGCGGCTCGGACAGCCCCGGGCCGGTGATGTCCACCCCGGCGGGCGCCGGCTTCGGTGCCGCCTTGGCCGGGCCGGCGGTGCCGAGCGACAGCAGCGCCGCCGCCAGCGTGCCGGCCAGCACAGCGGCCCACCGCCTCATCTGTCGGACCATCCCGCCTCCTCGCCCCGTTCGATGGATGGCTTCGCCGTGACGTCCGGATCGATTGCTCGGTAGCGGAACCGACCGGGCGGTCGGTGCCACTCCTCACAGAGTCGCAGAACGTCGATGAATTGCAGCTTGTGGAGCGGTAATTGGAACTATCTGCGATCTCTGCTCGACTAATGAGGAGCCGTTGATCAGCGGGCGGATCGTACCCTTACGGAGGGGTTCATGGGGGGCAGGGTTACACGAGTGGCGCGGGTCGTGCCAGTGGTGCTCGGCGTGGCGTGCGGTGTGTCGTTGCTGGTCCCGGCGACGCCGGCCGCGGCGCACAATTCGCTGACCGGCAGCGATCCGCGCGACGGCGCCCGGGTGGCCACCGCGCCCACCCGGATCGAGCTCCGTTTCCTGGCCAAGCCGGACCCGGCTACGACGAAGATCACAGTAACCGGACCGGACAATGTGGTCGCCGGCGGGCTGCCGGCCTTCGCCAGCAGCCGCGTACGCGTGCCGTTCAAGCCCGGCGCCGCGGGGCTCTACATCGTCGGTTACCAAGTCGCCTCCGGCGACGGGCACCCGGTGAAGGGCGAGGTGCGCTTCACCCTCACCACCGGCACGGCCGCCGACCCGTCCGCGAGCCCGTCCCCCCTGCCATCGATCAGCGGTGGCACTGCCGCGACGCCGGGTGCTGCGGGCGGCTCGCCGTCGGCCGGGCCGGCCTCGGCGTCACCCGTCGCGGTGGGCGGCAGCCCGACGGCGGTCGTGCCGCTGGCGCAGGAGCGCGCCGACTCCGGTCACCGCTGGTGGCTCTGGGCACTCGGCGCGTTGGTGCTGCTCGCCGCCCTGGCGGGCGGGTTCCTGCTCCGCCGCCGGGCCACCCGCGGCTGAGCCCGATCCACAGGCTCGATCAGGTGACGCCGCCAGTTCGGTGCGGATGGCGACGTCGACGCAAGCCGCCCCACGGTGTCGTCGAGCGGGGCGGCTTGGCGCGGCGGAGGCGGTCAGACCAGGCGGAGCCGGGCGGCGCGCATCCGGGTCAGGGTGCGCTCGCGGCCGAGCACCTCCAGCGACTCGAACAGCGGCAGGCCGACGGTGCGACCGGTGACGGCGACCCGGACCGGCGCCTGCGTCTTGCCGAGCTTGAGGCCCCGCTCGGCGCCGACCGCCTCCAGCGTCGACTTCAGCGACTCGGCGTCCCAGCTGTCCAGCGCCTCGAACGCGGCGATGGCGGCGTCCAGCAGGTCGGCGGAGCCGTCCTTCATGGTCTTGGTCCAGGCCGCCTCGTCGATCAGCGGCGAGGCCAGGAAGAGGAAGTCGACGTTCGGCACGATCTCGCTGAGCACCGCGATCCGGGTCTGAGCCAGCGGCGCCACGGCGGCGAATGCGTCGGCGTCGAACTCCTCGGGCTGCCACGGCGGCGGCGCGATGGTCCCGGTGCCGGTCAGCCACGGCTGGCAGGCGTCGATGAACTCGGCCATCGGCAGCGCCCGGATGTACTCACCGTTGAACGCGCGCAGCTTCTTCTCGTCGAAGAACGCCGAGGAGAGGTTGACGTCCTCCAGCCGGAACTCGTCCTCGATCACGGACCAGGGGACGATCTCCCGGTCCCCGGAGGGCGCCCAGCCGAGCAGCATCAGGTAGTTGCGCATCGCGCCGGCGAGGTAGCCCTCGTCGCGGTACGCCTCCAGGGCGACCTTGTCCCGGCGCTTGGAGAGCTTCTGCCGCTTCTCGTTGACCACCACCGGCACGTGCGCCCAGATCGGCGGCTTGACCCCGAGGGCGTCCCAGAGCAGCTGCTGCTTGGGGGTGTTGGGCAGGTGCTCCTCGGCGCGGATCACGTGGGTGATACCCATGGTCAGGTCGTCGACGACGTTGGCCAGCAGGAAGACCGGCGAGCCGTCGCCCCGGGCGATGATGAAGTCCTCGATCAACCGGTTCTCGAAGGTGGGCTCGCCGCGGATCAGGTCGACCACCACGGTCGCGCCCTCGTCGGGCGTACGGAAGCGCAGCGCCCGGCCCTCGCCCGGGCCGAGGCCGAGGTCGCGGTGGTAGCCGTCGTAGCCCTGGTACTGCGAGCCGGTGCGGGCCTGCACGTCCTCGCGGGTGCAGTCGCAGTAGTACGCGCGGCCCGACTCGTAGAGCCGGGCGGCGGCGGCCCGGTGCTCGCCGGCGTTCTGTGACTGGAAGTACGGGCCCTCGTAGCTGCCCCTGGAGATGCCGATCCAGTCCAGCGCGGAGAGGATGCCCTCGGTCCACTCGGGCTTGTTGCGCGCCGCGTCGGTGTCCTCGATGCGCAGCACGAACACCCCGCCCTGCTGCTTGGCGTAGATCCAGTTCTGCAGCGCCGAGCGGGCGCCGCCGACATGGAACATACCGGTCGGGGAGGGGGCGAAGCGCACACGTACCGTCACGCCCCCAGCCTACGGCGACCGCCGACTGAGTAAGGAAGGGCCCCTTCTTATCGCCTGGTGTTGTACAAGGGTCCCTTCCTAACGCTTAGGGGACTGAGCGGATCTTGACGACCAGGGCGCTGCCGACCAGGGTGACCGCGGCGGTGACCGCGTAGAGCGTCGGGTAACCGCCCAGATAGACCACTAGCGGGGCGGAGAGCGCCGGGCCGAGCACCTGTGGCGCCGAGTTGGCAATGTTGATCACGCCGAGATCCTTGGCCCGGTCGGTGGCCCGGGGCAGCACCTGGGTGATCAGCGCGGCGTCCACCGAGAGGTAGACGCCGTAGCCGGCGCCGAGCAGCAGCGCGGCCACGATCGCCATCGGCCAGACCGGCGCGACCGCGAGCAGCAGCGCCGCCACCGCCATGATCAGCCCCGACGTGATCACGTAGATCTTGCGTCGCCCGGATCGGTCCGACAGCCGACCGGCGACCACGGCGGTCAGCATCATGCCGAGCGTGTAGAGCAGGATCAGGACGAGCAGGCCGCCCTCGGGGTCGGGGTGGCGTACCCCGTCGGTGAGGAAGTACAGCAGGTAGAGGGTGCCCAGAGCGTTCCCGAGCTGGACCAGGAACCGGGTGATCCAGGCCCAGGCGAAGTCCGGGTGCCGGCGCGGGTCGATCCACATCGAGGCCAGCAGCGCGCGCGTCCGCAGCACCGGCCGATGCGCGCGGGGCAGCGGGTCGTCGGGGGTGAACAGCGCGAACGGCAGGGACAGCAGCAGGATCGCCACCGCGATGGCCAGGTAACCGGCGCCGTTGCCGGTGACCAGGGCGGTGACCAGCACCGCGCCGAGCACCAGCCCGAGCGCCTGCGGGATGCCCACCCAGCCGGAGACACCGCCGCGCTGCACGACCGGCACCCGGTCCGGGATGGCCGCGGTGAGGCTGGCCAGCATCGCGTTGAAGCAGACCTGGGCGGCGACCCAGCCGAGGGCGACGCCGAGGATGGTCCGCTGCTGGGCCAGCAGCACCAGCGCCGCCGCGCCGAGCAGCGCCCCGCCGGCGGTCCAGACGTGCCGGCGGCCGAACTCCCGGCCGAAGATCCGCAGGCAGGTCCGGTCGGACAGCGCGCCCGCGAGGGGGTTGGCCAGCACCGCGGCCAGCGCGCCCAGGCCGGTGACCACGGCCAGCATGTTCTCCTTGTCGCCCGGCGCGATTTGCTCGATCTGCTGCGGCAGCAGCACCTGGATCGGGGTGAAGAACGCCATCCAGACCCCGAGGTTGGCCGCGAAGATCAGCCCGATCCAGCCGCGTCGTACCGGCGCGGTCGGCTCGGCGAGCGCGGCCGGCAGCGACGCCGGGGTCGGGTCGAGGGTGGTCACCGCGCCGACCCCGGCCGGCTGGCCGCGATCACGTCCCGCAGCCAGGTGTACGAGGACTTCGGCGTACGGGTCTGGGTGGCGTAGTCGACGTGCACCAGACCGAAGCGCTTGGTGAACCCCTCGGCCCACTCCCAGTTGTCCAGCAGGGACCACACGAAGTACCCGCGTACGTCCACCCCGTCGTCGATGGCGGCCCGCACCGCGCGCAGGTGCCCGTCGAGGTACGCGATCCGGTCCGGGTCCGCCACCCGCCCGTCCGGGTCGGGCGCGTCGTCGTACGCGCAGCCGCTCTCGGTGATCTCGATCGGGGGCAGGGCCTCGCCGTACGTGAGGCGCAGCCAGCGGAGCAGTTCGTGCAGCCCGTCGGGGGCCACCGGCCAGTCGAAGGCGGTGCGCGGGTAGCCGTCGAGCGGGACCAGTTCGAACGGCAGCGGCGACCCCTCCTCGGCGGCCCGCACGCCGGTCGGGTTGTAGTAGTTGACCCCGAGCACGTCGATCGGCGCGGCGATCGTGTCCAGGTCGCGGGCGCGGACCACGTCGGCGTCGAAGCCGGGCAGTTCCGGGTAGCCCCGGCCGAGCAGCGGGTCGGTGAAGAGGCGGTTGTGCAGGGCCTGGTACGCGGCCCCGGCGGCCCGGTCGGCGTCGCTGTCGCCGAGCACCCGCACCGGCGAGTAGTTGTTGGCGATCGCCACCGGGCTGGCGGTGCGGGCCCGCAGCGCGGCGACCGCGAGCCCGTGCCCGAGCAGTTGATGGTGGGCGACCGGAAAGGCGTCGAAGAGCAGCATCCGGCCGGGGGCGTGCACACCCATGCCGTAGCCGAGGCTCATGTGGATGAACGGCTCGTTCAGCGTGATCCAGAGCCGGACCCGGTCACCGAGCCGGGCGGCGGTCAGGTCGGCGTACTCGGCGAAGCGGGCGGCGGTGTCGCGGTGCAGCCAGCCGCCGGCGTCCTCCAGCGGTTGGGGCAGGTCCCAGTGGTAGAGGGTGGCCACCGGGTCGATGCCGGCGGCCAGCAGCTCGTCCACCAGCCGGTCGTAGAAGCCCAGGCCGGCGGCGTTGGCCGGGCCTGCGCCGGCGGGCTGCACCCGGGGCCAGGCGATGGAGAACCGGTACGCCGAAACGCCGAGCCCGGCCAGCAGAGCCACGTCCTCGGTGTGCCGGTGGTAGTGGTCGCAGGCCACCTCGCCGCCGCTGCCGTCGCTGATCCGGCCGGGGGAGTGCGCGAAGGTGTCCCAGATGGACGGCCCGCGCCCGTCGGCCGTGGTGGCGCCCTCGATCTGGTGTGCCGAGGTGGAGACGCCCCAGCGGAAGCCGGCGGGGAACTCGGGCATCGGTGCGGTCGACATGCGCCCTCCCGGTCAACGTGAAACGTGTTCGGGACTCTAGGGCGCTCCGGATGAATGCGCCATAGGCCGGGATGACGCGATGCGCAATGGTTGATCGGCGTGTCTTTTTCCAAACCCGTCCAGGTACGTCCGAATTTGCGCATAGAGTGCCGATATCGTGGGATGTCCTCAGTGGGGGAAGACGGAAATGATCCTCGTGGAACGCAGTGCGCACGTGGCGGCGCCGGTGGAAGTGGTCTGGGACGTCGTACAGCGGGCTGAGCAGTTGCCGGCCTGGCTGGCGGGGGTTCGCGCGGCCGAGGTGCTCTCGGGGGAGGGCTTCGGACGGCGGCAGTTGGTCCAGGCGGGGCGCGGCTCGGCGCACGAGGCCGAGGTGATCGCCTACCAGGAGCCGACTCTGATCGGCTGGCGGGAACGCGCCAAGGGCGCGGGCGCCCGAGCGGAGGCGCGCACCGAAATCTACGTCCAGCTCACTCCGGACGAGGAGGAGGAGGGCGGGACCATCGTGCGGCTCATCGTGGTCCGCTGGCCGGCCGGCCCGGTCAAGGCGGCCATGCTGCGCCTGGGGCTGCGTCGGGTCGGCGCGGACCTGGAGGACTCGCTGGCCCGGCTGACCGACCTGGCCGCCGTCGGCTGATCCGCCGAGTCCCCGGCGTCACCCGCCCCGGCGGTGGCCCCGGGTCCCCGCCAAGGACCCCGGACCGCCGCCGCCCCCATCTCACCCGCCGTCCGCCCGGTCGGTCGGGAGTGCGGGCGAGGGTGCGGGTGCACCAAAAAGGGCCCGGCGCACGCGCGCCGGGCCCTTCCTGGATGGTGCTGGATCAGCTGTCGCCGCCGGTCTCGCCGACCGGGGCGGCGTTCACGTCGTCGATCGCGTACTTCTTGGCGGCCTCGGCCGGCACGGTGGCCGCGACCGCGCCGCTGCGGGCGAGCTGCCGCAGCGTGGCGACCACGATCGACTCGGCGTCGACGTGGAAGTGCCGGCGCAGCGCGTGCCGGGTGTCCGACATGCCGTAGCCGTCGGTGCCGAGCGACGTGTAGTCGCCGGGCACCCAGCGGGCGATCAGGTCCGGCACCGCGCGCATCCAGTCGCTGACCGCGACCTTCGGCCCGTCCGCGTCGGCCAGCTTCTGCTGGACGTACGGCACCTTCGCCTCGGCGCCCGGGTTGAGCAGGTTGAACTCCTCGCACTCCACCGCGTCGCGGCGCAGCTCGGTCCAGGAGGTCACCGACCAGACGTCGGCGGCCACCCCCCAGTCCTGGGCGAGCAGTTGCTGGGCCTTGAGCGCCCACTGCATGCCGGTGCCGGAGGCGAGCACGTTGGCCTTCGGGCCGTCGACCTGCGGTGCCGGCGAGTAGCGGTAGATGCCCTTGAGCAGGCCCTCCACGTCCACCCCGGCCGGCTCGGCCGGCTGAAGGATCGGCTCGTTGTAGACCGTCAGGTAGTAGAGGACGTTCTCCTGCGCGTCCCCGTACATCCGGTGCAGGCCGTTCTCCAGGATGTGCGCGATCTCGAAGGAGAACGCCGGGTCGTACGCGACCACCGCCGGGTTGGTGGCGGCGATCAGCATCGAGTGGCCGTCCTCGTGCTGCAGGCCCTCACCGTTGAGCGTGGTCCGCCCCGCGGTCGCGCCGAGCAGGAAGCCCCGCGCCATCTGGTCCGCCGCCGCCCACAGCCCGTCGGCGGTCCGCTGGAACCCGAACATCGAGTAGAAGATGTACATCGGGATCATCGGCTCGTCGTGCGTGGCGTACGACGAGCCCGCGGCGGTGAACGAGGCGACCGAGCCGGCCTCGTTGATGCCCTCGTGCAGGATCTGCCCGGTCGTCGACTCCTTGTACGACAGGAACAGCTCCCGGTCGACCGAGGTGTAGCGCTGACCGTGCGGCGAGTAGATCTTCGCGGTCGGGAAGATCGAGTCGAGGCCGAAGGTGCGCGCCTCGTCCGGGATGATCGGCACCCAGCGCTTGCCGAACTCCTTGTCCTTCATGACGTCCTTGAGCAGGCGGACGAAGGCCATGGTGGTGGCCACCCTCTGCTTGCCCGAGCCGCGCTTGACGTCGGCGAACCGCTCCGGGCCGGGGATGGCCAGCCGCTTGGTGCTGGTCCGCCGGGACGGCAGGTAGCCGCCGAGCTGCTCGCGACGCTCCTTGAGGTACGCCAGCTCATCGGACTTCTCGCCCGGGTGGTAGTACGGCGGCAGGTAGGGGTTCTCCTCCAGCGCCGAGTCCGGGATGTCCAGGTAGAGGCGGTCGCGGAAGGTCTTCAGGTCCTCCAGCGTCAGCTTCTTCATCTGGTGGGTCGCGTTGCGGCCCTCGAAGTGCGAGCCGAGCGTCCAGCCCTTGATCGTCTTCGCCAGGATGACGGTGGGCTGCCCGGTGTGCTCGGTGGCCGCCTTGTAGGCCGCGTAGAGCTTGCGGTAGTCGTGCCCACCCCGCTTGAGGTTCCAGATCTCGTCGTCGCTCAGCGGCTCGACCATCTTGCGCGTGCGCGCGTCCCGGCCGAAGAAGTGCTCCCGCACGTACGCGCCGGACTCCGCCTTGTAGGTCTGGTAGTCGCCGTCGGTCGTGGTGTTCATGAGGTTGACCAGCGCGCCGTCGGTGTCCGCGGCGAGCAGCGGGTCCCACTCCCGACCCCAGACCACCTTGATCACATTCCAGCCGGCGCCCCGGAAGAACGCCTCCAGCTCCTGCATCACCTTGCCGTTGCCGCGGACCGGGCCGTCCAGCCGCTGAAGGTTGCAGTTGATCACGAAGGTGAGGTTGTCCAGCTCCTCGCGGGCGGCCACGCCGATGGCGCCCAGCGTCTCCGGCTCGTCCATCTCACCGTCGCCCAGGAACGCCCAGACGTGCTGCTGCGAGGTGTCCTTGATGCCGCGGTGCTGCAGGTACCGGTTGAACCGGGCCTGGTAGATCGCGTTCAGCCCGCCGAGACCCATCGAGACGGTCGGGAACTCCCAGAAGTCCGGCATCAGCCGCGGGTGCGGGTACGACGGCAGCCCGCCGCCCGGGTGCGACAGCTCCTGCCGGAACCCGTCGAGCTGGTGCTCGCTGAGCCGTCCCTCCAGGAACGCCCGCGCGTACATACCGGGGGAGGCGTGACCCTGGTAGTAGATGTGGTCGCCGCCACCCGGGTGGTTCTTGCCCCGGAAGAAGTGGTTGAAGCCCACCTCGTAGAGCGACGCCGAGCTCGCGAAGGTCGAGATGTGCCCACCGACGCCGATCTCCGGGCGCTGCGCCCGGTGCACCAGCATCGCCGCGTTCCAGCGGACGTAGGCCCGGATTCGCCGCTCGACGTGCTCGTCGCCCGGGAACCAGGGCTCGCGCTCCGGCGTGATGGTGTTGATGTAGTCGGTGGTGGTCAGGGGCGGAACCCCGACCTGGCGTTCGCGAGCCCGCTCCAGCAGGCGCAGCATGACGTAACGGGCGCGTTTGGCACCTCGCTCGTCAATGACACCATCAAGCGACTCGACCCATTCGCTGGTCTCTTCAGGGTCGATGTCCGGAAGCTGGCTCGGTAGGCCGTCGCTGATCACCGGGCGCTTGCGTTCCGTAGCCACAGGCGTTCCCTCGGTTGTGTGTGGGATAGGTCTCTAGCGCCATCCTGCCCCCTGGTGGCACCGGTCGTCACGTCTAGGTCCCCCCGACGCGACGAGAGACACAGGTACCCGCCGGTAACTTAGCGCTACGAGGCCTCCGCGCCGCCGTGCCCGGCGGGGGGAGACTCCGACGGGGGTGACGGTGGCGGCGGCTACTGAGCCGGCACTGCGGCAGAATGCGACGTATGCGCAGTGACGTGATCACCGTCCAGACCGGGTCCCGGCCGGCCGTCCGGGACATCACCGCTGAGGCCCAGGGGTTCGTCTCCAGCGAGGGCGACGGTCTGCTGCACGTCTTCGTGCCCCACGCCACCGCCGGCCTGGCGATCATCGAAACCGGCTCCGGCTCCGACGACGACCTGCTCAGGGTGCTGGACGACCTGCTCCCCACCGACGACCGCTGGCGGCACCGGCATGGCTCACCCGGGCACGGTCGGGACCATGTGCTGCCGGCGTTCGTCCCGCCGTACGCCACGCTGCCGGTGCTCGGCGGCCGGCTGGCGCTGGGCACCTGGCAGTCGCTCTGCCTGGTCGACACCAACGGCGACAATCCCGTCCGCCAGGTCCGCTTCTCCTTCCTCCCGGCCTGACCCGCCTCTCCCCACAAGATCCGCGCAACGTTCCGGACGTGCTGCCTCAACACGTTCCGAGGCAGCACTTTCCCTGATGTTGCGCGGATCTCGATCGCTGAGCTGAGCGGCCGGCGCCGTGCGTACGATGTGGCCGTGACGCAGGAGGTCGTTCCCGGAGCGGGTGGGCCGGTGGACCGCGCCGGCCTGGCCGCCGACGTGGTGCGCCGGATGGCACACGTGACGGCCTCCCAGCGGCACCGGCAGGGCGTTGCGTTCGCCGAGCTGGGGCTCACCCCGGCGACGGCCCGGGCGCTGCACGAGCTGAACCCGGACCGGCCGCTGCCGGCCCGCGACCTCGCCGAGCGGCTCGTCTGCGACCGGTCGAACGTGACCGCGCTGGTCGACAGGCTGGAGCAGGCCGGTCTGGTCGAGCGTCGCACCGACCCGGCCGACCGGCGGCAGAAGACGCTGGTGGTGACCGCGCGGGGCCGGGACGTGCGGGACCGGGTGGCCGCGGTGATGTCCGACTCCCGACTCCTGGCCGGGCTGACCGACCGGGAGCTCGACACCCTGCGCGACCTGGTGTGGAAGGTGTCCGACGGTGGCTGCCCGGAGCCCTGCGGCCCGGAGTGAGTCGACCCGCGCCGACCGTGTCCCACTGGGCGACCAGGGCCTGCGTCGGTAATGCTGTGCGACGTGACCACGCCGCAAGATCTCGACGACCGGTTCCGGGAGACGCTGGCGGCGCTGCCCGCCGCCGAGCGGCGGCGTGACCCCGACGACCCGGTCACCGACGACGCCCCGCTGACCGGCGCGCGACTGCTGGATCTGTTCGACGCGCAGGTGACCAGCCGGCAGCTCGACCTGGCCGGCCGCTGGTTGCGCAGCTTCGGGGAGGGCTTCTACACCATCGGCTCCTCCGGGCACGAGGGCAACGCGGCGGTCGCCGCCGCGCTGCGCCCCACCGACCCGGCGCTGCTGCACTACCGCTCGGGTGCCTTCTACTGCGTGCGCGCCGCGCAGACCACCGCCGAACCGGCGCCCGGCGCTGACGCGGCGCCACCCGACGAGCCGACCGAGCCCGAACCGGCGCCGGCCGGCGGGTTCGCGGCGTACGCGGGCGCGGCCCGGGACGTGCTGCGCGGGATGGTCGCCTCCAGCCAGGAGCCGGTCGCCGGCGGCCGGCACAAGGTGTTCGGCCGGGCCGACCTGGCCATCGTGCCGACCACCTCCACCATCGCCTCGCACCTGCCCCGGGCGGTCGGTATGGGGCTGGCCGTGGAGCGGCTGCGGCGGCTGGACAGCGCCGGACGGCGCACCGGCGCCGGAGTGCGGGTCGGCAGCGGGGCCGGCGCCGAGCACGCCCCGTGGCCACCGGACGCCATTGTGGTCTGCTCGTTCGGCGACGCCTCGGTCAACCACGCCAGCGCCAGCGCCGCCTTCAACACCGCCGGCTGGTACGACCACGCCGGGCTGCGCATCCCGGTGCTCTTCGTCTGCGAGGACAACGGGCTGGGCATCAGCGTCCGCTCCCCGGAGGGCTGGGTGGAGGCGACCCTGCGGGCCAAGCCCGGCATCCGCTACTTCAGTGCCGACGGAGCCGACCCGGTGCAGGCGTACGCGGTGGCGGCGGAGGCCGCGGCGTGGGTACGCCGGCACCGCCGGCCGGCCGTGCTGCACCTGCGCACCGTCCGGCTGATGGGGCACGCCGGGGCCGACGCGGAGTCGGCGTACCGCAGCCCGGCGGAACTGGCCGCGGACCTGGACCGGGACCCGGTGGTCGCGACCGCCCGGCTGCTCGTCGACGCCGGCGTGGCGACGGGCGAGGAGTTGCTGGCCCGGTACGACGAGACCGGCTGGCGGGTACGCCGGCTCGCTGAGGAGGTGCTGGGCGAGCCGAAGCTGACCTCCGCGGCCGACGTGGTGTCCGCGCTGGCCCCCCGCCGGCCAGTGCGGGTCGCGCGGGCGGTGGCCGACGCGGCGGCCCGGGCCAGCGGTCCGGGCGCGGGCGCCCGGGCGGAGGCGTTCGGGGGCAAGCCGCCGGAGCTGGCCGGCCCGCTGACCCTCGCGCAGAGCATCAACGGGGCGCTCGCCGACGGGCTGCTCGACCACCCGCAGATGGCGGTCTTCGGCGAGGACGTGGCCGCCAAGGGCGGCGTGTACGGGGTGACCAAGGGGCTGCGCGACCGGTTCGGGCCGGCCCGGGTCTTCGACACCCTGCTCGACGAGACCTCGGTGCTCGGGCTGGGCCTGGGCGCCGGGCTGGCCGGGATGCTGCCGGTGCCGGAGATCCAGTACCTGGCGTACCTGCACAACGCCGAGGACCAGCTGCGCGGTGAGGCGGCCACCATGCAGTTCTTCTCCCAGGGCGCGTTCCGCAACCCGATGGTGGTGCGGGTGGCCGGGCTGGCGTACCAGGAGGGGTTCGGCGGGCACTTCCACAACGACAACTCGGTTGCCGTACTCCGGGACGTGCCAGGGCTGGTGGTCGCGGTGCCGGCGCGGCCGGACGACGCCGCGCCCATGCTGCGGACCTGCCTGGCCAGCGCGGCGGTCGACGGTAGCGTCTGCGTGTTCCTGGAACCGATCGCGCTCTACCACACCCGCGACCTGTACGCCGAGGGCGACGGGGAGTGGCTGGCCGGGTATCCGGAGCCGGGCGCCTGGGTGGCCGGGCACGTGCCGATCGGCCGGGCCCGGGTCTACCGGGTCGGCTCGGCCGACGACCTGACGATCATCACCTTCGGTAACGGGGTACGGATGTCGCTGCGGGCCGCGGCCGTTCTCGCCGAGGAGGGGGTGGGCACCCGGGTGGTGGACCTGCGCTGGCTGGCCCCGCTGCCGGTGGCCGACATCATCCGGGAGGCCTCGGCGACCGGCCGGGTGCTGGTGGTGGATGAGACACGCCGATCCGGCGGGGTGGGCGAAGGGGTGATCGCCGCGCTGGTCGACGCCGGATATGTCGGTGCGGCGCGACGAGTAGCCGGAGTTGACTCGTTTGTACCATTAGGTCCAGCAGCACGTCAGGTTCTGGTCTCCGAGGAAGCCATTACCGACGGTGCCCGTACGCTGCTGGCACGGTAAATTCCGTTCCACCCGGTGCGCCACTTGCGCGCGGACGCACAACTGTGTGGACTTTGCCTGACGGCGTCGGTTCCGACGCCGCGAGCAGGGACGAGATGAGGAGGCACGCGACAGTGAGCGCGACCGCTGGTCAGGCCGCCGACGGGGTACGCAGCCTGGCGGACCGGTTCGGAATCGAACCGGGGATGGTCGTCATGGAGATGGGGTACGACGACGACGTCGACCAGGATCTCCGGGACGCCCTGACCGACCGCTGTGGAGATCTGGTCGACGAGGACACCGACGAGGTGGTCGACGCGGTGCTGGTCTGGTACCGCGACGGCGACGGTGACCTCTTCGAGCTTCTCGTCGACGCCCTCGGCCCGCTGGCCGACAACGGGGTCGTATGGCTGCTCACGCCGAAGGCCGGGCGTGACGGGCACGTCGAGCCGAGCGAGGTCGCGGAGTCCGCGCCCACCGCCGGCCTTCAGCAGACCTCGACCATCAACGCCGGGCGGGACTGGAGCGGCGCCCGCCTGGTGCTGCGCCGAGGGGCCAAGGCCAAGAAGTAGCCCAACTCGTTCCCCTCGCGCGCCCGGCGGTCCGTGCCACCGGGCGCGGCAGGCTCGTGCCTTCCCCTGACTCGACCCGAGGAGTTCGCATGCCCGTCGAGGTTGGCGCCGAGGCGCCGGACTTCGTGCTGAAGGACCAGAACAACCAGGAGGTCCGGCTCTCGAACTTCCGTGGCCGGCGCACCGTGCTGCTGGTCTTCTACCCGCTCGCCTTCACCGGCACCTGCCAGGGCGAGCTGGCCGAGGTGCGGGACAACCTCGACGAGTACGCCAACGACGACGTCCAGGTGCTGACGGTCAGCGTCGACTCGGTCTACAGCCACAAGGTCTGGGCCGACCGGGAGGGCTACCAGTTCCCCATGCTGGCCGACTTCTGGCCGCACGGCGCCGTCGCCCAGGCGTACGGGGTCTTCAACGACGTGGCCGGCTTCGCCAATCGGGGCACGTTCGTCATCGACAAGACCGGCGTCGTCCGCTTCGCCGAGCTGAACGGTCCCGGTGAGGCTCGCGACCAGCAGGGCTGGCGCAAGGCCATCGCCGCGGCCGCCTGACCACCACCGGACCGGGGTGAGCCGTGCGTCCGGGCCGGCGGCGAGCAGGGTAAGCTTGCCAGCCTCCGGCCCGCCGTACGGGCGTTCCGGGCGCGTAGCTCAGTGGGAGAGCACCCGCCTTACAAGCGGGGGGTCGCAGGTTCGAAACCTGCCGCGCCCACCCCTTCTCGCATCAGCACCAATCCGGGCGGCCGGCCAGTGACCGGCATGGGCAGCGCCCCGCCACGTCGAGCGGTAACGTCCGTCTCCATGACCAACGCGGACGAGCACGGTCACCCCGAACCGCCGATCGCCGGCGACGAGACCGCCACGCTGCTCGGCTCCCTGGACCGCCAGCGTGCCACCCTCGCGTGGAAGACCGGGGGTCTCGACGCCGCCGGCCTACGGGCGACGCTCGGCCCGTCGTCGATCACCCTGGGTGGGCTGCTCAAGCACCTGGCCCTGGTTGAGGACCTCTACTTCTCACTGAAGCTGGCCGGGCGCTCGCCGGGGCCACCGTGGGACACGGTCGACTGGGACGCGAATCCGGGCTGGGACTGGCGTTCGGCCGCCGAGGACACCCCCGAACAGCTCTACACACTCTGGCGGGAGGCGGTGGCCCGCTCCCGCGCCACCGTCGCGGAGCTGCTGGCCAACGCCGGACCGGAGCAGTTAGCCCGGGGCGACTGGCCGGACGGTCAGGCGCCGAGCCTGCGCCGGATCCTGGTCGACCTGATCGAGGAGTACGCCCGGCACGTCGGCCACGCCGACCTGATCCGGGAGTCGGTGGACGGACTCACCGGCGAGGACCCGCCCCGCTGACCACGCCTTCCTCCGTCGCCCACGTCTGCTCGACCTTGTCCGACGACCGGCGGCTCACGCCGGATGGTTCCCGACCTGGGGGCGTCAGGTGCGATCGGCGACCATCACCCGGCTGTGTGCCAGCGACCTGGCGTGGTGGATCGGCGTGTGCAGGGCCCGCGCCGTGTCGAGCAGGTCGTCGTCCCGGGTGACGGTGAAGCCGTGTCGGGCCAGCAGGGCGGCCATGGCGGCGGGCGTCCAGGTCGAGCGCCACGGCTCGTTCGCCCACACGCTCGACCGGCCGGTGGACGCCGTCAGCAGCCGTGCGATGAGGCGGCCCAGGACCACGGACGTTCCGGGCAGCTGGAAGTTGACGATCAGGCGGCTGTTCGGCGCCGAGCAGCTGGCGAGAGCCGTCACCGTGGCGGTCACCTGCACCGTGGTCAGGTATGGCACGACCCCCTCCCAGACCCAGGTCGTCGCCTGGTCGGAACGGTGCCCGGAAGCCGCCAACGCCTCGGCCAGCCGGTCGCGACCGAAGTCCACCGGAACGAACCTCGGCGGGGTGCCGGGCAGGCCTTCGGCGCGCTCGCGCTTGTCGCGCTGGGTGGCCGGCTGGTCGACCTCGAAGACCGTCACCCCGGCGAGTTCCGGCATCCGCCAGGCACGACCGTCCAGCCCCGCGCCGAGGATCACCACCTGTGGGCCGGGGTGGGCGCGTACGGCATCGTCGATGGCGACCGTACGGGGCACGATCAGCTCGGCGTTGGCGCGGACCGTCTCGTAGTCGACCCGCTGCCGCCACGGCCGGGGAGCGACGCCCTCGCGTACCCACTGGACGGCCTCCCGCTCGTCGGGACGCAGCAGGGGCATGGCCGTCGGATCGGCGAAGCGGCCGGGAGCGATCAGCCCGTCGGCGGCCGCGCGACCCTGGCAGACCAGGACCGCCGTGCGACTCGTCCGCGGGGTTGTCGGCATCAGTCGTTCCTCCGTGTCCGCCTGACCCGCCGGTCGTCGAGCCACAGCGCGATCCGCTGACGGCTCGCGTACAGCACGCCCACGGTGACCAGCACCATGATGAGACCGCTCCAGAGCCAGAACCGGCCACCCACGCCGCCGGGTGGCTGCGCGTCGCGGACGCGTCCGCTCCGGACCACCTGGTCCGCGACGTCGACGGCGACCACCTGGTCCGGTGCGGTCAGCACGGTTCGCGGCGCGGTGGCGCCGGGCGTCAGTGCCAGGACCCGCACGGTGCGCACGCGCTGGTCGCTCATGGGCGGGTCGGACTGCTCCTCCAGCGGCAGGTCGGGGGCGAGGGGGTCCGGCTGATAGGCCGCCACCAGCGCCGACCCGTCCGGCGCCCAGCCGAGCAGCCGGATGGCGACGACCCCGGGCACGGCGGGCAGGCGCAGTGGACCGACGTCCCGGCCGCTGGTGGGATCGACCTGGCGCAGGGTCCACTCGGTGGTGTCCGCCCGACGGGCGGCCAGTGTCAGGTTCGTGCCGTCGGGACGCCACGCGCCCTTGCCGGCCAGCCAGGTCCCGTCGGGTAGGGCGAACGAGGAGAGCTCCCGGCCAGCCAGGTCGGTCACGGCGACCGTGCGGCCGTACTGGTAGGCGAGCCGGCCCGGCGCGGCGGCGACGACCGAGCCGACGCGCGCCTCCTGGGCGCCGGCGGCCAGCCTGGTCCAGCGCTCCCCGCCGAGGGTCACCGCACTCAGCACGGAGGTGTAGGTGGCCCCGTCGAACGCGACCGGCACGTCGTCGCGGACCACCAGCGACTGGCCGTCCGCGGACCAGCCGACCGGTATGCTCCAGACACTGCGGTCGACGGTCGACGTCAGCCGTTGGGTCCGGCCGGTGACCAGGTCGATGACCTCGACGCCCGGATCGTCCTGGTCTCCGTCCGGCCGGGCCACGTACCGGCCGTCGGGGGAGAGGTGGACCGACTCGCCGGCCAGCGACTCCCCGCCCATCCGCATGATCCGGTAGCGGTCGGAGTCCGCGTCGACCACGCCGACGACGTTCACGTCGTTCCACCCGTGCAGACGCGGTGCCGGCCCGTCGAAGATGACCGACGCGGGACCGATCCGGGGGCGGTCGGTGACGTGCAGCGTGCCGATCGGCGGCAGGGCGATGTGGTCGGGCAGCGCGGCGTCCGCCGCGGCCGGATCGAGGCCAGGGGTACGGGTCAGCGGCACCACAACGCCGGCCAACGCGAGCACCAACAACGCCGCCGCGCTGGCGGCTACCCTGCGCAGACGGTCGCGGCGCGCGGTGGCGAGCGCCCGCTCGTACACCGGGTAGGTGGGCACGTCTTCGGCGGTGGAGCGGAGCGCGTCGCGGAGTTGGGCGGTCATCGGATGCTCCTCTCCGCGACGGTGTCGACCAGTTCGGGAGCGACCGCTCTGAGCCGCCGTATCGCGTCGTGGGCGTGGCGTTTGACGGTCCCGATGGAACAGCCGAGCATCTCGGCCACCTGAGCCTCGGTGAGGTCCTCGTAGTAGCGCAGCACGATGACGGCCCGTTGGCGGGGAGTGAGGTGACGCAGCGCGGCGGTGAGGGTCAGCCGCAGCGCGGTGGTGTCGCTGTGGTCGGCGCCGGCTTGTTCGGTGGGTTCGGCTTGGAGGCGTTCGGTGAGGCGGCGGCGTCGCCACCAGGAGACCTGCTGGTGGTACATGACGCGGCGGACGTACGCCTCGGGGTCCCCGTCGCGGATCCGCCGCCAGTGCCGGTAGGTGCGGGCCAGGGCGGTCTGCACCAGGTCCTCGGCGAGCTGGTGGTCGCCGGTGAGGAGGTAGGCGGTCCGGGACAGAGCCGGCGAACGGTGCACCACGAACTCGTGGAACGTCTCGGTCATGCCCACCCCTTCGTCAGGAGAGACGCCTCCCGCCCCGGAGATGGTTGAGGCCGGGCGCGCCGGATCGTGCCCGGCGCGCCCGGTGTCCTCAGCTGGTGAAGCCGCCGTCCACGTTGACCACGGCACCGGTCACGTAGTTGGCCTCCGGGCTGGCCAGGTGCGCGATGGTCGCCGCGATGTCGGCGGGGCGAGCGTAGCGGCCGACGGCGGTGAAGCCGGCGATCGCCGCAGCGTTCGGCCCGTCCGCCGGGTTGGCGTCGGTGTCCGTCGGTCCGGGGTTGACCAGGTTGACGGTGATGCCCCGAGGGCCCAGCTCGCGGGCCAGGCCCCGGGTCAGCCCGACCAGGGCGGTCTTGCTCATCGAGTAGAGGGCCAGCCCGGGGAAGACGGCCCGCTCACCGACGTTGCTCCCGATGCTGATGATCCGCCCACCGTCGCCCAGGTGCCGCAGCGCCGCCTGCGCGGCGATGTACGGCGCCCGGACGTTCACCGCGATGGTCTGCTCCAGCTCCGCGGTGCCGAGGTCGTCCATCGCGCCGACCAGGAACACCGCGGCGTTGTTCACCAGGATGTCCAGCCGGCCCAGCTCGGTGGCCGTCCGGTCGACCGCGTCCCGCACTGCGGTCGGGTCGGCGCCGTCGGCCTGGATGGCCAGCGCCCGCCGGCCCAGCGCCTCGATCTGCTTCACCACGCTCGCGGCCTGCTCCGCGTTCTGCCGGTAGGTCAGCGCCACGTCGGCCCCGTCCTCCGCCAGGCGCAGCGCGATGCCCGCTCCGATGCCCCGGGAACCACCGGTCACCAGGGCGACCTTGCCGTCAAATGTCGTCGTCGTCATGCAAACGATCATGTCGCCGGGCCGCCCCTTCGTCTGGCGGCCATCAGACCCCTCGTTCCCATCCCGAGGTCCGTTTCCCGCCATCGCACCGATCGTCCGCCAGCACCCGGTCGGGCCGGGTGAGGCGGACCGCGGTCAGGGCGATCAGGAGCAGGGTCAGGGCGAAGAGCAGCGCGTTGAGGACGACCGTGGGATAGCCGAGTCGGGGTACGTCGAGGAACGGGTAGAGGTACCGGTCGTCGGCCCGGCCGAGGGCGCCGCGGACCAGGATCACCGTCAGCCACACCAGCGGATAGCCGAGCAGGCTGACCGCGTACACCGGACGCAGGGCCGCTCGGGGACGGCGGGTGAGCCACTCCGCGGCGGCCAGCGGCGGCGCGACCGCGTGCAGCAGCAGGTTTCCGGCGTCGGAGACCGGCCCCCGCGCGTCGGTCGTCGCCACCATCGCGTAGCCGCTCCACGGATTCGCCAACACCAGGACGAAGACCAGGGCGGTGCCGACCAGGTAGACGGTGAGCGCGGTGTGCAGCCGGTCGCCGCCGGCCAGCAGCGCCACCAGGTAGGCCAGGTCGACCTGCACCGTGAAGTAGAACAGCAGCTCGACGGGCTCGTCACGCGCGGCGATCACGGAGAGGGCCAGCCCGACGGCGATCACCGCGCCGACGCTGACCCGCAGGACCCGGCCCGACACGCGGTGGACGCTACCATCGCCGCATCGACGGACGCCATGACGAGCAACTGCGCCGGGTGCGGGCGATCCTGGCCGCCGACGTCGACCGGGAGCCGGACTCCGGGCTCGCGCTCCTCGGCGACAAGCGGTTCCACTTCTCGCCGTCCGGGGCCAGCTTCCTGATGTACGGGGTGTGCGGCCGCTCGTGGATCGCGTTCGGGCCGCCGGTGGGGCCGGCCGCCGAGCGGTACGGGCTGCTGGCCGACTTCTGCGCGACTGCCCGGCGGGCTGGCCGGCGCCCGGCGGTTTACCACGTTGGCGCGTCGCTGCTGCCCGAGCTGCGCCGGCTGGGTCTCGCCGTGCATCCGGTGGGGGAGTCGGCGAGCGTACCGCTGGCCGATTTCGCCCTGACCGGGCCGGCGCGTGGGGCGCTGCGCCGCAACTGGCGGCGGCTGGCCCGCCGCGACGACCTGTCGTTCGCGGTGCTGCCCGGTGCCGGCCTGCTCGACGAGCTGCGCCCCGTCTCGGACGCCTGGCTGGCCGGGCGGCCGGACATGTCGTTCTCCCTCGGCGGGTTCGTCCCCGGTTACCTGGCCCGGTTGCCGGTCGCGGTGCTGCGACAGCGCGGCCGGGCGGTGGCCTTCGCCGCGCTCATGCCGACGCCCCAGCGGTGGGGCGTGGACCTGCTGCGGTACCACCCGGACGCACCACCCACCACGATGGACCATCTCCTCGTCGAGGTGCTGCACGAGGCGCGGGACCGGGGGCTGACCAGCGTCGAGCTGGGGCTGGCCCCGCTGTCCGGGCTGACCGGCGCGGACCCGCTGTGCCGGCTGGGCCGGGCGGTGTACGCGCACGGCGAGCGCTGGTACCGCTTCCGGGGGCTGCGCCGGTTCAAGGCGAAGTTCGCGCCGGTCTGGTCCCCGCGTCACCTCGCCGCGCCTCGGGGATGGCAGCTCCCGCTGGTGCTGGCCCAGGTGGGTCGGCTGTCGTCGCGTCCGCTGCGGTGACCGGCCGCAGCGTCGCGTACAGGGCTGCCAGCTCGGCCAGGTAACGCGGCCCGGACCAGGCCGCCACCGCGGCCCGACCGTCCCGGATCACCGCCGCGCGCAGCTCCGGTTCGGTCAGCAGCCGGGTCAGCAACGCCCCGAACGCCGCCGCCGTGGGCTCGGCGACCGGCCGGGTGGTGGCGGCGCCGGGCCGCTCGGCCAGGGCGGCGTCCACCATGGCCAGCGGCAGCCCGTGTGCCTCGGCCTCGGAGAGCGTCAGGCCCTGGGTGTCGGTGGTGGAGGCGAACGCGAGCACGTCCGCCGCCCGGTAGTGCGCGCCCACCCGGTCGTGCGGCACCGGGCGCAGCAGGTGCAGCGCGTCAGCCACGCCGAGCCGGCGGGCCGCCCGGCGGACCGCGAGCCGCTGCCGCCGCGCCCCGAGCAGCACCAGCCGTGCCGCCGGCAGCTCGCGCCGGACCCGGGCGAACGCGGCCAGCAGCAGGTCCGGGTTCTTCTCCGGCGTGGTCCGGCCCACCGCGAGCAGCACCGGCGCGTCCGCCGCGATGCCCAGCCGGGCCCGCACCAGCCGCCGGTCGTTGGCGTCGACACCGGGCGCGGCGACCGGGGTCGGCAGCACCACGATCGGGGTCCGCCCGGCCATCGGGGCCATCAGCGCCGCGGTCTTCGCCGAGGGGGTGATCAGCACGCTGGTGTGCGCCAGCAGGCACCGCCCGAGCGCCGCCAACCGGTCCTGTCGGGCCGGCCCGGGGCGGGCCAGCGCCCACAGGTCCCGGACCCGCCAGCGCAGGCCCAGCCGCAGGCCGGCGTACGCGGCGCCGATCGGCACCTCGGGGTAGTGCGCCGCGTACGCCACCAGGTCGGTGTGCCAGGTGAGCACGGTGGGTACGCCTCGCTCGGCCGCCCAGCGCAGCCCGGCGACGCCGAGCGGGCCGGTGGTGTGGACGTGCACCACGTCGGTCGGCGCGTCCGGCGGCCGGGGCGGCGCCAGCCGGTACGGCCGGGTCGGCACCGGCAGCGAGGGCACCTCACCCGGTTGGCGGCGCCGGCGGAACAGCGGGCCGGGGCAGTGCAGGACGACCCGGTGGCCGGCGGCGCGCAGCAGCGCCACGGTGGTGCCGACCGAGGTGGCCACCCCCTCCGGGTTGGCCAGGTGGCTGTCGCTGACGTGGGCGATCCGCACCCTGCCATTCTCGCCGGGCCGCGCTCATCGGGTCGCCCCGTCGAGCCTGGATCCACAACAGCGAGGCGCAATCCGGCACAGCGGGGCCGGGGGCGCGTGTCGGATGAGCCAGCTCATGGAGGCGGAAATGGGCTGATTCGGGTCGGTGCGGGTGTGCGTACCGGCCCAGCGCAGTCTCCTCGGCAGGACTGTTCACCGGCCCAGCGGGAAACCGCCGGCGGACCGCACCCGGGAGGAGCGACGGATGACGCATGGTGCCGGACTGACCATTGGTGTGCTCGGCTCGTACGGTGGCCGGAACCTCGGCGACGAGGCGATCCTCACCGGCCTGCTCGCCGACCTGCGCGCGCAGGAGCCGAACGCCCGCATCATCGTCTTCTCCCGCCACCCGGAGCACACCCGAATCGCCCACCCCGACGTCGAGGCGGTGCCGTGGGAGGGCGTCAGCCGCACCGACTCCGCCCTGGTCCTGGCCCAGCTCGACCTGCTGATCCTGGGCGGCGGCGGGATCCTCTACGACCGGGAGGCCCGTCGCTACCTGCGGGTGGTCCGGGTCGCCCAGGAACGCGGGCTGCCCCTGATCACGTACGCGGTCGGGGTCGGGCCGCTGAGCGACGCGGTGGACACCGGGATGGTCCGGGAAACGCTCGCCAGCGCGGTCCAGGTGACCGTCCGCGACCAGGAATCCCGGATGGTGCTGGAGGAGGCGGGGCTGCTCAACCCGATCACGGTCACCGCCGACCCGGCGTTCCTGTTGCAGCCGGAGGAGTTCCCGCTCGACCTGCTCCGCGAGGAGGGGGTGCCGGCCGGCAGGCGGCTGGTCGGGATCAGCGTGCGGGAGCCGGGACGGGCCGCCGAACGGCTCGACGTGGACGGCTACCACCGGCTGCTGGCCCAGATCGGCGACTTCCTGGTGAACCGGATCGACGCGTACGTGCTGTTCGTGCCGATGGAACGCGACGACATCCGGCACGCCCACGGGGTGCTGTCCCACATGATCGCCGCCGACCGGGGGCGGATCCTGCACGGCACCTACTCGCCGCAGCAGGTGCTCGGGCTGATGCGCCACTTCGACCTGGCCGTGGGCATGCGCCTGCACTTCCTGATCTTCGCGGCGATGGTCGGCACCCCGTTCCTGCCACTGCCGTACGCCGGCAAGGTCTTCGATCTGGCCCAGCGGCTCGGCGTGCCGGCGCTGCGCGGCGTGGAACGGGAGGTCGAGGGGCCACTACTGGCCGAGGTCGACCGGCTCTGGGACGAGCGGGAGCAGCGCGCCGAGGCCACCGCGCGGCGGGTGGCCGAGGCCTGCGAGCAGGCCCGGGGCACCTCCGACGTCACCCGTGGTGTCCTCGACAGCCTCCGCAGCCAGACCCTCACCCGGGTCTGAGCCGGACGGTCACACCGCCGGACCGGTCCACCGGTAGACCCACTCGCTGGCGTCCTCGCCCGCGGACTGCAGCTCGTAGATCTGCGCCTCGGCCAGCCCGCCGGACCCGAGGTGGTGGTGGGTCATCGGTGGACGGCCGTTGCTGTCCAGCTCGACGGTGACGCTCTCCCCGTCCGCCGTGCCGCCGACGAGGAGGATCTGCACGGATGAGGCCATGCGCCCATCCTGCCCGCCGCGCCGGGACCGCGCAGCGGATAGCGGGGCAGCGGGACGGCTGGCCTGTCGCTAGGGTCGGCGAATGGCGGAGCAGACGATCGATCCGACGCTCGCCCCGGTGCTCGCCCGCACCAGCGATGAGCGCGCCGTTCTGGACTCGTTCCTCGACTTCCACCGTGCCGTGGTGGTGCGCAAGCTGCGCGGCCTCTCCGACGCCGACGCCGGCCGCCGGCTGGTGCCCTCGGCGACCACGCTCGCCGGGCTGGTCAAGCACCTGACCCTGGTCGAGCGGAACTGGTTCCCCACCCTGCTGGCTCCCGAGCCCGGAGACGTCTACCTGACCTCGGAGGAGGACGCGGTGGCGAGCTTCACGCTCGACGCACAGGACACCGTCGTCGGGCTCATCGCGGCGTACGAGCGGGCCTGCGCCCGGTCCCGGGCGGTGGCCGCGAGCTTCGACCTCGACCACGTGGTGCCGCACCCGCAGCTCGGCGAGGTGTCGCTGCGCTGGATCCTGGTGCACATGATCGAGGAGACGGCCCGGCACGCGGGTCACGCCGACATCCTGCGGGAGTTGACCGACGGCGACTCCGGCGCCGTCTGACCCCGCGCACGGTCGCCACGCCGTCAGTGCGCTGTGGCGTCAGTCGGCGGGTAACAAGCCCGGCGGGTACTCCATGCCGTCGTGGGTGCAGGCGGCGGCGGCCACCCGGGCCGCGTACCGAGCCGCGTCCGCCAGCGGCCGGCCGCGCAGCCGACCGGCGATCAGCCCGGCCGCGAAGGCGTCGCCCGCCCCGTTGCTGTCCACCACCGGCCCCGGCGGTGTGGCCGGCGGCACCGGCACCGCCGTTCCGTCGCCCGGGTACAGCTCGGCGCCGTCCGCGCCCCGGGTCACCACCACGGTGCGGGGCGCCAGCCCGCCGGCGAGCGGCACGGCCCGGTCGGCCAGCCGCACCCCGCTGACCAGGATCAGGCCCGCGACCTCGGCGAACGGCCGGTGGTAGGGGTTCGCGCCGTCCCAGTCGTGCAGGTCGGTGGAGAGCGCCACGCCCGCTGGCAGGGCGGCCCGCACCGTGGGTAGCAGCGGCACCATCCAGTCCATGATCGAGAGGTGTACGTGCCGGGCGTTCCGGACCAGCTCGGCCAGCTCCGTCGGCAGGAACGGGGAAGCACCCCGCCACCCACGCGGGTCGTACAGCGACATGCGCCGCCCGCCCGGGTCGACCAGGTTCACCGATCGCCGGGTCCCGGCGGGATCTTCGGCCAGCACCGCCGGCACGCCGGCCCGGGTCAGCGCCGCCCGGACCAGGTCCCCGGCCGGGTCCGCGCCGAGGGTGTCGACCACACGTACCCGCAGGCCGAGTGCCCGCCCGGCGAGCGCCACCCCGGCGCCGGTGTTGCCGATCCGCAGCTCGATCGGCTCGACGATGTGTGAATCGGCGGCCGGTAGCGGCAGCGCGGGCACCCGGACCCGTACGTCCACTCCGAGCCCGCCGATCACCAGCAGGTCGACCATGGCGCCGACGCTAGCTGACCGGCACCGCCTATCCTGGGCGCGGGCGGCGACGAGGGGGAGTACGTGCTGGTCATCCACGGGCTGTGGTTGCCCGGCGACGGCTCGACCGCCGGCCTCGCGGTCTGGGCCGAGGACAGCGCCGCCCCGGCCGCCGCCGCGCCACGCTCCGGCCGGGCGCCCCGCGAGCGCCCGCACCCCTTCGCCGCCGGGCACGCCACCCTGGTCACCGCCCTCGCCGACGCCGCCGAGCCGGCCCGTCCGGACACCGCGCTGCTCACCCTGCCCACCCGGGGCGGCGCGCCGACCGACTCACCGGAGCTGATCCGGACCGCCGTCGCGCCCACGGCCCGGGGAAAGCTCACCCTGGCCGGGTGGCGGGTCCCCGTGCTGGTGTACGCCCCGGACGACGCGCTGCCGCTGCTGCGCGCCCTGGACGAGCTTGCGGTGGTGCCTGGCGCCACCCTGCGTCACCTGGCAGAGCTGGCCGATTTCGCCGCCGACCTGGTGGCCCGGGGCCGTGTCCTGCCCGGCGTCGGCGCGATGCCGGGTGCGGGCGTGGCCGAGTCGGGGGACCGGCCCGCCGGAGCGTCATCGGCGGACGCTGACGTGCAGGTGCCGGCGCGGGCCATCTGGCGACCGCTGCTGACCGGCACCGATGCCGCGTGGGCGCGGTGCCTGGCGCTGGCCCTGCCGCCAGCCGCCCGGGCCGTCACCGTGCCGGCCACCACCGCATCGGCCGCTGCCTCGGACGCGATCGCGCCGGCCGCTCCCGAACCGGACAGCACCGAGTTGACGGCCGGTGCGCTGGTCGCGGACGCGCTCGACGCGCTGACCGACGCGGCCGCGCGGGCCGCCCTGGCGACCACCACGCTGGCCCGGGGGCTGCGGCCGGGCGGCCCGGCGCCGGCGTGGCTGGCGGCGCTCGCCGGCCCCCGTCGCGACTTCACCGTCGATCCGGCGGCGCTGGCCACCCTCCGCGTCGAACTGGACGCCTGGCAGCGCGACGCCGCCGGCGGTCCCGTCCGGGCCAGTTTCCGGCTGGTGGAACCGGCGCCCGACGAGGTCACCGAACCGATCCTGGCCACCCGCCCGGTGCCGGCCGGCACCGCGCCGTCGACAGCCGGAGTCGGCCTGGCCGAGGGCGGCCCGGTCGAGGCTGAGCCGGTCGGGGCTGGGCGGTGGCGGCTGGAGTTCGGGTTGCAGGCGGCCGACGAGCCGGGCCTGCACGTCGACGCCGGGCAGGTCTGGCGGGCACCGCAGACGCTCGGCGGCCTGGCCGGTCGTACCGCCAGCCCGCAGGAGACCCTGCTCGCCGAGTTGGGCCGTGCCAGCCGGCTCTGGCCGGACCTCGACGCCGCGCTGCGCACCGCCGCCCCCGAGGCGATGGACCTGGACGTCGAGGGAGCGCACCGGTTCCTCAGCGAGGGCGCCCCGGTGCTGCACGCCGCCGGCTTCGGGGTGCTGCTGCCCTCCTGGTGGCAGCGCCCGTCGGCGCGGCTCGGCGCCCGGCTGCGTGCCCGCAGCCGGACCGCACCCGGCACGGTGGCCGGCGCCGAAGCAGGGGTCGGCCTGGACGCCCTGGTGGACTACCGCTGGGAGGTGGCGCTCGGCGACCAGCCGTTGTCCGCCGAGGAGTTGGCCGCGCTGGCCGAGGTGAAGACCCCGCTGGTGCGCCTGCGCGGCAGGTGGGTGGAGCTGGACCCGGGGCGGCTCGCCGCCGGGCTGCGCCTGCTCCGCTCGGCCGGCGAGCTGACCGTCGCCGACCTGCTCCGCCTCGGGCTGGCCGACGGCGAGGACACCGGAGCGCTGCCGGTGCTGGAGGTGACCGCCGACGGGGCGCTGGGCGACCTGCTCGCCGGTGCGGTCGAGCGACGACTCACCCCGCTGGACCCGCCACCGGGCTTCGAGGGCACGCTGCGGCCGTACCAGCGGCGCGGGTTGGCGTGGCTGGCGTTCCTGCGGTCGCTGGGCCTGGGCGGCGTGCTGGCCGACGACATGGGGCTGGGCAAGACCGTGCAGTTGCTAGCGCTGCTGGCCGGGGACCCGCCGGACGCCGGACCGACCCTGCTGGTCTGCCCGATGTCCCTGGTCGGCAACTGGCAGCGGGAGGCGGCCCGGTTCACCCCGGGGCTGCGGGTGCACGTACACCATGGGGCGGAGCGGGCCCGGGGTGCGGAGTTCACGGCGGCCGCGCACGGTGCGGACCTGGTCCTCACCACCTACTCGGTGGCCGCCCGCGACGCCGTCGATCTGGCCGGCATCGACTGGCACCGGGTGGTGGTGGACGAGGCGCAGGCGATCAAGAACGCCTCGACCCGGCAGGCCGAGGCCGTCCGTGCGCTGCCCGCCCGGCAGCGGGTGGCGGTGACCGGCACGCCGGTCGAGAACCGGCTCGCCGACCTCTGGTCGATCATGCAGTTCACCAATCCGGGCCTGCTCGGCCCGGCCGCGACGTTCCGCAAGCGGTTCGCCGAACCGATCGAGCGGCACGGCGACGCCGAGGCCGCCGAGCGGTTGCGCCGGATCACCGGCCCGTTCGTGCTGCGCCGGCTCAAGACCGACTCGTCGATCATCTCCGACCTGCCCGAGAAGCTGGAGATGGAGGTGCTCTGCAACCTCACCGCCGAGCAGGCCGCCCTGTACCGGGTGGTGGTCGACGACATGCTCGCCCGGATCGAGTCCAGCGACGGCATCGAACGGCGAGGGCTGGTGCTGGCCACCATGACTCGCCTGAAGCAGGTCTGCAACCATCCGGCCCAGCTGCTGCGGGACGGTTCGCCGCTGGAGGGTCGCTCCGGCAAGCTGGCCCGGCTGACCGAGATCCTGGAGGAGGTGCTGGCGGCGGGGGAGCGGGCGCTGCTGTTCACCCAGTACGCCGAGTTCGGCGCGATGCTGCGCGGTCACCTGTCGGCCCGGTTCGGGCGGGAGGTGCTGTTCCTGCACGGTGGGCTCGGCAAGGCCGAGCGGGATGCCATGGTGCAGCGGTTCCAGTCGGCGGACGGGCCACCGCTGTTCGTACTCTCGCTCAAGGCCGGTGGCACCGGGCTCACCCTGACCGCCGCGAACCACGTCGTGCACGTGGACCGGTGGTGGAACCCGGCGGTGGAGGACCAGGCGACCGACCGGGCGTTCCGGATCGGGCAGCGGCGGCGGGTGCAGGTCCGCAAGTTCGTCTGCGCCGGCACGGTGGAGGAGAAGGTGGCGGCGCTGATCGCCGACAAGCGAAGCCTCGCCGAGCGGGTGGTCGGCACCGGCGAGCAGTGGATCACCGAGCTGTCCACCGGGCAGCTGCGCGAGCTGTTCGCCCTGGAGGCCGGGGCGGTGGTGGAGTGAGTACCGACCGGTTCGCCGACTACGGCCGTCCCCGGCGCGTCGACGGCGGCCTGCGGGCGCGCAGCGCCCGGGGAGCGATCGGCCAGTCCTGGTGGTCCCGGCGCTTCCTGGAGGTGCTGGAGTCGTTCGCGCTCGGCACCCGGCTGACCCGGGGTCGGTCGTACGCGCGAGCCGGTCAGGTGCTCCGGCTCGACATCGCGCCCGGGCTGGTCAGCGCCGTGGTGCAGGGCTCCCGGCCGAAGCCGTACCAGGTCTCCATCGCGCTGGCGCCGTTCCCGGCCGCGCTCTGGTCCCGGATCGAGGCGGAGCTGGCGGGGCAGGCGTTCTTCAGCGCCCGGCTGCTCGCCGGGGACCTGCCCGACGAGCTGGAGGAGCTGTTCGTCGCCGCCGGCGCTCCGCTCTTCCCGACCGGCGTCAAGGAGCTGACCCAGCGGTGCAGCTGCCCCGACTTCGCGGTGCCCTGCAAGCACCTTGCGGCCACGTTCTACCTGCTGGCCGAGGCGTTCGACGCGGACCCGTTCGAGCTGCTGCACTGGCGCGGCCGGGCTCGCGCGGAACTGCTCGAGCGGCTCCGGGCCCGACGCGCCGAGGCCACCGGCGCGGAGCTGTCCGGACCGGTCACCACCCCGCCCACGGATGCGGACGACGGGTCCCTTCCGGACCGGGACTTGTCCGTTGTGGACGATGCCGGGACGCCGGCCGGCGCGGCGCGGGCGCTCGCCGGGATGTCGGCGGCCCCGTTGGTCGAGGCGGTGGACCGGTTCTGGTTGCCACCGGTGCCGCTGCCCGACCGCCCGCCCCGGCTGGCGACCGGACCGGATCTGTTGCTGCGCCAGCTCGGCCCGCCAGCGCCGGCCATCGGCGGGCCGGGACTGCTGGAACGACTTCGCCGGGCGTACCGGGCGTTCGGCCCGGCCGGCCGGTGAGCGGTTACGTCCAGCGGCGGCGGAACCGCCACATGATCGCGGCGTTCGCCACCAGCACCACCGCGCAGATCGCGCCGGCCAGCCGGCCGGCGAACACGGTCATCGCTGGCAGCGACGCCCACAGCAGGATGGTCAACAACATCAGGTAGCGGCCTCGGCGGGCCCGAACACGGTGATCCAGTCGGTTGAAGAACGCCGGGTCACTCTCCCGGAGCTGACGGGTGATCTGGTCGAACCTGCGCTGATCCTCTTTGCTGAGCATGGCGCTGCCTTCCCCTCACGCGTTCAGCGGTTCGGCGGCATACCCGCTGTGGCGGCGGCTCACGCTCACCCGTTGCTGCTACTTTCCTCCGCGCGAGGGCACCTCACCTCCGGCTTATCCGAGCCTTAAGTTTGCCTGTGGTGGTGGACGGCGCTGAATGTGCCGCGTACGGCGGCGGGGCCCGTTCCGTACCCGGCTGGCGTGCGTCCGCCCTGCTGGGAAGGTACGGCCCCGGCCCCGGTACGCGGCACGCCGACACCGCGGCGCTGAGCGGTGTCTTAAGTGCCCTCGCGGGGGTCTTCCGCCCACCTTGAAGGCACCTGAGGCCTTGGTTACTTTGCCGTAGCAACCCCCTCAGGCAACAGTCGCCGCACCTGTCGCACCTGCCCGGTCGCAGCTTCCGGCGCTCTTCAGAAATCGGGATTGGTACATGGCCGACCAGAATGTGCCACCACGTCGACCGCGGGACGACCGCGGCTGGGACGGACGCCAGCACCACACCTCGGACGGGTACGACTCGCTCCACCCCCAGGATGGCTACCCGGCTCAGGCCGACCCGCGTGAGCAGTACACCGACGGGTACGGGCAGCCCGCCCCCGCCCCGCGCGGGCCGCAGTGGGTCGGCCCGGAGGGTCTCGGTCGCCCGGCCCTGGCTCGGCCGGCCGGAACCGGACTGCCCACCTTGGACGATGACGACGAGCCCGGCCCCAGGGTTGGTCGCCGCAGGGCCATGGTCGCGCTCGGCGGCACCGCCGCGGTCGTCGCCGGTGGCGCGGCGCTCGCCATGATCCCGCAGTTCCGCGGCCTCTTCGGTGACGACGCGGTGGCCGACGCGACCGGCAGCACCGTCACCGACGGCACCGCGGCCCGGCCCAGCGGTCAGCAGCCCAGCACGGTGCGCACCTACACCGAGCAGAACGAGAGCTACATGGGCTCCCGCGCCGGTGAGGCGCTGAAGAAGAACGCGCCCTCCGGCGGCCGGACGTTCTCCGGCCCGGCCGCCGCCGCGGCGGCGACCAAGGTGACCGTCAAGACCGTGCTGGCCAAGGATCCGATCCTGCACCTGGCCCGCAGGGCCACCTTCGGTGCGACGCCCGCGGTCGTCGCCGACATCAAGAGGCTGGGCATCGACGGCTGGATCCGCGCCCAGCTCGAACCGGACAAGATCGAGCCGAGCAAGGCCGAGCTGAAGCTCGCCGAGCTGCCCACGCAGAAGCTCTCGGTGCAGCAGCTGCGCGACCAGCGGGACAAGCTCAACGAGCAGGGCGCCCAGCCCGAGCGGGAGATGATCGACGCCACCCTCGCCCGGCAGATCTGGTCGAAGCGCCAGCTGTTCGAGGTGATGGTCGACTTCTGGAACGACTTCCTGCACGTCGCCGCGGAATTCGACGGCGGCGAGGTGTACCGCAACTCGTTCGACAAGGACGTGGTGCGGGCGCACGCGCTGGGCAGCTACCCGGAGATGCTGGTCGCCGCGAACAAGCACCCCGCGCTGCTGATCTACCTGAACCAGAAGGACTCCCGCAAGGACGCGATCAACGAGAACCTGGCCCGGGAGAACCTGGAGCTCTACTCGGTCGGCGTGGACGGTGGCTACAAGGAGCCGGACGTGCGCCAGGCGGCCATGCTCCAGACCGGCCGCGGCGTCGAGGACGGCAAGTACGCCTTCAAGCCCGAGCAGCACTACGTCGGCAAGGTGAAGATCCTCGGCTTCACGCACGCCAACAACTCGGCTGACCCGAAGAAGGCCGAAGCGGCGATCGACCGGTACATCACCTACATCGCGCTGCACCCGTCGACCGGGAAGTACGTGGCGCAGAGCCTGGCGACCCGGTTCGTCTCGGACACCCCGCCGAAGTCCCTCGTGGACCGGCTGGCCAAGACGTACAGCACCAACAACGGCCTGATCAAGCCGGTGTTGATGGCCCTGTTCAGCTCCTCTGAGTTCTGGGCGGGGGTCGGCCAGAAGGTACGCCGGCCGATGGAGTACCTGGTCTCCACGTACCGCGTCCTGGGCGTCTCGCCGGACCCGTCGGCGAAGAACGATAACGGCGACAACAAGCGGACCCCGTTCGCCCGCGGCCTGCGGCAGATCCAGGACAAGCTGCGCGAGCTGGGCCAGTACCCGATGGGCCAGCCCACCCCAGACGGCTACCCCGACGTCTACATCGCCTGGACCTCGGCCGGCACCATGGTCAACGGCTGGAACGAGGCCGGCGAGATCCTGGCCGGCTACCGCACCGCCTTCACGTACACGGCGCCGGAGAAGCTGGTCGCCAAGCCGCCGGCCACCGCCGGGGCGTACGTGGACGCGCTGGCCCAGCGGCTGGTGAACCAGAAGCTGAGCGCCCGGGAGAGGAACCTGATCCTCGGCGTGGCCGGCGTGTCGGCGAGCGCCAAGGTCGATGCCACGTTCAACGGGGCCATCACCGCCGTCGCGCGGGCGATCCTCGCGTCCCCTCAGCACCACCTCCGGTGAGGCACCCGATGGAGAAGACTGTGTACAACTCTTTCCCCCTGCACCCCGAATGCCCCGACCTGCGGCGGCTGGCCGACAACCCGGCCGAGGCGCTGCTGCGGGCGGAGGCCGACCTCGTCGCCGCGGAGAACGCCGCCGAGGCCGACCGCTACCGCACCCTGGAGGACCTGGAGGAGGCCCAGCAGGACGGTCGCGGCGTCACTCGACGGACCTTCGTCGCCGGTGCCGCGGCCACCGCCACCGCGCTGGCCACCGCCCAGTTCGTCACCACCTCGGCGTCGTTCGCGGCGACCAAGACCGGCACCCTGATCCACGTCTTCCTCTACGGTGGGCTGGACGGGCTGAGCCTGGTCGCGCCGGACAACGACCCGGTGCTCGCCAAGGCCCGCCCCGACCTGCTGCTCGGCAACGATTCGCTGGCCCTGGGCCGCGGCTTCAAGCTGACCAGCGCGTTCAAGCCGCTGGAGCAGTGGCTCAAGGCCGGCCAGCTGGGCTTCATCCCGGCGGTCTCCGACGAGCGGCTGTCCCGCAGCCACTTCCAGGCCGCGGACGCCTGCAACCTTGGCGGGCTCCCCAACGAGACCGGTGGCCGGGGCTGGCTCGACGGCCTGGTCGACAACCTTGGCAAGGGCACCGCGTTCCGCAGCGTCGGCGTCGGCAGCACGCTGCCCCGCTCGCTGGTCGGCAACAACGGCGCGCTCTCGCTGAACAACGTCGGTTCGCTGCGACTCAACGGCGACGACCGGTTCCGGGCCGCCACCGAGAAGGCCATCAAGGGCCTCTTCACCGGAATCAACCACCCGGTCGAGGAGGCCGTGCAGGAGGGCATGGGCGCGCTGGCCACCGCGCAGAAGCTCGCCGCCAAGCCGTACCAGCCCGCCGCGGGCATCGAGTACCAGGGCATCGGCAACGCGTTCAAGCAGCTTGCCCAGCTGATCAAGGGTGGCGCGAACGTCCGGGTCGCCACGGTCGGGATGGGCGGCTACGACACCCACGAGAACCAGGGCACCCGCGACGGCGGTCAGCTGCACCGCCGGCTGAACGAGCTGGCCAGCGCGATGGCCGCGTTCTTCACCGACCTCGGCCCGCAGGCAGCCGACGTGACGATCATGGTGTCCAGCGAGTTCGGCCGGCGGGTCGGCTCCAACAGCGGCGGCACCGACCACGGGCACGGCGGGGTGGTCACCCTGCTCTCCGGCAAGAAGCTGGCCGGCTCGCTGCTCGGCACCTGGAACGGCCTGGACAAGCTGGATTCCGGTGACGTGCCGGAGTACAACAACATGTTCAACGTCTACGGCGCGGTGGCGCAGGGCCGGTTCGGGCTCACCAACGCGGAGGTGGACAAGGTCTTCCCCCGCCAGAAGTACGCCCCGATGAAGCTGTACGCGTGACGCGTTCGCACACCCACGCCGCCGGCCGCCGTACCGGGACCACGTCCTGGCACGGCGGCCGGTCGGCTGCGCCCGTACCCCCGCAGACCCCGGCCCGGCGCGGCCCCGGCGGCCGGCGGTTGCTGGCCGCGCTGCTCCTGGTCGGCCTGCTCGCCAGCGTGCTGCCGTGGTGGCTGGGCACCCCCGCCGGCTCGCTGCGGACCACCGCGGCGACCCTGACGGCCGCCGGCCGGATCACCGGTTTGGTCGCCGGCTACCTGCTGCTGGTGCAGGTGCTGATGATGAGCCGGCTGCCGGTGCTGGAGCGGTGGATCGGCGGCGAGCAGCTGGCCCGCTGGCACCGTGACATCGGTGCCACCCTGCTCGTCGCCGTGCTGGCGCACGTGTCGCTGACCCTGGTCGGCTACGCGGACCTGCGGAACCAGTCGGTCTTCGCCGAGGTCGGCACGTTGCTCGGCGACTACGAGGACATGGTCTCGGCGTTCGTCGCCGCCGGCATCATGGTGCTGGTCGGGTTCAGCAGCATCCGGGCGATCCGGCGGGCACTGCCCTACGAGCTGTGGCACCTGCTGCACCTGTCCAGCTACCTGGTGCTGCTGCTCGGCTACGCGCACCAGTTCACCCACGGCGCGCAGCTCTACAAGCCCGGGCCGGTACGCACCGGCTGGATCGCGCTCTACCTGCTGGTGGTCGCCGCCCTGCTGTGGGGCCGGGTGATCGCGCCGCTGGCGTTCAACCTGCGGTACCGGCTGCGGGTCGCCGACGTGGTCGCGGAGAGCCCCGACACGATCTCCATCTACCTCACCGGTGAGCGGCTGGACCGGCTGGCGGTGCTCGGCGGACAGTACTTCCGCTGGCGCTTCCTCACCCGGGGCTGCTGGTGGCAGTCGCACCCGTTCTCCGTCTCCGCCGCGGCCAACGGCCGCTGGCTGCGGCTCACCGTCAAGGTGGTCGGCACGCACACGGCCGACCTGCGCGACCTGGACCCGGGCACCCGGGTCTGGGCGGAGGGTCCGTCGGGCACCTTCACCGCCGCGCACCGGGTCCGCGACCGAGCACTGCTGATCGCCGGCGGCAGCGGCATCACGCCGATCCGGGCCATGCTGGAGGAGTTGCCGCCGGGCGCGGCGCTGATCTACCGGGCCCGTACCCCGGCCAACGTGCTCCTGAGCCGGGAGCTGGACTGGCTGGCCCAGGCCCGGGAGACCTCGATCTGGTACGTCATCGGCTCCCGCGACGACCCCGGCCCCCGCCAGCTGATGAGCCCCGACGGGCTGCGCCAACTGGTGCCCGACGTGGCCCGACGCGACGTCTACCTCTGCGGGCCGCCCGGGCTCGTCGAGCAGTCGGTGCGCGCGCTGCGCCGGGCCGGCGTGCCCCGCCGGCAGATCCACCTGGCCACCTTCGAGTTGTAGGAAGGCATCGCATGCGTCGCGCGTTCCTCGCGATCACCGGTCTGGCAGCCAGCACCACCGCGCTGGTGGTCCTCAAGGGCTCGCCGGGCACCACCCAGGTCGCCCAGGACCTGCCGGCCGCCCAGCCGGTCAACCCCACCCCGCAGGGTGCGGACCCGAGCGTCGCCCCGGCGGGCGTGGCCCTGAAGCCGTCGGTGAGCGCCGACGCGCCCTCCTCACCCAGGCCGAGCAGGAGCGGCAGCACCGCGCGCCCGCCCGGCACCCGCACCACCACGAAGGCTCCGACCACGCCGCGGACCACCACCAAGGCGCCGCAGCCGACCACCCGCCGGGTCACCGGGCCGGGCGTGGACAACGAGTACGGGTACGTGCAGGTGCAGATCGTGGTCTCCGGCAACCGCATCGTCGAGGCCATCTCGCTGTCCCTGCCCAGCGGGGGTGAGTCCGACATCCACAGCGGCGACGTCCGGGACCGGTACAACGGCACCGGCGGCGAGGTGGTGCAGAAGCAGAGCGCCAACCTGAACACCGTCTCCGGCGCCACCGAGACCAGCAACTCCTACAAGCAGTCGCTGCGGGGCGCGATCGAGCAGGCGTTCTGACGTGCCGGCGGCGATGACCCGACCCGGGCTGTGCCGGGTCGAGCAGATCATGGGTACGGCGATCACCCTGGATCTCGCCGACGACCTACCGCCGGCGACCCTGCACGAGCTGGCCGATCAGGTCTTCACCTGGATGCGCGAGGTGGACGCCCGGTTCAGCACGTACCGGGCGGACAGCGAGGTGTGCCGCTTCGACCGGGGTGAGGTGCTGCTCTCCGAGGCGTCGGAGGACCTGCGGTTCGTGCTGGAGGCCTGCGCCGACCTGTGGGGCGTCACCGACGGGTTCTTCGACGCGTACGCCACCGGCGGGCTCGACCCGTCCGGGTTCGTCAAGGGCTGGGCGGCGCAGGTCGCCTCGGACCGGCTGCTCGCAGCCGGCGCGGCGAACCACTGCGTGAACGCCGGCGGCGACGTGCGGGTGCGTGGCCACTCCCCGTCGGGGGAGCCGTGGCGGATCGGCATCCGACACCCGTGGGACGCGATGGCGACCTGCCTGGTGCTCACCGGGACCGATCTGGCCGTGGCCACCTCCGGTGTCTACGAGCGCGGCCGGCACGTGCTGGACCCGCGCCGGGGCGCTCCAGCCGGTGGGCTGCGCTCGGTGACGGTGGTCGGCACCGACCTGGGGGTGGCCGACGCGTACGCGACCGCGGCCCTGGCCATGGGGGTCACCGGCATCGGCTGGCTGGACCGCCTCGCCGACCACACCCACGCCGTCATCACCGACGACGCGTACCAGTTCCTCTCCGCCAACCTGCCCCTGACGGACTAGCGGAGCGGGCGGTGGGTGCCGGCGGGGCGGGTGCCGGTGGGGCGGGGCCGACCGGGGCGCGAGCCGGACGGGCGAGTGCCGGCCCAGCGGTGCCGCGGGTGGCTGCGGCGGGGCGGTTCGGTGCCGCCGGGATGAGACGCTCTGTCGTCCGTGGACATCATTCCCCCGCTCGTGGCGCGCGTTCGCGCCGTCCTCCTGTCAACGAGGACCGGCACCCCGGCGACGCTGTCGGCGACGGGATCGAATTGGCTGCCGGGGCGCGTTCACATGCCTCGCCGGGGCAGCGGCAGGTGACCGGGGAGCAGGTCGGGGGTGAGTGTCACACCGGTGGCGCGCAGCGCCTCGATCAACGTGTTCTGCACCAGGTAGGAGTCCGGGAGCTGCCAGCGGGCCTGCTCCGGGGCGACCGCCCAACGGACCGTCCCCTCCGGCAGCCGGGTGGGCGGCGCCGGGATCCACGAGCCCGGCCCGTGCCGGACCACGTGGAAGCAGTGCTCCAGCTCCGGCCGGAGCGGATCACCGGGGCGGACGAGGAACATCCAGCGGCCGGTGGGGGTGACCAGCACCGGCCCGCGTACGCCGGTGCCGGCCGGGTGGATCTGCACCGCGTCGAGCACGCGTCGGCCGAGGTGGGCCGGCACCTCCAACACGTCGAAGGCCCGACCGGTGGGCAGCAGCAGGCCGTGCGGGCGGCTCCGCCACCAGGTGGCCACCCGGGCCGGGTCGGCGCTGGCCGCCAGCTCCCAGTTCTCCAGCGCCGGGTGGCAGCCCACGGTGGGGCAGCCGGCCCGGCCGCAGACGAACCGGCTGCGGGCCAGACACGCCCCCGGGGTCACCTCCCACCCGTGCGCGGCGTACCGCACGGCGACCCGGCGCAGCCGGACCCGTTCCAACGGCGACAGTTCGGCGACGCGCGGTCCGACGTTCCCCCACATGTGTGCCATCTCCCCTCATCGGGCCCGGCGAACGCCAGGTCGCAGTTCGAGCACCGTCACTGCCGTAACCCACGATCGTTGAGGTTGACGAACGGCTCGTGCAACTTGCACGAAAAGTACGAGGATTGGCTGTACGGCTGACGCACTGGCTGTGCGACCAGCGAAAACCTGAAGATGAACGAGGTTCGCCGCACCCGCGGACATCGCCCGGACCCGATGGCCGGGGCGTCAGGGGGAGGGATGGGCAGATGGACGAGCTACCCATAGGGCGGCGAGTGGCCTACTGGCGGGGGCGACGCAAGATGTCGCAGCAGGTCTTCGCGGACCGATTGGGCAAGTCGAAGAGCTGGGTGGACAAGGTCGAGCGCGGCGTCCGTCGGTTGGACAAGTTCTCGGTCCTCTACGAGATCGCCGACATCCTCCAGGCGGACGTGCAGCTGCTGATGGGCAAGGACCCGGAGCGGCGGACCGACGCGTTGAACTGCATCGATCAGGTCGAGGTGCAGGAGATCAGGGCCGCGCTGGAGCGGTACGACTCGATGAGCGCGTACTTCGACGCGGCACCGTACCCACCCCCGCTGGACGACATGCGCAAGGCCGTCAGCCACGCCTGGCTCACCTACCAGTACGGCCGCTACGGGATGCTCACCCGGGCGCTGCCGAAGCTGCTGCGGGACGCTCAGGCGGCCGACGCCGGCTACGGCGGCGAGCAGGCCCCGGAGGCGGCGCACCTGCTCGGGCAGGTCTACCAGATCGCCTCCTCCGTGCTGCGCAAGCTCGGCGAGTGCGAGCTGGCCTGGCTGGCCGCGGACCGCTCGATGGCGGTGGCCCAGCGGGCCGACGACCCGCTGCTGGCCGGCATCGCCACCACCCGGGTGTGCAACGCGCTGGTCGCGATGGGGCGTGCCCGTCCGGCGCTGGAGCTGAACGTCCAGATCGCCAACCGGCTCGCACCCGGTGGCGGCAACGAGGTGTCCCCGGCCCGGCTCTCCGTCTACGGCATGCTGCTGCTCCAGGGCGCGATGGCCGCCTCCCGGATCGGTGACTCGGCGACCGTCGACGACCTCATCAACGGCGCCGAGGAGGCGGCCACGCTGCTCGGCGGCGACCACAACCACTACTGGACCTCGTTCGGCCCGACCAACGTGGAGCTGCACCGGGCCGCGGCCGCGGTGGAGCTGGGCGACGGGGGGCGGGCGGTGGAGGTGCACCAGCTGCGCATCGTGGAGCCCTCCTTCAACGCGTTGCTGCCCGAGCGCCGGGCGCACCACCTGCTCGACATCGCCCGCGGTTTCGCCCAGGTCGGCGACGTGGCGAACGCTGGCGAGATGCTGCTGCGCGGCGACCGGCTCGCCCCGTCGGAGATCCGCTGCCGGCCGATCGCGCACGAGGTGATGTCGGACATCCTGCGTCGCACACGTGGTGCGCCGCCTTCTCCGGTAGCGGAGTTGGCTGAGCACATGGGAGTAGGGGTATGAGCGCGGAGCCGGTTTGATGGCCGGTTCACAGCGCACCAGCGGGCACCGCGAGGTGCTCTATGTCATCGCCTGCGGTTCGCCGCTGGCCCGGCACGTCGGCCGCCTGGTCGACCTGGCCCAGCAGGACGGCTGGGAGGTCTGCGTGGTCGCCACGCCGGACGGCGCCAAGTTCGTCGACAGGTCCGCCCTGATCCGGCAGACGGGTCACCCGGTGCGGACGCACTACAAGAACCCCGGCGACCCGGACGTGCTGCCGCCAGCCGACGCCATGATCGTCTGCCCGGCCACCGTGAACACGGTCAACAAGTGGGCCGCCGGGATCGCCGACACCCTCGCGCTCGGCCTGCTGGTCGAGGCGCAGGGCAAGGGCGTCCCCATCGTGGCGGTGCCGTACACCAACGCCGCGATGGCCGCCCACCCGGCGTTCCGGGCCGGCCTGGCCCGGCTGGCCGAATGGGGGGTCACGGTGCTCTTCGGCGATCACGTGGTCGCCCTGCACCCGCCGGGAACGGGCGAGCAGCACCTGCACGCGTTTCCCTGGCAGATGCCGCTGGCCGCACTGCTCGCCGGCTCCAGCCGCGCCGCCTGACCGCCGGGCGGGCACGTCCGGCTCGCCGCCGGATCGTCGGGCGGACGTGTCCGGCTCGCCGCTCGGCCGGCGCGGCCGGGCCGGGCATCGCCGCCCTGCGGCCCGCGCGACGGTAAGCTGGCCCGCCGTGAGCGTATGCGGATCCACCCCCACGGTGACCGACGTGGTGGCCGAGCTGGAACGGCGCTACCCGCCGGTCTGGGCGGAGGAGTGGGACCGGGTGGGTCTGGTGCTCGGCGAGCCGACGGCCCCGGTCCACCGGGTGCTCTGCGTGGTCGACGTGGTGCCCGAGACGGTCGCCGAGGCGCTGGCTGCCGGCGTCGACATGATCGTCGCGCACCACCCGCTGCTGCTGCGCGGGGTCTCCTCGGTCGCTCCGACGACGTTCAAGGGGCGGATCGTCCATCAGCTGATCCGGGCCGGGGTGGCGCTCTACGTGGCCCACACCAACGCCGACGTGGCCTCCCCGGGTGTCTCCGACGCCCTCGCTGCCCGGTTCGGGTTGACCGGGCTGCGCCCGCTGCACCGGCCCGCGCCCGGGTCGCCCGCGTACGGCGACGAGCGGGGTATCGGCCGGATCGGCGAGCTGCCCCGCCCGATGACCCTCGCCGAGCTGACCCGGCACGCCGCCGCGGTGCTCCCCGTCACGTCGTGGGGAGTTCGCGCCGCGGGGGATCCCGGGCGTATGGTTCGTACCCTCGCCGTCAGCGGCGGGTCGGGGGACAGCTTCCTCGGCGCCGCGACCGCCGCCGGGGTGGACGCGTACCTCACCGCCGACCTGCGGCACCACCCGGCCGGCGAGCACCTCGCCGCCGATGGTCCCGCCCTGATCGACGCCGCCCACTGGGCGACGGAACGACCGTGGCTGGACGACCTGGCCGCCCTCCTGCGGGAGGCGCCGGGCGTCGAGACGCTGGTGTCCGACCTGGACACCGACCCGTGGACCGTGCACGCCGCCGCACCCGTTGTGGACGACAAGGAGCCCGACCGTGAAGGCTGACCCCCAGGTGCAGCGCCGCCTGCTCGACCTCCAGGCGATCGACACCAACCTCGCCCAGCTCGCCCACCGCCGGCGTTCGCTGCCCGAGCGGGCGGAGCTGGAGGCGCTGGCCCGGGAGCTGTCGTCGCTGGAGGACGAGCGGGTCCGCGCCCAGGTGGCGGTCGACGACCTGGACCGGGACATCGCCCGACTGGAGAAGGACGTCGACCAGGTCCGGGCCCGCAAGGAGAAGGACCAGAACCGGCTGGCTGCCGGCACCGGGCCGGCCCGGGAGCTGGAGGCGCTCCAGCACGAGCTGGTCTCGCTGAACCGGCGCCAGGGCGACCTGGAGGACGCCGAGCTGGAGTTGATGGAGCAGCGGGAGACCGCGCAGGGCGTGCTGGACGGCGTGGAGCAGCGGCTGGCCGAGACCCGGGAGAAGCGGGCCGCCACCGAGCAGCGCCGGGACGAGGCGCTGGCCGAGATCGCCAAGGACGAGGAGTTCAAGCGGGGGGCCCGTCAGCCACTGGCCGCCGACCTCCCGAGCGAGCTGGTCACCCTCTACGACAAGATCCGCCAGGACACCGGGCTGGGTGCGGCGCTGCTCACCGCGGGCCGCTGCGGCGGCTGCCGGTTGGAGCTCTCCGGCGCCGACCTGGCCCGGATCCGCAAGGCCGCCCCGGACGACGTGGTCCGCTGCGAGGACTGCCGGCGGATCATGGTCCGCACCAACGAGTCGGGCCTGTAGGTCGTGGCGCCGCGCGTGGTCGTCGTCGAGGCCGACGGCGGGTCCCGGGGCAACCCGGGCCCGGCCGGCTACGGCGCGCTGGTGCGCGATCCGGGGACCGGCGAGGTGCTCGCCGAGCGTTCCGAGTCGATCGGTACGGCGACCAACAACGTCGCCGAGTACCAGGGCCTGATCGCGGGGCTGACGGCCGCCGCCGAGCTGGGCGCTGCCGAGGTGGACGTCCGGATGGACTCCAAGCTGGTGGTCGAGCAGATGTGCGGCCGGTGGCAGATCAAGCACCCCGGCCTGCGACCGCTCGCCGCCCAGGCGGCCGGCCTGGTGGGCCGGTTCGCGGCGGTCCGGTTCGCCTGGATCCCCCGCGAGCAGAACCGGCACGCCGACGCGCTGGCCAACGCCGCGATGGACGCCGCCGCCGGGCGACCCGCGGCGACGCGGACCACCGCCGCGCTGGACGCCACCGTCGGCCGGCCCGCGGCGACGACCACCGGCAGCGACCCGGCGACCGCGCCGGCCTCCTGGGAGCCGCGACCGAGCTTCACCGCCACCCGGCTGATCCTGGTCCGGCACGGCGAGACCGCTTACACCGAGCAGCGGCGCTACTCCGGCCGGGGCGACGTGCCGCTCTCCGAGCGCGGCCGGGCCCAGGTCCGTGCCACCGCCACCCGGGTGGCCGCGCTGGCCCCGTCCGTCGCGGCCGTGCTCAGCTCCCCGCTGTCCCGGTGTACGCAGACCGCGGCGGCGATCGCCGGGGCGCTCGGCGACGTCCCGATACGCACCGAGGACGACCTGATCGAGTGCGACTTCGGGGACTGGGAGGGGCGCACCTTCACCGAGGTGCGCGCGCAATGGCCGGGGGAGATGGACGCCTGGCTCGCCTCACCCCGGATCGCCCCGCCAGGTGGTGAGTCGTTCACCCAGGTGGCCGAGCGCTGCCACCGGGTGGTCGCCGGGCTGATCAAGGCGTACCCCGGGGAGACCGTGGTGGTCGTCTCGCACGTCTCGCCGATCAAGCTGGTGCTGCGGGACGCGCTCGCGGCCAGCGACGGCTTCCTGCACCGGCTCTTCCTGGACGCGGCCGGCATCTCGGTGCTCGACATGTGGCCCGACGGCGGCGTCGCGGTGCGCACGGTCAACGACACCGCCCACCTCTCCGCCGGCTGATCCGGCCGGACCTGCTCGCCCGTCGGCCCGACCGGTCGCGCCGTTCGGCGCATGCCGTCGGCCGCTCGGCGCAGCACCCTTCGCGCAGCGCGCGTGACAGCGGTCACAGAGTCGTAGCCTCCGGCCGTTACATCGCGAGCCATTCTTCCCGGAGGTGTGTCACATGGCTGCACCGGAACCGGAGGCGCCCACCACGGCGCCGCCCAGGGCGAAGGACCACAGCCCCTGGAACTGGTTGCTTTTCATCCCCATCGTGGTGCCGCTGATCCCGGCCTTCTTCAACGGCGACTCTCCCCGAATCTTCGGGTTCCCGCGTTACTACTGGCTGCAACTCGCCTGGATCCTGCTCGGCGTGGCCACCACGACGCTGGTCTACCAGATGACGAAGAAGCGGGGTGAGCACTGATGTGGCGGGACCATCTCACCGAGATCATCGTCTTCTCCCTGCTCTTCCTACTGGTCAGCGGGATGGGCTTCGTGGCCGCCCGGTGGCGTGCCCCGAAGGACATGGCCCACCTCGACGAGTGGGGGCTGGGCGGGCGCAGCTTCGGCGGCTGGATCACCTGGTTCCTGGTCGGCGGTGACCTCTACACCGCGTACACCTTCGTGGCGGTGCCGGCGCTGATGTTCGGGGCCGGCGCGGCCGGGTTCTTCGCGGTGCCGTACACCATCGTGATCTACCCGCTGGTCTTCCTGGTGCTGGTCCGGCTCTGGTCGGTGTCGCACCGGCACGGGTTCGTCACGCCGGCCGACTTCGTCCGCAACCGGTTCGACTCGCCGGTGCTGGCGCTGTTGATCGCGATCACCGGCATCGTGGCCACCATGCCGTACATCGCGTTGCAGTTGGTCGGCATCGAGGCGGTCCTCAAGACGATGGGGGTGACCGGCGACAACGCGCTGGCCCGGCACCTGCCGATCATCATCGCGTTCGCCATCCTGGCGGCTTACACCTACCAGTCGGGGCTGCGCGCGCCGGCGCTGATCGCGTTCGTCAAGGACACGTTGATCTACATCGTGATCCTGGTGGCGATCGTCTACCTGCCGTACAAGCTGGGCGGCTGGGGTGACATCTTCGCCGCCGCGGACGCGAAGTTCGACGCCTCACCAAACCCGAACGACGGGATCCTGCTCAACGGCAACAACCAGCTCCAGTACGTCACCCTGGCGTTCGGCTCGGCGCTGGCGCTCTTCCTCTACCCGCACAGCATCACCGGCGTGCTGGCGAGCAGGAACCGCGACGTGATCAAGCGGAACATGTCGGCGCTGCCCGCGTACAGCCTGCTGCTCGGGCTGATCGCGCTGCTCGGCTACATGGCGATCGCGGCCGGCGTGAAACCGCTGCCGGGTGCGTCGGAAGGCAGCGTGGACAACAACACCATCGTGCCGCTGCTCTTCGACCAGCAGTTCCCGGACTGGTTCGCGGGCGTGGCGTACGCGGCGATCGGCATCGGCGCGCTGGTGCCGGCGGCGATCATGTCGATCGCGGCGGCGAACCTGTTCACCCGCAACGTCTACAAGGAGTACCTGAAGCGGGACGCCTCCCCGGCCCAGGAGGCCAACGTCTCGAAGATCACCTCGCTGGTGGTGAAGGTTGGCGCGGTGGCCTGCATCGTCTTCCTGGACCCGCAGTTCTCCATCGACCTTCAGCTGATCGGTGGCGTGATCATCCTGCAGACGCTGCCGGCGGTGGCGCTGGGTCTTTACACCCGCTGGTTCCACCGCACCGGGCTCATCGTCGGCTGGGCGGCCGGCATGGGGCTGGGCATGTGGATGCTCTACCAGGTGGCGAGCCCCACCCGGAAGCACTTCGGTGGCTCGGCGTTCCCGCTCTCGGAGTTCGGGTTCGACACCACCAAGACGATCTACGTGGGCATCGTGGCGGTGCTGGTGAACCTGGCGGTCGCGGCGCTGGTGACGCTGGCCGTGCGCGCCGCCAAGGTGGCCGAGGGGGTCGACGGCACCACGCCGGACGACTACTTCGCCGACGAGGGTGACCCTCGGGTCACCCCCGGCACCGAGCGCGACGCCGACTCCGCCCGGGAGCCGGTCGCCTGACGTCCCCGTTAAAGGAAGGGCCCCTTGTTAACGCCAGGCGTTAACAAGGGGCCCTTCCTTTCAATGCGTGCGGCGCGGCGGCTCAGCGGGGGCGGTTGCGCGCTTCCAGGGCCTCGTTGAGGCGGCGCAGCAGCACCGCGAGGGTCTCCCGGTCCTCGGCGGGCCAGTCGCCGAGCATGTCGCCGTAGAGCCGGGTCCGCGCGGCCCGGACCGCGGCCATCCGTTGCAGGCCGGTGGCGGTGGGGGAGATGACGGTGCCCCGGCCGTCGGACGGGTCCGGGGTACGGGTGATCAGGCCGTCGCGCTGTAGCGCGGACACCTGCCGGGTCACGGTCGAGCCGTCCAGGTTGAGTCGGGCGGCGAGCGCGGAGACGTTCTGCGGGCCGGCGGTGTCCAGATGACGCAGGATCACGTACGCCGCCCGGTCGAGCACCCGGTGCTCGGCGGTGCCGGTGGCCCGTCGGGTCGCCTCGCCGAAGCGCATCAGCAGGGCCACCTCGGTCTCGATCCGGCCCAGGGTGACCTCGTCGGTCTCGGCCTCGGCGTCCCGGTAGGGGTCATCGCTCATAGCTGTATGATACAAGATAAGTACCTGTATTATACAGCTAATTGAGGAGTCGGAGTGGATCGGCGTTCCGAACCGAACCGCAGTGCCATCTACGCCACCACACTGGTGGCCTTCCTCGCGATCGCCGGCATCGCCGTCGTCGACCCGATCCTGCCGGCCATCGGCGATGCGATCGGGGTCACCGCCTGGCAGGTCGAGCTGCTGTTCACCGCGTACATCGCGGTGATGGCCCTCGGCATGATCCCGGCGACCCTGGCCAGCGGCCGGTTCGGCTTCAAGCCGGTGCTGATCGCCGGAGTCTCCGTGGTCGGCCTGGCCGCGATCCTCGCCTCGTTCAGCGACAACATCGTGCAGCTGTCCGTGCTGCGCGGCGTCTGGGGGCTGGGCAACGCGATGTTCTTCGCCACCGCCATGGTGGTGCTGGTCAACCTCGCCGTCGACCGGGAATGGGTGGTCGGCCTCTTCGAGACCGCCCTCGGCCTCGGCTTCGCCGTCGGCCCGCTGATCGGCGGCCTCCTCGGCGAGGTGAGCTGGCGACTGCCGTTCTTCGTCTGCGGCGTGTTCATGGTCCTCGCCCTCGGCGTGGCCGCCCGCAAGCTGCGCGAGCCGACCAACCGGCAGGCCCCGGTGCGCGTCGGTCAGATCTTCGCCACCTACCGCCGTCCCGCGTTCATCGCGCTCTGCGTGGTGACCGGCACGTACAACTTCGTGTTCTTCGTGGTGCTCGGCTACACACCGCTCTTCCTGGGCCTGGACATCATCCCGCTGGGGCTGGCGTTCACCGGCTGGGGACTCGGCCTGGCCACCGGCATCCTGCTGATCGGCCACCGCCTGGCCCACCGGATCGGCGCGGTGCAGACCGTCGGCGTGGCCATCGCCGGGCTGCTGGTCTGCATGGTCCTCTTCGCCACCTCCACCAGCACCACCGAGGCGCTCGTCGTGCTGGTGCTCGCCGGGCTCTGCATGGGGCTGGCCAACGCCAACCTCACCGACCTGGCGCTGGGCCTCGGCTCCAGCGACCGCCGGGTGGCCACCGGCGCCTTCAACCTGGTCCGCTGGGGCGCCGCCGCGCCCGCGCCGATCATCTCCGGCAAGCTCGCCGAGCACTCGCTGTCGCTGCCGTTCTGGGTCGGCTTCGGGGTGCTCACCGTCGGCGTGCTGGTCTACCTGGCCTTCGCGCACGTGATGGCCGCCGGCTACGGCGAGCGGGTGCTCTGGTCCCGGTGGAACCGGTCCGCCGCCGACACCGAGCACGCCACGGAGGAGCCGGTCGGCGAGGCGTACTGACCGCGGGTCCCCGCCGCCGCCGGTGTCAGCTCAGGGCGCGCCAGAGCAGGTAGAGCCCGATCACCGTGCCGAACACCACGATGATCGTCTTGAGCAGCACCGGCGGCAGTCGGCGGACCAGCCGGGCGCCGACGTACCCGCCGATCAGCGTGGCCGGGGCGACCACCGCGACGGCGGCCCAGTTCACCGGCCCGAACAGGGAGAACACCACCAGCGTGGTGAACCCCACCACCGCGGAGAGCAGATTCTTGATCGCGCTCACCCGGGCCAGCGTCGCGTCCAGCACCAGCGCCAGCCCGGCGACCAGCATCACGCCGAGCGCCGCACCGAAGTACCCGCCGTACACCGCACCGAGCCCGACCATCGTCTGCACCGCGATCGTCCTCTGGCGCGGCGACATGTCCCGCGGGTGACCGACCAGCCGGCGCAGCGGGTCCTGGAAGGCGAGCACGGCGGTCGCGCCGAGCACCAGGAACGGCACGACCACCTCGAACGCGCGGGCAGGGGTGGCCAGCAACAGCAGCGCCCCGAGAATGGTGCCGACGATCGTGGTGGGCACCAGCGTGGCCAGCGCCCGCCCGCGCGGAAGGTCCGCGCGACTGCCCGCCACGCTGGCCAGGTACCCGGGGAACACGGCGACGGAGTTGCTGACGTTCGCCGGCACCGGGGGCAGCCCGACCGCGATCATCGCTGGAAAGGTGATCAGCGAACCGCCACCGGCCACCGCGTTGACCGTGCCCGCGGCGAGACCGGCGGCGAGCAGCAGCGCGGCGTGGGAGAGATCCATAGCCCCACGAGGCTAGACCCCGCCCGCTCGGGCGGGAACGCCGGACTCCCGCCCGATGAACGCCGCCACCGCCCCTGAGCTGCGCGATCTTGATCAGGCGGGGCGGCAATACCGGTGGGCCGCCCGTCGTTAGGATGAGAGCGCGACGGACGAGTCGACCGGGCGGCCGCGTCGGCGGGCTTCGGCCCGCCGCCGAGGAACGTCCGGACTCCACAGGGCAGGGTGGTTGTTAACGGCAACCCGGGGTGACCCGCGGGACAGTGCCACAGAAAACAGACCGCCGGCCCCATCGGGGCCGGTAAGGGTGAAACGGTGGGGTAAGAGCCCACCAGCACCCCGGGTGACCGGGGTGGCTCGGTAAACCCCACCCGGAGCAAGGCCAAGCAAGGGCCGTCAACGCAAGGTGACGACCCGGCGCAGACGCTTGAGGGCTGCCCGCCCGATGTCTGCGGGTAGGCCGCTGGAGCCTGCCGGCGACGGCAGGCCGAGATGGATGGCCGCCGCCGGCGCAGACCCCTTTTGGGGTACGCGCCGCGCACAGAATCCGGCGTACAGGTCGACTCGTCCGTCGCCCACCAGGCCGCAGCCCCCGGGCCACTCGATCGAGGCCCCCACCATCCGCACTGTCACGACAGGCGCGGTTGCTGCCGAGCCCCGTGGTGCGCCGGGTGGGTGTGCGGCTTCGCTGACAGCGGCGAGCAGCAACTGGATGCGGAGACGCCCGTCAGATCATTTACGTGGCAGTGCTTCGGCCGTTCGCTGACTTGACGCTGAGAACCGTGTCGAGGTAGTCGGCGATTGCGTCTCTGTTGCGGGTCAGGCACTCGATGCGTTCGGATAGCCGAGCTTGTTCGCGTTGCAGTGTGGCGATCATTTCGGGTGTCACGTTGGGGACGTAGATGGTCTGCGGCTTGTCCAGGCACGGCAGGAGCTGCTGAATGATTCGGGTCGGCAGTCCGGCATCGAGCAGTCCCTTGATCTGCTGCACGATGTACACGTGTGACTCTTGGTACTCACGGTAACCATTGAGGGCGCGGCTGGGTGTGAGCAGCTGCTGCTCCTCGTAGTAGCGCAGTAGTCGACGGGATGTGCCCGTACGCTCCGCGAGTTCTCCGATCTGCATGTGCTCAAGCTTACACTTGACACTCACATCAGTGTGAGGGTTCAGCCTTGGGTGGGTGGACCGAGAACAGTTTCTGCGGCGGCCACGACAATCACGACTACAGCGGAGGGCTTAGAATGAAACTCGGACTTCGGCTGCCCCAGAGATTGGGAGTCGACCTACAACACGACCTGGTCGAAGCAGCCAGAACGGCCGAAGCGAGCGGATACGCCAGTTTGTGGACGTATGAGCGGTTGCTGTTCCCCGAGACACCGGCCGAGCCATACTCCGCTCTGCCTGATGTGCCGTGGCCGTCAACCCAACGCCAGGCGGCCGACCCCCTGGCAGTTCTCACGGCAGCGGCGGTGGCGACCGAAAAGGTGCGCCTCGGTACCGCTGTGCTGATCGCTCCACTCCACACTCCCATCCAGCTGGCGAAGGCGCTGGCCACGATCGATCAGATCAGCGGCGGCCGCATGGTCGCTGGCCTCGGCGCCGGCTGGTCCACCGACGAGTTCCGGGCCACTGGCGCCACCGGAGCGGATCGCGGCCGCTTCCTCGACGAGACGCTGGACGTCTTCGATGCCGCGTGGGGGCCGGACCCGGTGACCGTCCGAGGTCCTCGCGTGGTCATCGACAACGCCTCGGTCCTGCCCAAGCCCGTTTCGAAGATCCCCGTGATGCTGGGCGGTGGTGGCAGCAAGATAGGCCGCAGCACCCGTTCCAAGGCCGTGGAACGCATTGCCAGACGCGCGGACGGCTGGCTGCCGTTCCTCAGCACACCTGGACCAGCGGGAGCCGCGGAACTGCGCGCAAGCTGGGCTCGTATCCGGGAAATGGCTTCCGGGTATGGCCGGGACGCGAGCCGGATGGAGATGGTCGTGGTGGGAAACGTGACCTTCACTGACCGTCCGGCAGGACCTGACCGATCCCCGTTCGTCGGCACTCTCGACCAGATCATGGACGATGTCGAAACGGCCGCAGAGGCTGGCGCAGACGAGCTCATTGTGGATCTGAATCTGCAGGACTGGTTCACCAGCACTCGGCAGATGCTTGAGACGGCGGTGGAGATCCGCGAACGGGCCACGGTCTCGTGACCGATGGCACCCCGGGTGCGGGCGCAACCCGCCTCGAACTGTCTGCGCCGAATGCGCCCGACGTGACCATATGCGTTCAGAGGCGAGTGCTTGTATGGCCGCGACCACGAGGTCTTCCGTTCTAGGCTCCGACATATGGCGTCCGCGTGCCTCCGTCGAACTGGCACACACTTCCGGTCAGCGCCTTTGTCGAACATGCCCTCCAACAAGCTCAAGCGGAGAGGAAGGCACGCATGGCTGTCAAGACCAAGACTCGTCCGGGCACCACGGAGATCCGGCCGTTCACGGTGGAAATTCCCCAGGCGGACCTCGACGACCTGAAAAGGCGGATCGCGGCCACCCGATGGCCGGAAAAGGAAACCGTCGACGACCAGTCGCAGGGCGTGCCACTCGCGATGATTCAGGCCGTGGCCCGCTATTGGGAGAACGAGTACGACTGGCGCAAGGTCGAGGCGCGGCTGAACGCCGTACCGCAGTTCATGACCACCGTCGACGGGGTGGACATCCACTTCATCCACGTCCGCTCCAAGCACGAGGACGCGCTGCCGCTCATCGTGACGCACGGGTGGCCGGGTTCGGTGATCGAGCAGATGAAAATCATCGAACCGCTCACCGACCCCACGGCGCACGGCGGGAGCGCGTCGGACGCCTTCCACCTGGTGATCCCGTCACTGCCCGGCCACGGCTTCTCGGGCAAGCCGACCGCGTCGGGCTGGAACCCGCAGAAGATCGCGACCGCCTGGACCGAGCTGATGAAGCGGCTCGGCTACGACCGGTTCGTCGCGCAGGGCGGCGACTGGGGCGCGGTCGTCGTGGACCAGATGGGCATCCAGGCGCCTCCGGAACTGCTCGGCATCCACACCAACATGCCCGGTGCGGTCCCGCCCGAGATCGACCTGCTGTTCCAGGGCGACACCACCGGCGCGAACAACGCCATGGGTTCGCTGCCATCCGGTCTGTCCGACGACGAAATGCGTGCTGCCGAGGAAGTCAACTTCGTCTGGAAGCACGTGGCCTATGCCCTCATGATGGCGACACGTCCGCAGACGCTGACCGGGCTGACGGATTCTCCGGTCGGCCTGGCGGCCTTCCTGCTCGACCATGACGCGAAAAGCCTGGATTTGATCTCGCGGGTCTTCGACGGGGCCAAAGAGGGGCTCACCCGCGACGACATCCTGGACAACATCTCGCTCTACTGGCTGACGAACACCGCGATCTCCGCGTCCCGTCTGTACACGGAGAACAAGCTGTCATTCTTCGCCGCCAAGGTCGTGAACGTCCCGGTCGCCGTGAGCGTCTTTCCCGACGAGCTCTACGAGGCACCGCAGAGCTGGGCTCAGCAGGCGTATCCCAACCTCATCTACTACAACAAGCTCGACAAGGGCGGGCACTTCGCGGCCTGGGAACAGCCGAAGATCTTCTCCGAAGAGCTGCGTACGGCCTTCCGGTCGCTTCGCTAGATGGCCGTGTTCGGGCGCCCACACCTGCCCCCGCTCGACGGGGCGGCCGAGTGGCTCAACTCCGAGCCACTCGGCCCCGCCGACCTGAGTGGACGCGTCGTCCTCGTGAACTTCTGGACGCTGACGTGCATCAACTGGCTGCGCCAGGAGCCGTACGTGCGCGCGTGGGCGCAGGCGTACCGCGACGACGGGCTGGTCATTCTCGGGGTGCACACGCCGGAGTTCTCGTTCGAGCACGACGTCGACCAGGTGCGACAGGCGATCACCGCGCGCGGGATCGGCTACCCGGTCGCGGTCGACAACGACTACGCGATCTGGAGAGCCTTCGGTAACCAGTACTGGCCGGCGCTCTACTTCGTCGACGCGCACGGGGTCATCCGCGACGAGCACTTCGGCGAGGGGCGCTACGAGGAGTCCGAGCGGGTGCTCCAGCAACTGCTCGGCATCGAGCGTGCGCCCGTCCCCGTCGAAGGCCTCGGCCCGGAGGCGGCGGCCGACTGGGACAACCTGCGTACGCCCGAGACGTACCTCGGTTTCAGCCGCGGCGAACACTTCGCGTCGCCGAACGGCGCCGCGCTCGACGAACGCCGCGCCTACCAGTTGCCGGAGAGCCTGCCCCTCAACCAATGGGCCCTGGCGGGCGAGTGGACGATCGGGTCGGAGAACGTCGTGCTCGACCGGGCCGGCGGCAGCATCGCCTTCCGGTTCCACGCACGCGACGCGCATCTCGTGCTGTCTCCCGGGGCGCGACAGCCGATCCCGTTCCGCGTGCTGCTCGACGGTGCAGCCCCCGGCGCGTCGCACGGCGTCGACATCGACGAAGACGGCAATGGCGTACTCCAGGACGGCCGGCTCTACCAGCTCGTACGCCAACACGGCACGGTCCGTGAGTCGACCCTGGAGATCACGTTCGGCGAGCCGGGCGCCGAGGCATACGCCTTCACCTTCGGATAGGCGCGGCCACTCCCGCCAGCACCGGCGGGATAGTGTCGACTGCTGTGACAGCGCCCGAGATCACCATCGCCACCTCAGCGGACCGCGACGCGGTGGTCGGTTCACTGGTCGCCGCGTTCGTCAAGGATCCGGTGCTGCGGTACCTGTTCCCGGACGAGGACACCTACCCGCGGCACGCCGCCGCCTTCTTCGGGCATCTCTTCGACAAGCGGGTGCACAGGTCGTCGATCTGGACGATCGGCGGGGGTGCCTCGGTCGCCATCTGGGAGCCGCCGGCTGAACTGTCGACCGCGCCGCCGGCCGAGCTGTCGACCCCCGGGCACGGATCGCCGGCCAGCGGGTTCGCCGCTCATTTCCCCGCCGACGTGCTGGCCCGCGTTCAGGGCTATGACAAGGCCGTGCATGCCGCCGTGCCGGCGTTCCCGTTCTGGTATCTCGGCGTCCTGGGCACGCACCCCGACAGCGCCGGACGCGGTTGGGGGCGCGCCGTCATGAGGGCCGGGCTGGATCGCGCCGCCGCCGACGGTCTGCCGGCGATCCTGGAGACCAGCAACCCGGCCAACGTCGAGCTGTATCGCCGCGCCGGCTGGGAGGTGGTGGACTCCCTCTCGGAGCCCGTCCCCACCTGGATCATGCGGCAGCCGACTCGCTGACCCCGACTACCGCTTCGGCTGTTCCTGACTGGCGAAGATGCGCGCGTAGATCTCGTCGATGATTGGGTTCTTCGCCAGGCTGTAGTCGCGAGGCCGGTGCGCGGTGTCCCGCGCGAGGCGCCGCTTGGTAGCGGCGTACAGCTCCCGGTCCTGCGGATGCGAGCGCAGCCAGTCGCGAAAGAGCCGATGCCGGACGGGTTCGGGTGCGGCCCGCGGCCAGACGTGCAGGTTGACGTCCTCGGCGGAGCTGAGGAGCATCCGGTGTCCGTGCCACCAGGGCTCCCGGAGGACGAGTCGGTATCCGAGCCGTTCCAGGGCGGGGAGATAGGTGGACTCCTCCGCTGTGTCCTCGATCGTGAGGTCGATGTCGATGACGGGCTTGGCCGCCAGTCCCGGCACCGCGGTGGACCCGACGTGCTCCACACCGATGATCAGATTTCCCAACGCCGTGGAGAGCGACGCGTGGACGGTGGCGAACCGCTGCGCCCAGGTCGGGTCGTACTCCTTGATGACGACGGACCCCCAGGTGCGGGGCGGCTCGCCCACCAAGCCGGCGTCCACCTGATGCTCGGGGGTGCCGTGGAAGCGCTGAACGACGTCCTGCGGATACTCGGCCACGTCAACCTCCTTGAGAAGCAAAGTCCGCCAGGCTACGACATCGGCGGTGCACGCCGAGGCGGCGACCGGGGGCAGACCCGACCGTTGCGGGCACCGGATGTCGGGTGCGGCATCTGCCCCGCGACCTAGCGTCAGTGCTCGAAAGGGAAGGAGGCCCGGGTGCTGGAGCGGCTCAACGAGGCCATGGCGTACATCGAGCGGCACCTCGACCAGCGGATCGAGGTGGCCGAGCTGGCGCGGATCGCACTCACGTCGGAGTACCACTTCCGGCGGTTGTTCTCCGCGCTGGCCGGCATCCCGCTGTCGGAGTACATCCGTCGTCGTCGGCTCACCGTCGCCGGCGCGGACGTCCTGGCGGGGGAGCGCACGCTGCTCGACGTCGCCGTGCACTACGGCTACGGCTCGGCCGAGGCGTTCGCCCGGGCGTTCCACGCCGTGCACGGCGTGGGTCCCGGAGAGGCTCGGCGTACGGGGGCAGCGCTGCGTGCCCAGCCCCGGATGTCCTTCCGTCTCACCGTCGAAGGGAGCGGCAGCATGGAGTACCGAATCGTCGGTAAGGACGCGTTCACACTGGTGGGGCGTAAGGCCCGAGTCCCGCTGGTGCACGAGGGGATGAACCCGGCGATCGTCGCGTTCATCCGGGGCATCGACAAGGAGACGACCGGGCGGATCGAGGCGCTCTCCGATCAGGAGCCGAGCGGGATCGTCAACGTCAGTGACAACCTCGCCGGCAGTCGGGCGGAGGGCACCGAGCTGGACTACTGGCACGGGGTGGTCACCGGAGCCGCACCGCCGGACGACCTGGACGCGCTGCCGGTTTCGGCCGGGACGTGGGCGGTGTTCACCACCTCCGGGGCGTTTCCGCAGGCGGTGCAGTACCTGTGGCGGGACGTGTTCACGCAGTGGTTTCCGTCCAACCCGTACCGCAGCCGACCTGGACCGGAGATCTCCCGGGTCCGGGTGTCCGCGGACGGCACCGAGGCGGACGCCGAGTTGTGGATTCCCGTCGAACGGGTACCCACCCCTATGTAGAGACCCGATACAGTGGTCGGATGCGGATCACCATTCCGGTCGCCAAGGTGCTCGCGGCGCTGCTCGCCGAGCCCGACGCGCAGCGCTACGGGCTGGACCTGATGCGATTGACCGGCCTGCCCAGCGGCACCCTCTACCCGGTGCTGCACCGGCTGAGAGGGGCCGGCTGGCTGGCCGCCGACTGGGAGGCGATCGACCCCGTCGCGGCCGGCCGGCCGGCCCGCCGCTACTACCGCCTGACGGCCGAAGGGGTGGCGCAGGCCCGGCGGGCGCTCGCCGACCTGCGCGCCGCGATCCCCGACGGCCGTCCCTCGTGGGGCGGCACCGAGCCCACCGGGGCGCCAGCGTGGTGACCCGCCGGGCCGCCGAATTGCTGCTGGAGATGGCCGCGCGCCGCTGGCCGGCCGACGTCCGCGACGACCTGCGCCGTGAGTGGGCCGCCGAGTTGCACGTCCTCGCCGAGAGCGGTCGCTGGACGAAGATGGTCGGTTTCGCGGTGAGCCTCGCCGTCAGCCGCGCCGGTGCCGCGCTCGTCGATCGCAGCCTGATGCGCGGTCGGGCCCGCCGTACGGTGGCCGCGTTGCTGCTGTCCCCGATCGCCTGCGTCGGGATCGTGGTCGGCGGCGCCTTCGCCGTGTACCCGATCGAGGTCGGGCTGACGGGAGTGGGCTGGTCGGAGCGGTCGCAGAAACCGATCTGGACGGCGCTCACCGTCGGGTTGGCGGTGCTGCTGGCGGCGTACGCCGCCCGATGGGCCCGGCACACCGCACTCGACGGCCCGCTGCGCATCGCGCTCGGCGTGGTGCTCCCCATCGGTGCGGTCGCGGTCCCGCTCCTGTACGTCATCTACCCGGACGACCTGGCCCGCGCCGTACCCGGTCTGTTGTTCTGGCTGGTCGGCATGACGCTGGCTCTCTGGGCCGCCGCGAGCCTCGCCGCCCGGAACCGGCTCCGCGGAGCCTGGTGGCTGGGCGTCCTCGGCGCGCTCGCAGCGGCCGACCTCGCGGTGATCCGCGTCGTTGTCGACATCATGCCGGCGGGCAGCGGTGCTGGCCCGCTCAGCGGTGCGCTGTCACCGGACAGCGTCGACTGGTTCTCCGCGCCGCTGTGGCTCTTCGCCGCCTGGACGGACTGGAACGTCGGCCCACCCGGGCCCATCTCAGTGGAGATCTTCCAGCTGATCACCTACCAGGTGCAGGTGGAACCCATGCTCTACCTGGCGTGCACGCCCTACGCGCTCGCGTACGCCATCCGGGCGGCCCGGTCGGCGCCCGCCGCCGTCGCGCCGACACCGACCCCGTCGTCGGTCTGATCCGCGCAGCTCAGTCGGGCACGTCGTCCCACGTCGTGCCCGGCTCCAGGTACCCGGCCGACTGGTTCTCGCGCAGCGCGTAGGCGATGACCAGCAGGGCGTGCTTGTCCAACTCGGGCAGCCGGTCCAACGGAAACCACCGCACGGCCAGCGACTCATCGTCGTTGACCCGGGCGGTGCCGGCCACCAGTCGGCAGAGGAAGCCCAGGTTGAGGTATTCGCACCGGTCCCCGTTGGGGTAGGTGTGCGGGTGCGAGACGGCGCTGGACAGCCGTACCGGCACCACGTCCAGGCCGGTCTCCTCCCGCACCTCGCGGACCAGCGCGGTGGCCGGCTGCTCGCCCGGCTCGACGAACCCGCTGATCACCGACCAGCGTCCGTCGTCGGCGCGCTGGCCGAGCAGCAGCTCACCGGCGTCGTTGCGGACCACCGCGCTGACGCTGGGCAGCCAGAGCAGGTCGTGGCCGACGTGCTTGCGCAGCCCCACGATGTAGTCCGGTGTTCCCATCCGGCGATCATAGGCACGACACCACCGGGCAGCGCCGTCCCGTCGCGCCAGGTCAGCGTCAGGCCGACCAGCTGACGGTACGGCGGAAGCGCTCGTACTCCCTGGCGAGTTCGGCGTCGATCCGTTCCATGCGGGCCTCGGTGAGGACCACCGCGGGGTCCTGCCACGGGCGGTCGGTGAGCATGCGGCGGCGCAGTCCGATCGGTGGGTGGGCGGCGAACAGCGACGCCTCGTCGCGGACCGACAGTTGGCGCAGCAGCGGCAGCCGATCGGCGCTCGCGGCGCGGGCCTCAGCCAACGCCGAACGCCACCGGTCCGGGCCGTGTCCCGCCTGGGTCTCCCGACGCACCGCCAGCGCCATCGACTCGCCGCCGAGCAGGGCGTCGAGCAGCTCGGTCGCGGCAGTCGAGCCGGCCACCCGGGCGGCGAGTTCGTCGGCGAGGTACTCGGCGCGTTGGCTGTCCCGAAGCGCCATGCTCACCAACAGCAGGTGGGCGACGAACAGCACCCGGGACACCACCCACTGGAACGCCCGGCCCAGCGCGTCACCCACCATCTCCACCAGCCCGGCGCCGACGCTCGTTCGTACCGGCCGGAAGAGGTCGGCGGCGGAGCGGAGCATGGTGAACGCGGGCTGCGTGAGCAGCCCCCGGCGCGGGTCACCGTTGACGAAGTGGCCGAGCTCGTGACCGAGCAACGCCACCCGCTCGCTGGCGGTGAGTGAACCCCACAACGGCAGTCCGAGGCAGAGCACCTTCCGGCGCCGCACGCCGACCGCTCCCGCGTACGCGTTGATGTCGCTGTCGACGCCGACCACGTCCGGCGCCGGTGCCCCGATCGCGGTGGCCACCTCGCCGATCAGCGCGAACAACTCCGGCGCCCGGTCGCGGGAGAGCACCTCCAGTTCCGGGTCGAGCCGGTCGAACCGGGGCCGCAGGGCGACCGCCAGACCGACCATCGCTACACCCGGCAGGATCGCCAGGTTCGGAAACGGGAACGCCACGATCAGCCATGCGCCGGTGACCGCCAGCGTGAGTACCGCCGCGACGAGCGCCAGCGACGCCACTGCGGTCAGCGTCCGGGCGCTGTTGGACCCGTTGGCGCCCAGCGGTCGCCCGGCCAGCTGGGTGAACTGCCGGCTGGTCGTCCGGAACGCCATCCGGTAGGTCCACCGGTCGACCCAGGTCCAGCCAAACTCGCGTTCGCGCCGCACCGGGTCGTACGTGTCCAGATTCCACTCGCAGCGTGGGCACCATGGCACCGCGTCGCGTACGGACTCGGTCTTGGCCCCACACCCCGGGCACGCCCCCGTGCCGGTCACCGTGTTGATCACGGGGACGATCCTGCCCCAGGCCCGTCGTATGCCGGAACCGGCCGTTCAGCCGACGGCCGGCGGTGGGCGCGAAGTATCCCGGCCTGGCCTTCTTTTGGTGTTCTGGCCCGACAGACGCAATGCATATCTACTGTGGAGAGGGTCGGCTACTTGTGCGATCCGGTGGCGGCCGGTCGGTTCGCGGTGCACAGTGATTCCCATGAGCGACAGCGGACGTGGTGGGCAGTTCTACTGGTGCACCCGGCACCACCGGGTCGAGACGGGCGCCGACGTGTGCCCGGCGAAGCATGTTCTCGGCCCGTACGACTCGGCGGCCGACGCGGAGAACGCCCTGCAACGGGTGCAGGAGCGGAACGAGGCGTGGGACGCCGAGGACGCCCGGTGGGCCGGGGAGGACAGGTAGACGGCGCGGGACGGCCCGCGCCGAGGTATTTCGTGCTCCGCGAGGACGCACGCGAGAGCACGTCCCCAAGGAGGGAACCACGATGGCCGAAGCACAGCAGGCCACCACCCGCCCGGCCGCCCGGCGTACCACCGCGAAGAAGACCGCCGCGGCAGAGCGGAACACGGCAGCGAGCCGAACCACCCCCGTGCGCAAGTCCACGACGGCTGCGGCGAAGGCGCCGGCCCGCAAGGCGGCCGGCGGGGCGGGACGTGCCCCGGCCAAGAAGACCACCACGGCGGCCAAGGCCCCGGCGAAGAAGGCCGCCACCAAGACCACCACCGCGGCCAAGAAGGCGCCGGCGAAGGCCTCGACCGCCACCCGCAAGACGACCACCGCCGCCAAGAAGGCCCCGGCGTCGGCGGCGAAGAAGACCACCGCCGCCGCGAAGAAGACCACGGCCAGCACGGCGCGGAAGACCGCCGGTACGGCGAAGAAGACGACCAGCGCCGCGAAGAAGACGACCGGCGCCGCGAAGAAGACCACCGGCGCCGCGAAGAAGACGACCGGCGCCGCGAAGAAGACCACCACGGCGGCGGCCAGGAAGACCACCGCCGCGGCGAAGGCGCCGGCGCGCAAGGTCGCGACCAAGGCGTCCACCACGAAGAAGACGGCCGCCAAGAAGGCCCCGGCGAAGAAGACGGCGGCGAAGAAGGCCGCGTCCACCGGCCCGAGCGGTGGTGCCCGCCAGGCCCCTGCGAAGAAGGCGCCGGCCGCGAAGTCGACCGCCACCTCGTCGACCACCACCCGCAAGGCGGCGGCGAAGAAGGCCCCGGCGAAGAAGACCGTGGCGGCCAAGGCTCCGGCCCGCAAGGTGACCGCCCGCAAGTCACCGGCACCTCCGGTCGCCGCCCGGACCACCGCCCCGCGTGGCACCCGGACCGCCGCCCGGAAGGCGACCGGCTGACCGTAGGCCGCCCCAACCGGGCGCTTCCCGACACGCCGCTCCGAGATCTCGGCCGGTCACCGGAAGCGGATCACCGGCGGCGCTGTCAGGATTGACCCGTGGTCATCCGACGCGTACTCGCGCCCCGCATCGACTTCGGCGCGCTGCGCCGCGAGCTCGGCCTGCCCGAGGGCTTTCCGACCGCCGCCCAGAAGGAGGCCGACGAGGCGGCCGCCGCACCGCCGCGGCCGCCTGTCGACCGCACCGACGTGCCGTTCGTGACGGTCGACCCCGCGACGTCGCGGGACCTGGACCAGGCGATGCACCTCGCCCGCCGGCCGGGCGGCGGCTACCGGGTGCGGTACGCGATCGCCGACGTCGCCGCGCACGTCCGCCCGGGCGGCGCGCTGGAGGCGGAGACCTGGCGGCGGGGGCAGACCGTCTACCTGCCCGACGGGCACGTGCCGCTGCACCCGCTGACGCTCAGCGAGGGCGCCGCCAGCCTGCTGCCCGACGACGACCGGGCCGCCGTCGTCTGGACCATCGACCTGGACGCCGACGGCGGCACGGTGGCTGTCGAGCTGGAACGCGCCCTGGTCCGCAGCCGCGCCAAGCTCGACTACGCCGGGGTGCAGGCCGCGGCCGATGCCGGTCGGCTGCCCGAGCCGATCGCGCTGCTGCCCGAGATCGGCGACCGGTTGACCGCCCGGGGCCTGCGTCGTGGCGCCATCAACCTGCCGCTGCCCGAGCAGGACGTGGAGCCCGACGGCGACGGCTGGCGGCTGGTGCTGCGCGGCCCGGTGCCCATGGAGGAGCACAACGCGCAGATCTCGCTGCTGACCGGGATGGCCGCCGCCGACATCATGCTGGCCGGCCGGATCGGCCTGCTGCGCACCATGCCAGCGCCGAAGCCGGAGGCGGTGCAGCGGTTGCGGGCCGCCGCCACGCCGCTGGGCGTCCACTGGCCGGACGACACCAGCCCGGGCGAGGTGATCGCCGGGCTGGACGCCGCCCAGCCACGAGCCGCCGCGTTCATCGACCAGGCGGCCGAGCTGATGCGCGGCGCGGCGTACACCGCGTTCGACGGGACGCTGCCCGAGCAGCCGGAGCACGGCGGTGTGGCCGCCGCGTACGCCCACGTCACGGCGCCGTTGCGGCGCCTGGCCGACCGGTACGCCACCGAGGTCTGCCTGGCCCTGCACGCGGGCCGGCCGGTGCCCGACTGGGCGCGCGCCGCGCTGCCCCGACTGCCCGAGATGATGGCCACGACCGACCGGACCGCCTCGGCGGCCAGCCGGGGTGCCGTCGAGCTGGCCGAGGCGGTGCTGCTGGCGCACCGGTTGGGTGAGACCTTCGACGCGGCGGTGCTCGACGTGGACGCCCCACCGAACGGCCGCTCCCGCTCCCGACCGCCCGGCGGAACGGTGGCCCTGGACGCCCCGCCGGTACGCGCCCGCTGCCTCGGTGAGTTGCCGCTCGGCGAACGGGTCCGGGTCCGGCTGGTCACCGCCGACCCGGAGGCCCGCTCGGTCCTGTTCGAGCTGGCCTGACCCGGCCGCGGCGGGCGGCAGCGGGGATTGTCACAGCGCCTGGCGCTGCTGCCGGACCGGGCGGTTTGCGAGGATGAGCCCATGGCATACGACGCGAGCACGCTGCCCGACGTGTCCGGACTGACGGTCGGCATCATCGGTGGCACCGGCGACCAGGGGCGGGGCCTCGCCTACCGGTTCGCCCAGGCCGGGCAGACGGTGCTGATCGGCTCCCGGTCCGTGGAGCGGGCCGCCGAATCCGCCGCCGAGATCGCCGCCCTGCCCCGGATGCCGGCCGACGCCAGCATCACGGGTGCCGCCAACGACGAGGTGGCCCGCCGCAGCGACGTGGTCATCATCGCCGTGCCGTGGGACGGGCACGCCGCGACCGTCGCCGCTCTCGCCGAGCCGCTCGCCGGCACGATCGTCGTCGACTGCGTCAACCCGCTCGGCTTCGACAAGCAGGGCCCGTACGCGCTGACCGTCCCCGAGGGCAGCGCCGTGCAGCAGGCCGCCGCGTTGCTGCCCGACTCCCGGGTCTGCGCGGCGTTCAACCACGTCAGCGCTCCGCTGCTGGCTGACCCCGAGGTCGACCGCATCGACCTTGACGTGCTGATCTGCACCGAGGACCGCGAGCTGGTCGACGTGGTCGGCGCGCTCGCCGCCCGGATCCCCGGGATGCGCGGCATCTACGCCGGCCGGCTGCGCAACGCCCACCAGATCGAGGCGTTCACCGCCAACCTGATCGCCATCAACAAGCGGTACAAGGCGCACGCCGGCATCCGCGTCACCGACCTCTGAGCGGCAACCACCGCCGAGCCCGTTTGCCGGGGCCGCGTACCGGCGAGTCTGTCCGACGGGGTTACCGGTCGGCGGCCCTGATTCGGCCGATGGCCCGTTTGGCTCGTCGGCCTGCGCGTGTCTTGTCGATGGTCAGCGGCGTCTTCACGTGCGCCGGTGGTATTGGTTGCGGGGGGGGGGGGGGCGCTGCGCGGCGGGCCGAACCAGTACCCGCCCGGGCCGGGGATCATATCGG
>NZ_JBSFYQ010000032.1:0-7130 GCF_053599855.1 Micromonospora sp. NPDC005161
TTGGTCGATTGCTGTCTTACCGGGAGCCTCGTCCTATGTCGACACCGGCCTCCCGCACTGCCCGTGACCTGCACCGTCACGATGAAAATGGCTCATTGCCGTAGGTCAGGGCGCTCGCGGGCGCAGGTGAAGCGGCCGCCATGGTTCGTTCGGGACGAAGAGGTCGGCCCGGTGACAGTCGGGGGCAGAGGGGTCCACGGCCAGGTTGTCTGTCGTGGCCGCGATCTATGGTGTCGGCAGTGAGCCGGTCTAAGCAACCGTCTCAAGACGCAAGAGTCGTTGATCTGAAAAGCAGATCCTGCACAACCATGCACAGTAGCCACCGCAACGGCCGCGGCCGAGCGAAGTGGGCGGCGCGCTGCACGCCCGCCCTGGACCCTTCGCCATCACCTTCGCGAAGGCCTCATTATCCGCAGCACCGCCAACGACCACGCCGCATGGATTACATCGGAAACCGGTCACTCCCTCCCCCGGGCTGAAGTACTGGGTGGGAAGATGCGCCGATGCCGCTGACCTTTCCGTCGCACCCGGGTGTGGTACTCCCGCTCAAACTCTGGCGACCCCGCTGGTTCGACGGTGTCGCGCTGACGACCGGTGCGGTCGCACCCGACGTCAAGTACGCGTTCCTCGGGGTCGGACCGGAGTGGCAGAGCCACACTCTCACCGCGCTGGTGTGGTGGTGTCTGCCGGTGGCGCTGCTCGGCGCGTGGCTTGTCCGCGCCACCGTCGCGACCCTCGCCGCCCACCTACCCCACCTGGGTCCGTTCGCGCTGCGCGACTACGGCGTGCTCGCCAGTGCGCTATCGATGGCAGATCACCGCAGGATGTGCGCTGCTCGGCGCGGCCAGTCACATCGGCTGGGACTACCTCACCCACACCGTGGCGTGGCAGCGCATCGTATTCGGCACCGACTGGGACTCGGTCAGCGAGATCGCCTGGTGGACGGTGTCCGACATCCCCAGCACTCTCTTCGGGGCGCTGGTCACGCTCGGCGTCGCCGTCGTGATCGGCCGCCGCCGGCTGCTTCGCGACTGGCACGGCACCCCACAGCCAACCCGCACCCGCTCGATGATGTTCTGGTCCGTCGCCGGCGCCGTCGCAACCATCGGGTACGCCCTGACCCCGCTGCTGCCAGCCGCGGAACTGCCATGGGCGACTGTCGTACGGCTACTGTGCGTCACAGCTGGGGCGCTGCTCGTCGCCGCTGTGGCGGTTCAAGCAGTGAACGCCAAGACCGCCCCCGCTGAGACCCGGACGCAAGAACCTGGCAGCAAATCGGAAGTGCCGCCCTCGTCGCCGAGCGCCTCGCCGCCGCCACGATGAACGCTGCCCGATCGCCGCAGCGGTACGCTGCTGCGCCGCAAGGACGGTGGAGATTCAACCGCTGCGGCAGCCAACCTACCGGGCCTGGCGGGCTTGCAGCATCGGTCGCACCGGCCGATTTCGTGTCCGCCTCAGACCTCCCCGGAGGTGGAGCGAAGGTCGGTGTGTGAGCCGGCGATCGTAGCTGCGGCTGTGGCGAGCTCTTCAGGTGTCACGCGAGCCGCAAGGTGGGTTGCGATGCCCCCCAGGTTTAACTCGCGCACCCGGTCGACGTCGACGTCGTTTAGCCCGCAGGTGCTCTTCAACCGGCCAGTAGTTGTCCAACCGTTTCGCGAGCGCGGCCAAGGCCCAGGCGAAGTCGACAGCGGGAAGTCTGACGGCCCCGCTGCCGCTGCTGACCTGCTGCCCGTAATCGGCGGCCCACAACTCCAGGCCCCAGCCGGGCCAGCGAGCCGGCCACGTCTCGGTCACTCCCTTCAAGGGGATGATGCTCCAGAGACCGGCACGGCGCGCCGAAAGGTCGAGGTGAAGTCCCGCGGTCGGAATGGTCCGGCACGAGGAAACGAGGTGGCGGCCGTCGAGTTCGGCCATCAGCTGCGGGCCGCCCAGCCAGGGACGCTGCGCTCCCTCGGTCAGTCCATAGGCGCGGCGACCAGCGTCGTCGAGCACGCTGACCAGAAATTCGATCGGCCCATCGGACCAGCCTTCGCCGTCCTCGTACAGGGCCGGCCGCGCGGTCAAGTCCTTGGACGTGGTGTTTGCGGTTGAGCGTGATTCTTCGTTGTTGTTAGGCGCTGAGTGCTGGTAGGTCGTTGGTGTCGGTGGTCTCGTTCGTGTCGGTGGTGATGAGGGTGAGGCGGGATTTGGCGAGGATGTCGAGGCCGAGGTAGCGGCGGCCTTCGGTCCATTCGTCGTGCTGTTCGGCCAGGACCGCGCCGACGAGGCGGATCAGGGCGTGGCGGTCGGGGAAGATCCCGACGACGTCGGTGCGGCGGCGGATCTCGCGGTTGAGGCGTTCCTGCGGGTTGTTCGACCAGATCTGCCGCCAGATCTCCTTCGGGAAGCCGGTGAATGCCAGGACGTCGTCGCGGGCGGCCTCGAGATGGTCCGCGACGGCGGGCAGCTTCCCGGCCACGGTGTCAATGAGGCGGTCGTACTGGGCGTGCACGGATGCGGCGTCGGGTTGGTCGTAGACGCTGTGCAGCAACGTTTTGACCCATGGCCAGGACGCCTTCGGGGTGGCCGACATCAGGTTCGCCGCGTAGTGGGTGCGGCAGCGTTGCCACGTCGCGCCGGGCAGGGTGGCGCCGATCGCGTCGACCAGGCCGCGGTGCGCGTCCGAGGTCACCAGGCGCACCCCGGACAGGCCCCGCGCGGTCAGGTCGCGGAAGAACGCGAGCCAGCCGGCGCCGTCTTCGGCGCTGGTGACCTGCAGGCCGAGGATCTCCCGGTGGCCGTCGGCGTTGACGCCGACCGCCACGAGGGCGTGCACGTTGACGACTCGGCCGCCTTCGCGGACCTTGAGGACCAGGGCGTCCGCGGCGACGAACGTGTACGGGCCTTGGTCGAGCGGGCGGGTGCGGAACGATGTCACGTGTTCGTCGAGGTCGCGGGCCATGACGCTGACCTGCGACTTCGACAGCCGGCTGATGCCCAACGATTCGACCAGCTTGTCCATCCGCCGTGTGCTGACGCCGAGCAGGTAACACGTCGCCACCACCGACGTCAGGGCCGCCTCGGCCCGCTTGCGGCGTTCGAGGAGCCAGTCGGGGAAGTACGAGCCCTGCCGTAGTTTCGGGATCGCCACGTCCAGGGTGCCGGCACGGGTGTCGAAGTCGCGGTGCCGGTAGCCGTTGCGGATGTTGACCCGTTCCGGGGAGCTGGTCCCGTACTGCGCGCCGCAGATCGCGTCGGCCTCGGCGGACATCAGGGTGTCGATGAACGTGGTCAGCAGGGTGCGCAGCAGGTCCGGTGACGCCGCAGCGAGGTGGTCGTGCAGGAAGCGGGCAGGGTCGATACTGGGATTGGCCATCGCGTGGAACTCCTCGAGCTTGAGCGGGAACTCAGATCGAAGAATCACGCGGTGGCCGCCTCACGTCTACGCCAAGCCCACCTCAACGGGCCTGCCACACACCACTCTGCGGGACGCAACTGGCCGCGCGCAGGCATCCGCTGCCGCACCGCCTGGCGGTCCTGGCCGAGGTATGCCACGAGATCGCCGATTCCGTCGTAGGCCCAACGTATCTTCCAGCCAGCCCAGGTACGCCCGTACGCTTCGAGTAGCGCGGCCCGATAGTCGTACCGGCCGCCGAGGGCGACATGACCGAGCAGACTGAACATCAGCAGCGTGCGGTGATCTACGTCAATCAGCACGCCGCCTTCGCAGGACAGGTCATCGAACCACTCGTCCGTCCGACAGTCGTCGAGCTGGTCGAGCCACCGCAGCGCGGCCGCGGGACCGATCGCGAAGTGATAGTCGAGGCTGTAACCAGCCCCGCCGCCCTGCGCGTACAGCTGGTGGCGCCCATTGCGAATCACGACGTAATTCACTCTGCTACCCATGGCCGCCGATGCTATGGGGCGGCCCTCCGGAGCTGTTAGCGTTGTGGTTCACCATGCGGCTGCCGCTGTACCTACTTCTCACCCACGGACCCAAGCCGGTTTCATTGTCTTCGTGGCGCCTTCGACTGTCGCGAGACCGGCGGCATACGGCCTCGGGCCCCGCGTTGTCTAGTGCCTTACGCGACGACGACCGCCAGCACATGCAGCTACCGACCCGTCTCTACCGGGTCACGCTGCCGGTAGACCTGGATGCCGTGGTCGCTTTTGCGGTAATCAGGATGGCATCAGGGCGAGGCGTAAGAGTTTGACAGCTTCGAACCTGGGCTAGCTTGAGCGGCTGCGGCCAGCGCGGGATCGGTGGTCGTGCCGGGCCAGGACGGTGTAGCAGGCCGCGAGGACGATCGCGGTCGTCATAGCGGCACCGCCGGCACGGGTGACGGCCAGGAACACCATTCGCTGCGGTGCCACCTCTTCCGTGGCGGCCAGCGCGGCGCCGGCTGCGGCGGCGAGGCCGATGGCCGTCCAGGCCAGCACCACGAGCACCCGCTCGGCCGACGGCCACTGCGCGGTCGCCGTCGCGGGCGACTGCGTACGCCACCATCGGACCAGCCAGACCACGACGACGCAAGCGCCGACGACGTCGCTCACCCGCTGCGCCCAGCGATAGCCGGGCATGCCGAGGTGCGACTCGGCCAGCCAGCCGATGTGCGCGGTACCCCACATCCCGTCGTGTGTGAACGAGTCCCACAGCACGTGGGTCGCCGCGCCGAGCACCAGCGAGACGACCAGTATCGCCACGCGGACAGCCGGCCGATGACGGTGACGCGCGGGCGGGGGTCGGCGATCGCGTAGCCGGATCGGCGAGATGGCGATCAGGAAGCGGGCCAGCAGCCCATGCCCCAGGGCCACTGCCGCCAGACCCAGCACCACGTCGACGCCGAGGACCCCGGCGAGCGAGTGGGTCAGCGTCGCCTGCACCGGCAGCGGCAGGTAGTAGGGCAGGTCGGGGACCATGCTCTCGAGCACGAGGGCCGACGGCGCCAGCCAGGCTGACCGCGCCAGCGGCAGCACGGCCGCGACGTGACTACCGGTGAACGGCACCTCGCCTCCCTCGCTTGGATGGATCCTGGTGCGCTGTCACCGCCGGCTGGCGGTGTACAGGCCGGGCACCACGGTGCGGCTGTCGCCGCGGGGGTCAGCCGCGCAGGGAGCCGCTGCTCTTACCGGCGGGGTCCATTGCGACGCAGGCGACATTGTGGTCACCTCTCATCCACGCCGGCTGCGTCGGATAGAGAACGAAGAGCTCCCAGGATTCAAAGTCCGCCGTCGGGGCGTAGGACTCGGGCAGGTGGTCCCTGGCCAGCGCTAGGCCTCGCTGCCGTTGGCGGCCTCGGCCACCACCTCAATGTCGTCCTCGACGTCAAGGAGTGCGCGGAATCCGCTGCGAAGGAGCGGCTGGTCGTCGACCAGCAGGACACGGATCATGACATTTGATCCACGGGAAGGTCGGCTTGGACGGTGAAGCCGCCCTCGCGGCGCGGTCCCGCGAGTAGTTGGCCTCCGAGGGCGGTGACTCGTTCGCGCATCCCGAGAAGCCCGACGCCGGGCACCGGCGCGGTGTCCGGCGTGGCCTTGCCGTCGTCATCGACGCGGATCGCGAGGGCGTCGGGACGGTAGTCGATCCGGACCGACGCCGTAGCGGCGGCGGCGTGACGGGCGATGTTGGTCAGCGCCTCCTGAACGATCCGGTAGGCGGTGCGGTCCACCGCTGCCGGCACGTTGTTGCGGTGTCCCTCGATCGTCAGCGTCGTGTCCAGGCCGGTCGCACGGACCCGTTGCACCAGTTCCGGGACGTGGTCGAGCCCATGCGGCGGGTTCTTGTCGTCGTCGCGCAGCGCCTCCAGGGTCGCTCGCAGTTCCCGGGCCGCCTCACGACCGGCCTCCCGGATCGCCAGCAGGGCCTCCGGCACCTGTTCACCCCGCTTGCGGGCCAGGTGGACAGCGACTTCGGCCTGCACCTTGATGACGGAGATCTGGTGGGTAAGCGAATCGTGCAGCTCCCGCGCGATGTGCAGCCGCTCCTCGTTGGCGCGGCGCCGCGCGGTCTCCTCGCGGGTGCGCTCGGCCTCGTCCCGCCCGGCGCTCGGCCTGTCGCAGCGCTTCACCCGCCGCACCGGCGGCGATCAGCCAGGCCAGCTCGAGGACACCTCGGGCCCGCGCGAACGCCTCGCCCGTGTCGTGCAGGCCCGAGGCCATGGCCGCGAGGGGAAGAGCAGCCAGCATGATCACGCTCGTCGCCACCGTGATAGAGCGGTGTCCCGCCCGCACGGCGGCGTACACCGCGAACAGGTACGCGACGGCAGGCACGTCGAAAGCGGCCGCCTGGTAACCCACCGCGCACAGCCCGGTGACGGCCAGGACGGGAACCGGCGCGCGGCGGCGCGCGGCCAGCGCCAGGCCGCCGGCCGTCAGCAGCGCGTAGCCGAGCAGGTCGAGGTTGGTGGCGGAGTGCTGCCCGGACAGCCCGGTGACCAGCAGGATCGCCGCCACGCCGGCGGCGATCGCCCAGTCTCTGACACCGATCCGTCCCCTGCTCATGCGCGCACCCTAACTGGGTGTCTGCCCTGGCGACTCCTGCGCGCGGATGAACGGCCGGGTACCGCACACGCGGTACCTTCCCGGCTTCTGCGGCATCCGCGGCAGCCGGATGCGCCGCTTGCGGCAGCGTGAAGTGCCCGCGTCAGCAGGACGACAGGTGGTGGGTCCGCCGGACAGGATCAGGCGACGTCCAGTCGTAGGAAGATGAGGAGAACCTCATGACCGTCCGTCGCCTGCTTACCGCAGCCGCCGCCGCCCTGCTCGGCGTCTTCGTGTTTGCCACACCAGCGGCCGCGCAAGTCTGTGCGACGAAGGCAGAATGCGCGGGCCAGGGTGTCGATACTTTCATCGGGACCCCCGAGCGAATCTGGGCCAGCGTTGCCGCACTGGTGGCGCTGGTCGGCGTGGTCATCGGCGGGCTGGCGCTGCGCTCCGTCCGTCGTATCGGCAACGGCGGGAGGAAGGGGGCCATCGTGGCCCTGGTGACGGGGCTGACCGGCGCGGTCAACGGAGCGGTGAATCTGGCGGTCGCCGACGGTGGTCTCGGCACCGGCAACGGAGTAGCCGGGGGTGCCTTGGCCCTGGTGCTGGGGCTGGTCGGCGTGGTCCTCGGCTGGCTGGCTCTGGCCCGCTCCCGCCGCACCGGC
>NZ_JBSFYQ010000032.1:7229-89808 GCF_053599855.1 Micromonospora sp. NPDC005161
CTGACCGGCTGACCGGCTGACCGGCTGACCGGCTGACCGGCTGACCGGCTGACCGGCTGACCGGCTGACCGGCTGACCGGCTGACCGGCTGACCGGCTGACCGCAGGGAATACGAGCGCCGTTCGGTTCTGCCTGACGACCGCCGCGCCAAGTTCCAGCGCGCCGTACGCGTCCGTCCCAGCCTCATGCTCGGATAACTGCCCTCAGCCGCAGACTTACCGGCGAGCGCGCATTCAGCAGGCATTCAGTCACGCAGCGCTGCGTGGCACTTGGTAGCTGCTTCCTTCACGGCACCCCAACTCAGGAAGGAGAACGATGCGACACACCATCTCGATCTGGCGAACACTCGCTGCCGGCCTCGCCGGAGGCATCGCGTTCCTGCTGGGCACGTTCGTCACATTCCGCCTGCTCGGCGGTTCACGCCTAGGCGCGGAAGGGTTGTTGTTCGACCCCGACACCCAGCATCCCAAGGTCATCACCGTGTGGAAGGAACTGGAGCCACTTCCACGGATTCTGGAGAATCCGCTGATCATCCTCGGCGGGATGCTCGCGTTCGGGATCGGCTACGCCTTCGTCTACCGGTCCATCGCTCCCGCATGGACGACGGGCCTGCACAGCAGGGCATGGCGGCTCGGCCTCATCGTGTGGCTGGGCACCGTGTTTGCCGAGTTCATGGGCTCATTCAACGTGCTGCACCAGCCCCTGAGCCTCAGCGTCCTGGCCTGGGCGATGTGGGCGGTATGCGCCTTCGCCGAGGCGTACGCGTTGGTGTTCGTGTTGGACCGCGGCCTGTCCAAGGGCGGTGAACAAGGCGAACGCGGCCTCACGCATCGCTCCACCGCGGCCGAACCCCATACCTGACGCCAACTGGGTGGAGACGCCAATGAACATCACTGTGTTCGGCTCGACGGGCCGCACCGGTCGCCACATCCTCAACCTAGGATTTCGCCGCGGCCACCGCATCACCGCCTTCACCCGGCCGTGTTAGCGGCCAGTGGAACATCCTCATGTGCGGCCAGTTGGTGAGGAGCTAGCTGGCCATGACGGCTTACCGGCCATGACGGAGTCGCGGTGGCTGGTCAACCTCGTCAGCGTAAGTTTCAGCGCCTACGCCCGTCGAGTGCGTGATCCGGGCTTGCCCTACGGCACCGGGTGTCGGCGCTGCGCTCCTGTTCAGATGTACCGGCGGCCGATCGACTTTCACGCACACTGAGCTTCCTTGAGAAACTGGCCCGGGCCGTTCCAGGGTGAGGAGGGGGATATGACACGTCCAGAAAGGGTGCTCGTCACTGGTGGTACCGGCGTGCTGGGTCGCGAGCTGGTACGTCGGCTACAGGATCGAACCGAGGTGCGGGTGTTGAGCCGTCGCCCATCTCAGGGACCTGGATTCGTCCAGGGTGATCTCGAGACCGGCGCGGGCCTGGCCGCAGCGGTCGAGGATGTGGATGCCATCGCCCACTGCGCGAGTGCGGCCGACTACCGGCGACCGCAGCGGGACGTGACCCAGCTCCGGCAGCTCCTCGACGCGACAGGTGGAGCGCGGCCGCACCTGGTGTATGTCTCGATCGTCGGAGTGGAGCGGGTTCGGTTCGGGTTCTTCCAGGCCAAGCTAGACACCGAGCGGCTCGTCGAAGCCTCCGGCCTGCCATGGACGATCCTGCGGGCCACCGAGTTCCATGATCTGATGCTGATGTTCTTGATGCGACTCTCCAAAGGTCCGGCCGCCGTGGTGCCGCGGAAGTCACTGTTCCAGCCAGTCGACGTGGGCGATGTCGCCGAGCGAATGGCCGAACTCGTCATGGGGCCTGCGGCAGGCCGCGTTCGCGAGCTCGGCGGGCCGAAGGTCGAGTCGATGGCGGACCTGATGCGCGCCTATCTCGCCGATGCACAGCGCCGCCGCCCAGTCATCAGGATCCCCTTGGGGGGAAGGCTGGGCGCGGGGTTCGGCTTGGGTGGCCACCTGCTCACCGATGGTGACCGCGGCACGGTCACGTTCGCCGATTACCTACACGCGCGTAGTGACGCTGACGGCCTCCTCGGCCATCCCTACCGCTAAAAGCGTGGGACCTGCTGCAGGCGTCCAGGCCAGCCGGGCGGGACCTCACCGACCAAGCCGACGTCGACCTGGTCGATGAACATGTCCGACGCGGACGCCACCAGATCGCTTCCGACCGGTCAGCTGGGCGGCAGGTCCTCGAAAGCCTGGTCTACGACAAACCGCCCATGGACTCGGCGACCGCCGCAGCCCTGCTCGGCGCGGCAGACCGCATCCTCGCCAGCGACATCGCGACCGCCCGCCAACTCCTACACGAAATTTGCGACGCGGCGTTGTTCCCCCACCACTAGACCAAGACATTCCTCAGCGGCGACGGCCGCTGCTCGGCAGACATGCTCTCTCGCCGGGATCGAAGCCGGCCCAACACGTGATCCGACGAGCCGGGCTCCCACTAGTGAGTACGCCAGTCCAGGGCGTCGAGCAGGGCTGCTGCCACGGCCAACCGGTTTGTCGCACCAATCCCGTCCAGCGCCCTGTGCATAACCTCCTCGGCGTCCTCGGACAGTTCCTGCGGACCGAGCATCGGCAGCATCAGGATGAGCCGCTGCGCCCAGGTCAGCCGCTCGTCCGGCAGCGCCGCCGCGGCGAGCAGTTCGGCCCAGGTCATCGCGGACGTGAACCCGTGGCCCGCCGATTACGGCGAGTTCGGAGGCTTGGCCTTCTGCGGGTAAATCGTCTCGTGACGGGCCAGCATGGCAACGAACTCGCCGATCTTCCGCTCGCGGGTCTGCGCCCGCTTGACGGCATTGACGCGGTGGATGAGAGCGAACCGGTTGGTTTTGGTGAGTACGTCGAACATGGCCTGGGCGGCAGGGTCGGCAGCGATGGCGGCGAGTAGGTCGGCCGGTACCTCGGCTTCCGACGGTGGGGCGTAGGCGGCCGCCCACCGCCCGTCCGCCTTCGCGGCTTCTACCGCGACGCGGCCTGGGGGCAGCATTCGCCCCTGCGCCTCCAGCCGGGCCACGTGGGCGACGTTGCGTTGTGACCAGGAACTGCGGGGCCTGCGAGGGGTGAACCGGATCCAGGAGGTTTCCTGATCCCGTTTACGGGCCTGCCCGTCGATCCAGCCGAAACACAGGGCCTCGTCGACCGCCTGCTGCCAGGTCAGCGTCGTGACTGTGCCGCCCTTCTTGGTCAGGGCGAGCCAGACACCGGGCGACGTGGCGTGGTTGGCCGACAACCACGCGCGCAGCGCGTCGGCGTCCGCGACGATCAACTCATCCAGCTCTGCGCTCGCCATGACGGCAGGCTAACCGCTGCACCGTGGCCGCAGCCTCTGCCTGTGGGCCAGCCCGACTCGCCGGGCTGCCGGCGCGCCGGTCGCTCGGCGGACCGTCGGGGGCAGGACCTCGATGCTCAGGACGATCTCGACGTCGGGCCGGCATGTCAGACTCCTCGTGCACGTACGGCGAGCGTCGTCCACGACCACGGGTCTCTGACAATCGCCAGCGCCATCCACGGTGGCGGCCGGACGCCGTAGGAGCTGGCGACGCCCGGCGATCCAGCCGCGCACCTCAACCGCTCGGTCTGCGGCAGATCGGTAAACCTGACCTTCGTCGACGCCCAGCGACGGGTGAGGTAAAGCGCCCGGCAGCTATCCGAACGCATTGAGATCGGCAGGGCCGCATACCGGTCGTCTCGAGCTGGTGGCGTCGGCGGCGATCAGTTTCCTGATCAGAAGGGGGGTGCGTCCTCGCCCATCAACGCCAGCACGACGCCTCCCTTCCCGCTCTTGAGGCTCTGGACCACGACCTTGCCGGTGCTGCCGTCGGGCAGCTCCAACGTAAAGGTCTTCCCGACCGCGTTCTTGGGGCCATTGCCGGCGCTGTTGGCGGGTCGGAAGTCGCCTGCCCACGGCGGGGTCCCACCCTTGCGGGCGGGCTCGGCGAAGAGCGCGGCGGTGCCGGGGGTCCTGGTGCCGTCCGACGATAGAAGCACTGAGGCGCTGCGATAGGTAGCCATATACACCAAGGCTATCCCGGACTGCGCTCGTTCGCGCCACGACAACTGCGCCGTAACGCGAACGGCCACGGGGAGCGACCTTGATCTGCTCTCACCCCTTGGGCTGACCGTGCGTCGGCCGTGGCCCGAGCTAGACCCCGGTCGCCGAACCTGCAGCTTCGGCGGTCGACAGCCCGCCGGCTCGGTCGACGTCTCGCCACCGCGTCCGCACGTGCCCGCACCAGGCCCAGCCGCCTCGCAGGTTGTCGGCGCGCCGATCGGCGGCATGTGAGTGAACCAGTCGCGCCCGCTTTGAGTAGAAATGCCCATGGCTCTGCGCGCTTCTCGGCCTGTACGTTGATTCCTCGGGCCGACTGCAATCGGTCGACTACCGTTCGTAACGGCTGCGACGCCTTCCGCCGACTCCGGTGAGCCGGCCCGGAAACCGCGGATTCGCTGACCCGACTGGAGTGTTAAGCATCGCGGCGGTGGAAAGTGAGAGCGGCGAGCGTTAGGGCGGAGAGTGTCCAAGTGATCGTGGCGGCGGCGCCGCGGGACGGGTCGAGGGCGGCGGTGTCTGGCAGGTAGGCGGCGCTGGTGCCGGTCCGGGCCCGAAGCAGCGGGCCTGCGATGAAGTACAGACCGAGCAGCAGAACCACGGCGGGCACTGCGCGGCGGACGACGCCGGCGACTGCCGCCCCCAGCAGCGTGGTGAGCGTCAGGTACGCGGTCGCGGCGGGCGTCCAGGTGGCCCCATAGGCCGGCAGGGTGCTGGTGGCCGCCGTCGCGGCGGCCACCGGGAGCGTCAGAGCAGCCAGCGCGAGGGCTTTCGCCGCCTGCAGTGGCAGGCGCCGGGGCATCGCGAGCAGTGTGGTGCGGATCTGGCCGCCCTCCTGGTACTCGGACGCGGCCGCTAGCACGCCGAGCACCAGGAAGCCGGCCTGGGTGTAGCCGAGCGGGGCCAGGGCGGCGTCGTCGCCGAGCGGCTCACCGCGGGACTCGGCGGATGCGTACGCGTACGTCAGCAGCAGGTTGGCGGTCCAGGTCAGCAGTGCGGTCAGGCGCAGCGACGGCAGGGTCAGCAGTTTGCGCAGCTCAGCGCGGGCGGTGTTCATACGTCTCGCCGCTGAAACAGGACGGCGCCGACCGCGAGTAACGCGACGACCCAGGCCGTCATCACCAGGCCGGCGGTCACCGGGGCGATCTCGACGGGGAAGTCCGCGCTGCGGATGAACATCTGCGCTCCGACGATGTCCGGCAGGTAGGAGGCGAGGTCGGTGACCTTCGTCAGCAAGTACGACACTGAGACGACGGAGCTGTTGATGATCAGCAGCGTCAGCGGCACGATGCCGTTGCGAGTGATCAGCGCGATCGCGCACGCCAGTAGTGCGGTCAGCGTCCAGTAGAGGATCGCGGCGGCCACTCGGGCCGGGGCGGGTGCCGGCGCGTGTTCGCCGTGCAGCACCTGGGTGAGGGTGAGTGTGGCGGCTGCGGTCACCGCTGCCTGTGCCGCGACGACCAGCACGAGCGCGGTGGTCTTCGCCACCAGCAGACGCAGCCGGTCGGGAACTGCGGCGAGCGTCGCGGTGAGCTGGCGGGCGCCGGGGGCGTCCTGACCGGTGGACGTGTATTCGCTGCTCACCACGATCACGCCGAGGACCATCGGACCGATCAGGCCGATACCCAGGTCGCGTAGGCCCAGGTCGGACGTGTCGGTGAGGGTACCGGCGGCGATCGCGCGGCGGGTGTACGGCGCGTTCAGCAGGACGACCACGGGTGCTATCAGCGTGCCCAACACCAGGCCGACCCAGGCGGTGGGCAGGCCGAGCAGCTTACGGAGTTCGGCGCTGACCAGGCTCACCACGGGCCACCCGCCTCGGTAGCGGTCAGCGCGAAGAAGGCGTCCTCGAGCGTGCGATGACCGCCGGTGACGTCGGCGAGTCTGCCTTGGATCACGATCCGGCCCTTGTCGATCACGATGACGTCGTCGGCGATCTCGGCCAATTCGCCCATCAGGTGGCTGGAGAGTAGGACCGTGCGGCCCTGCGCGGCGCTGTCTCGGAGGAACTCGCGCATCCAGCGAATCCCGGCCGGGTCGAGGCCGTTGACCGGTTCGTCCAGGACCAGCACCTCAGGGTCGCCGAGCAGCGCGGTGGCGAGCCCGAGCCGGCGGCTCATGCCGAGGGAGAAGCGGCCGGCGCGCTTCCGCGCGTCGCCGGTCAGGCCCACGACCTCGAGGACCTCGTCGGCGCGGGAGTCCGGCAGGCCGTTGCTGGCGGCTACCCAGCGCAGGTGGGCGCGGGCCGTGCGGGCTCGGTGCGCGCCGCTGCCGTCGAGTAGCGCGCCGACCGTCGTGAGCGGACGGTCCAGTTTCCGATACGGGCGCCCGCAGATCAGCGCGGTCCCGCTCTGCGGGCGGTCCAGGCCGAGCAGGATACGTAGCGTCGACGTCTTGCCGGCTCCGTTCGGCCCGAGGAAGCCGGTGACCCGGCCGGGTCGGGCCTCGAAGGTGACGTCGTACAGGATCTGCGTCCTGCTCTTGGTCTTGCTGACGCGATCGATCGTGATCATAAGCCGAGTCAACCGGTGTTCCGGCCCTCACACATCGGACCGTTCTCGGATCCTGACGGCCGAGTCGGTCCACGGACCGTCAGACCTTGGTCTGAGAACTACAGTCGGGGTGGTGAACGCCCATCCGCGCCCCTCCGGGCGGTCCAGGGCCGTGCCGGTGGTTGCCGTGGTGATCAGCGTGCTGGTGATGGCCATGTGTACGGTCGGCGCGCAGGGCCCGTTCGCGGTCGTACTGCCGCCGCTGATAGTCGGCGGCGCTGTCGCGGCTGCGGTATGGGCGGTGCGGCGGTCACGCGCCGACCGAACCGCCTACGAATCGCGGCTGACCGCCTGGGCCGCATCCGAGGCGGTGCTCGCCGAGCGGTTGCGGATTGCCCGCGACCTGCACGACATCGTCTCGCATGGCTTGGGTCTGATCACGGTCCGCGCCGCGGCCACCCGGCATCTACCCAAGCCTGCCGAGGTGGAGGTGGCGCTCACCGATATCGAGGACGCGAGCCGGCACGCGACAGCCGAGCTACGCCGCATGCTCACGGTCCTGCGTGAGCCGTCGGCCGCCAGCCGCCGTGCGCCGGTGGACAACCTCGACGACTTGCCCGGCATCGTGCACGGGGCGTCGCTCGCAGGGCTTCGGACACGGCTGACGGTCGAGCCGCTCGGCCCGGTATCGCAGGGTGTACAAGTCGCCGTCTGCAAGACCGTGCGGGAGGCGCTCAGCAACGCGGCGCGGTACGCGGGACCGACGGACGTGCGGGTGCGGGTGTATCGGGACGAAACATACGTGGTGGTCACGGTGGCGGACACCGGCCCGTCAGTCGACGGATGGCGGGCATCGCCGGGCGCCGGACACGGGCTGGCCGGGTTACGGGAGCGGGTCGGCAGTCTCGGCGGCACGCTGTCGGCGGAGCACGTCGACGCGGGCTTCCGCCTCACCGCGCGGATCCGGGACGAGGCGGCGTGAGCGGCATCCGCGTGCTTCTGGTGGACGACCAGGCGCTGCTCCGACACAGCCTCGCCGTGATTATCAACAACGAGCCGGACTTGGCCGTCGTCGGCGAGGCCGGCGACGGCGCGCACGCCGTGGCGTGCGCCCGCACCACCCGCCCCGACGTCATCCTGATGGACGTCCGGATGCCGCACCTCGACGGCCTCGAGGCCACCCGTCGCATCTGCACCGACCCAGCGCTGTCCACTGCCCGCGTCCTGGTCCTGAGCATGTTCGAGCTCGACGAGTACGTCTACGAGGCGCTGCACGCGGGCGCGTCCGGTTTCCTGCTCAAGGACGCCCGCCCCGACGAGCTGATCGAGGCGATCCGCCGCACCCACCGTGGTGAATCGCTGTTCGCGCCGTCGATCCTCACCCGGCTCGTCGCGCACTACGTCACGGCGCCCCGACCGGATCGGCCGACGCCGGCACTGCGGCGGCTGACCGGCCGTGAGGTCGAGGTGCTGACACTGATCGGCGGCGGCTTGTCGAACGACGAGATCGCAACTGCCCTGGCGATCTCGGTGAAGACGGTGAAGACGCACATCACGCACCTGATGGCGAAGCTGGCCGTGCGAGATCGGGCACAGCTCGTGATCGCGGCGTTCGACGCGGGGCTGGTGCGGCCACGCCGCTGAACCCGAACGCGGCGATCTGCGTCGATCATCTGGCTCTGACACAAAAGCAGTGATGCCCGGTCCGCGTTGTTTGTTGGCGATGCGGCAGTCTAATGCCGGTGTCGCTCTGACCCGATGAAGATGTTGCCTCCGCAGCTGTGATCGATGGGGTGATCCATCACAAGAGGTCCTGCGGGTTCGCGCTCGTACGCTGGCAGCGGCGGGGGCGTGTCCGCAGTGCGGCCAGCCGACCCGGCGCGTGCGCGCCTTTCACCAGCGGCGCCTGGCTGATCTTCCCATTTGGTGGCCGGGGCATGGTCGTGGAGCTGCACGGCGAGAATTCGGTGAGGTTCGGCGACGGTAATTCTCATCCCGTCCACTGGGACTTGGCGTTGGGTCCGCAGCGGCGGTCGCGGGTCGCCCGCCTGCTCCGTCAGCTGGTGCACTCACATCGGCACGAGCGGGCGGCGCAGCCCGCCGGGCAAGGTGACAGAACGTAGCGCCCGGTCGGCGGCAGATGAGCACGGTCACCGGCGCGGAGTTCGCGCGCACCTAGAAAACGGAGGTGCGGGACACCGTCGGGTGGCACGATGCTCGGCGTGTCACCCAACCGACAGCCCGAGTTGCGTCCCGCCTATCCGATCCGGACCGAGCGTCTGTTGCTACGTCCGTTGACCGTCATCGACGTCGACGCCCTGCTGGCCTACCGAAGCCGGCCCGATGTCTGCCGCTACGTGCCCTTCGAGCCGATGGACCGTCAGCTGATCGGCGAACGACTCGCGGCGCAGTGGGCCACTATCGCACTCACCGACGAGGGCCAGGCCTTGACGCTCGGCATCGAGCTCGCCCGAACCGGCGGACTCGTCGGCGACGTGGTCCTGTTCTGGCACAGCCGGGAGCACCGCGGCGGGGAAATCGGATACATCCTGAACCCCGACTTCGCCGGCCATGGCTACGCCACCGAAGCGGCACACGCGCTACTTCGACTCGGCTTCGACGAGCTGGGCCTGCACCGCATCGTCGCCCGCCTCGATGAGCGCAACGGTCCCTCAGCGAAGGTGGCGCGCCGGCTCGGGATGCGACAGGAGGCCCGCCTGGTCCACAACGAGCTTTTCAAAGGCGAATGCAGCACCGAACTCGACTTCGCCATGCTCGCCGACCAGTGGCCCGCCCACCGCGACCGCATCGCCAACGGGCGGCAACACCGCGATATGGACGAATCGATCATCGAAGCGCCAGCGGTGCCTTGAACGCTCGGTAATCGGCAGTTCCGGATGGCGAGCGGCAGCTCCAGCCGTCACGCTGCGTGCCGCGCGGTTCGCGGCAGATCCGAGCAAATGATTGCGGCGGAGGCCGTATGCCAAGATCACCTCGTCAGAGAGCGTAGGAGTGCGGTCCGCCAAGCCAACGGCTGAGATATTCGGATTGAACGTCGCCGGTGAGTAGGCCGACCAGTGCCGCGGAGAATCCGACGCAGTACTGCTCCCAGTACGGCCCTCTTTCCTTCAGCACCACAGGCCAGTCGTCAGGCGCCGTGCCGGGCCTGACGTGCCAGAAGAGGAAGTCGCCGTTGACGGAGCACCCCCACGAGATCAAGTTGTCACCGGGCTCGAACCAGGACGGGACATCCTCACGGTTCGGTGTCCAACGGGACGCGTCACCCAGCGGCCAGTCTCCGGACCAGTTGTTGGGCCCCGCGAAGTCGAGGCGGACGCACTCGTGCGCCCAGGTGTTGTGTTGCACCAGGTCTGCCCAGTCGTGGACGGCGTCAGGGGCGCAGACGATGACGTGGTCATCGACGGAGACCTCCCGGACATCATGCGGGCCGGCCACCATCGCCGGCATCCAACGCCACGGCGACAACCTGAGGATCCAACTCGACGGTCCGATCGACGTAGTCGCCGACATCACCCCGACCGCCGCCGCGCACCTACGACTCGTCCCAGGACAGCCGCTGTGGGCCTCGGTGAAAGCAACCGAAACCCGCGTGTACCCAGCCCGCGATAACAGCCAGCCACACCCAGAACCACACGACAGGGCAGCACGGAACAGAAGCAACCAGGTCCTCCAGTGACCCTGACGACGACATCCACCCACGGATTTCACCTCAGCGTCCCCGAGATCGGCGACGCCCCTGGCCGGTCCGGCGACGACCCGCCGCCCACCCGGCGGTGGCGTCGGCGTAGATCCACCCGCGGATGCCCGAGGCGAGCCAGACGGGCACGCACCTGGCAGTCGTCGACTTCGTACATGTCAGCAGCCTCAAGTTCGGCGTTCCTTCAGGGACTTTGGGCGGCAACCGTCGCGGTCGGGCAGCTACCGACCCCAATCGCGCATCAAGCGTCGACCACTGTCCGCCTCGACGCCGCAGAGGACGGTGGCATGCGAGAGCCGTCAGTGGCTCGTTAGTGCGGCGAGTCAATCGATTCGGGGCGCTGCTTCTGCCGCTGCCGCGGCATCCGCTGCGGGTGTGCCGGCAGCGCGGCGGGATCGGAGTAGTTGGATTCCGATTGGCAGTACGGAGACCACGACGATGCCGATCAGGATGACCTCGATGTTCGCCTTGACGAAGGCGACCTGGCCGAGGAAGTAGCCCAGGACGGTGACGCCGACGCCCCAGAGGGTCCCGCCGATGACGTTGTAGATGAGGAACGTCCGGTAGTGCATCCGGCTGACACCGGCGATGATCGGGGTGAACGTCCGCACGATCGGCACGAACCGGGCCAGGACCACGGACCGGGCTCCGTAGCGGGCGAAAAAGTCGTTCGCGCGATGCACGTTGTCCTGCTTGAACAGGCGGGAGTTGGGTCGGCGGAACAGGTTCGGGCCGACGCGCTTGCCGAACAGGTACCCCACCTGGTCTCCGGTGATCGCGGCGACGGCCACCAGCAGGCAGAGCAGCCAGAGCGGTTGGTGCAGGTAGTGGCCGTCGGCGACGAGCAGCCCGGCGGTGAACAGCAGCGAGTCGCCGGGCAGGAAGAACCCGATCAGCAGCCCGGACTCAGCGAAGACGATGGCGAGGATGCCGATCAGCCCGAAGGTGGAGATCAACCACTCTGGGTTGAGGAGACTGGGACCCACGGCCACCGGGGCGAGGGACGTTGACACGAGAAGACCTCCGAGAGGGCGTGACGGGTGACGCGGGCGGGCAAGCCGAGGAGGCTAGCGGCGGCTGGCAGCCGCGCGGGGACGGTCTTGGTGGGCGCGCCGGTCGAGGACGCGTACGGCGAGCGCGATGATCAGCACGGCTCCCGCGCCGATGACCGCGCCGGCGAGGATGTCCGCCGGGTAGTGCACGCCCGACCAGACTCGGGCGAATCCGATGACGGTGGCCAGCGCCGAGAGCAGTAATCCCCAGCGCCAGGACAGAAACACGCCGACGGCGAACGCCACCGCGAAGGCCGCCGTGGCGTGGTCGCTGGGCAGCGACCCGCCCGGGTCGTGCGGGATCAACTGGTGCACGGGGTGCGTCTGGAACGGGCGGACCTCGGTGCTGGCCACGGCGACCACCTGGCCGGCGGCGAACGCCAGGGCCAACGACGCGCCGACGCGTACGACCACCGACCCGCCGCCGGACTTCAGTCCGAGCAGCACCGTGACGGCGGCCAGAGCGCCGAGCAGGTAGATCAGCCAGACGGCGCACCACTCCAGCACGTCGTCGAGCGGGTCGTTGTGTCCGGCGGCGGCGTTGATGAGATGAAACAGGTGGTAGTTCACCGGGCATCCGATCCCGTGGTCGACCCGGCTCCTCGGCCGGCTGAGCCCAGCCAATCTGGTCACAGCTGAGAGGAGCCTGAAGGGGTCGGCGGCCCTGCGCAGTGCGGGTCAGTCGCCGGGTTCGTTGTCGCTGGTCAGCGGCAGTCGGATCTGGATCGTCGTTCCTGGGCCGGGCAGCACCCGTACGGTCCCGCCGTGCGCTGCGACGATCTCGCGGGTAATTGGCAGGCCAAGGCCGCTTCCGCCGTCGGCGCGGGCCCTGCTCTCGTCGAGCCGGACGAACCGTTCGAAGATTCGCTGCCGCTGCCCCAGCGGAATGCCCGGCCCGTCGTCGGTGACCTCCAGGCACCCCCACCCGTCGTCGACGCGGACCCGTAGGAGCACCTCGTGGCGCGCGTGGCGGGCGGCGTTGTCGGCGAGGTTCCGCAGCGCGCGCCCGAGGTCGTGGGCGTCGCCCGTCACGCGGACCGGGGTGAGGTGGGTTCGGACGGTCAGGTCGGGTCGGCGGGCGGTGAGGTGGTCCCGTTCGATGTAGGCGAGGTCGTCGAGGTCGACGTCCTCACGGCGCATCGTGAGGCCGTGCTCGTCGATACGGGCGAGCAGCAGCAGGTCGGCGATCAGCCGGCCCAGTCGCTGCGACTCGCGGCGCATCAGTCGGACCAGGTCGTCGTTCGCGCCGGGCAGGGGTGTCATCGTCAGGCGGTCGAGGCCGGCCTGCAGGGTTGCCAGTGGGCTGCGCAGTTCGTGGCTGGCATCGGCGACGAAACGGCGTTGCCTGGTCGCCGCCGTCTGTAGGCGGTCGAGCATGCTGTTCATCGTCTCAGCGAGTGCCGCCACCTCGTCGTGGGCTTGCGGCACCGGCACCCGGGCATGCAGGTCGCGGGCGGTGATGCCCGCGACCCGACGGCGAATCGTCTCCACCGGACGCAGCGACCGGCCGACGAACAGGAACACGGCCGCGCCGATCAGCAGCAGCATCGTCGGTAACCCGACGACCAGGATCGCGGCGATCACCTCGGTGCTCTCGTGCACTGGTCGTAGTGACTGGGCCACCAGCACGGTCCGGGTGCCCGAGGTGGTGCCGACACCGATCGCGACCACCCGGTAGGGGTCTTCGACGGCAAAGGGCAGCGTCCGCTGTTCCCGCAGGGTCTGACCGGCGGAGGGGCGCAGTGGGGACAGAGGCTCTGCCCCGCCGAGGGTCGGCGACGCCGCCTCCACCTCACCCGAGGGCGCCAGGACCTGCACCAGGTTCTGCTCCCCCGGGCTGGGCTTTAGCGTCTGGGCGATGGCGTCGGAGTCTCCGCCCGTCACCGCGGTGGCCACCTCAGCGGCGCGTTGTCTGGCAGTCGCATCCACGTCGCGGACCAGGTTGGCCCGGGCCAGGTAGATGAAGGCCGCTGCGCCGATCCCGAAGGTCACTGCCACCACCATGGTGGCGGCCAGCGCTGAGCGCAGCCGTACACCCAGGCGGCGGCGTGCCCAGCGGGCCGGGGCCTGTAACAGGGTGAGCATGGCGGCCATACCCGCAGCCTAGGGTCCTCGGGGCTGAGAGGGCGCTGAGAGACGGCGAGGTGATGCGACTCCCCCGACGTCTCTTCCGGTCATCCGCTGCGTGGGGTCTCCGGGCCGGTGTCTCGGGCTCCGCGCACCGCGATGAGCGTCACTCCGGCGACGAACACCACACCGGCGCACAGTGCGCCGCCGAGGTCGTGTGGTGGTCGGGCTGGCCACATCCAGGGCGTGGTCACCGCTGGGCCGTGCCACTGCGTGTACAGCGCGTAGAGGGCGATTATGAGATAGGCGGTAGGGCCGGCCCAGGCCAGCGCGCCGCCGAACAGGGCTGCGCACAGCAGGGCGACGCCGACCAGCCCGGCCAGGTTGCGCAGCACCTCCACGGCGCCGCCGGGCAGGTGCGTACCGGCTCCAGCGGCGGCCAGCGCACCGACGGCGGCGAGGGTCAGCGCCAGCGCGGTGGCCAGTCGCAGGAAGGGCAGCCACCGGCCGGTGACGCGTTCCGGCTCGCCGAGCAGGCTCGTGGCGGTGACAGCGATGGCCACGGCGCAACCGGTTTCGAAGATCAGCGGCAACTGCAGCGCTCCGTAGGCCTCCCACTGCCACCGCAGCGCGACCCGCAGTCCGACGGCGCAGGCCGCCACCGCCGCCAGGGCCGCCGGGACGCGGCGGCTGGCCAGGTGCAGACGAGCCAGCCGGAGCCCGGCCCGCACCGGGCCGCCGGGTGCCATCGCGTACCCGCGATTGCGAGTTTCGCTGGCGGTCACGGCAGCTGCGCCAGGGTGAGCTGGCCCGCGCGCAGCGCCGCCACGTGTTCCACGAGCCAGGCGTGGCGGGTAGCAGCCGGCAGCGCGGCTAATCGCTGCGCCGCTGCGGCGGCGGGACTAGCGGGCGTCAGGGTGGATGTGCCCAGGATGGCCTCCGCGACCGCCTGTTGCGCGGGACTCGCGTTGCGGCCACCGCCTACGACGCTGTTCACGATGCTGGGCGCGGCGTCCACGCGTAGCTCGGCAACAAACTCGTCGGTGGTCAGTTGATGGGGCAGGAGCAGGTGGAATATCGGCGGCGTGCCGCTCGTAGGGGGGCCAGCCCGACCGATGCTGACGCGATTGTCTGGCCCCTGTTCATATCTCGCAGCGGCCTGGCTGATCCGCGTTGGCGCGCCGGGCAGGCCCGCTACCTCGGTGAGCACCGGTTCGAGGGCGTCCGTCACCGCGGGCAGGTAGCCGGTGTAGGCGGGGTGCAGGCAGACCGGGATTGGGGTGTGGCTGCAGACGGGCGTGTAGCGCACTGGACGATCGTTGCCCGCGGTGTGCAGCAGCGGGATCGCGATCATGCCGTGGGCGTCGAGGCGGCCGGTGCCGGCCAACGCAACCGCGGTTCCGGCCGCCAGCAGCCCGGCCGCGGTGATAGCCGCCGCGCACCGGCGCAGCCACCGCCCGCCGGCGTCGGCGGGTAGGCCGAGAACGCCCAGCAACGCCGCGGTCAGGCCGGCGAGGAACAACACCTGCGCGACGGGAAGGTCGGGCAGGTAGCGGTAGAAGGTCGCCACACCCGGGTCAGGCCCGATCTCCCAGGGGCCGGCAACCAACGGCGAGATTTGCCAGTACGAGTCATCGCCGTGAATGAACTGCAGGCTGATCTGCAGCGCGAGGAACACACCGATCGCGACCAGCGGTCCGGTGAACCGGCTGGGGCGCAGCACCCCGGCTACGAATCCGAGCGCGGAGAACGCCGGCATACTCGCGGCGCCCACCGCGACCGGCCACCACAGCGGCCCACCCCAGGCGCCCTGCCACGCGGTCACCGCGTACAAGACGCTCACGCATCCCAGGTAGGCGACGATCGCCCAGCAGGTGGTCGCGGTCCAGGTGGCGAGCTGTCGAGTCCACCGCGGCCGGGCCGTACCGATGACCAGGTCGGCCATGCCGTGACGGCGCTCCCGCCAGCCCAGCCATGCGGAGGCGCCGACCACCGTCGGCGCGAAGACCGCCAGAGCTGTCGTCTGCATGGCCATCGCACGGACGTTCCACAGCGGTGGGTACGCCATGTTCGGCCGGTAGGTGATGAACCAGAACAGCGCGGCGACCAGTGGCAGCATCCACACCATCACGCTGCGGCGCATCTCCAGGCGAAGCAGCCCTCCCGCCGCCGTGATCGCCACGCGTGTACGACGGGCCGTTTCGTCCAGCGCGGAGATCACTGGGGCGGCGGTCATGACCGCGCCTGCGCTAACACCGCGCTGTATCCGCGCTCCAGTGGAGCATCGCCGGCCGCCGTGGTTCCCTCGGCGCGCGATGTCAACTCCTCCGGCGTCCCCTGGAAGACGATTTTCCCCTGGTCCATGAGGGCGACCTGGGTGCAGGCGGCACCGACGTCCTCGACGAGGTGCGTGCTGACCATGACGGTGGCGCGCTGGCCGAGGTCGCGCAGCAGAGCACGGAACGCCACCCGTTGCTCGGGATCCAGCCCGGCGGTCGGCTCATCCAGCAGGAGCAGTTCAGGTTCGTTGACGATGGCCTGCGCGATCCCGACCCGGCGCAGCATCCCACCGGAGAGAGTGCGTAGCTTCGCCGTCGCCTTGTCGCCCAGGCCCACGCGCTCGACCGCGGCGGCGACCGCGTGGTGCACCCGCGCGGGCGGCATCTCCTTGAGCAGCGCGAAGTACTCCACGAACTCCACGACGGTGAACCGCGGGTAGTAGCCGAGGTTCTGCGGCACATAGCCGAGCCGGCGCCGGATCTGCCGGCGCTGTCCGTACTGGCCGGGGTCGCGGCCCAGCAGTCGGATCCGACCCGAGGTCGGTGGGATCACCGTGGCCAACATCCGCAACAGCGATGTCTTGCCCGCCCCGTTCGGGCCCAACAGACCGAACACCCCTGGGCCGGTCTCCATCGTCACCCCGGCCACGGCCTCGGTGCGGCCGAAGCGCCGGGTGAGATCGCTGATCTCGACGTTCATGACGTTCCTCTCGGTGTCCGGGTCGAGTAGAGGACGATCGCCGCACAGCAGGCGGCGAACGCCAGGTAGGCAGGCCAGAGCGCGGTGTCGGTGACCGCGGCGGTGAGCCGACCGGCGGCTACCTGCCCGGACAGGACGGTGATCGTCCAGCCGAGCAGGCCCGCGGCCACGCCCACGTTCGCCGACCGGGCGACAGTCGCGGCGGCCAGGGCCAGCGCGCACACCGCGGTCATCGGGACCAGCCAACCGATCGTGACGGCCGTGGCGGTTCCCGACGCGGCCGAAGCGCCCAGCCCGAACGCCGCGTTCACACCGAACAGCGCCAGCGCCCGGACCAGCAGCACCATGCGGTCGCTGACGGCCACGCTGCACGACAGCTCCCAGGCGGGGTCGATGCCCGGGCCGTAGGCGAACGCGATGCCCGCCGCGGCGACCGCAGGGGCAAGAAGCGCCACGTACGGCGTTCCGGTGCTCAGCGTGGCGAGGAGCCCGGCGAGCAGCACCACCGCGGTGGCGATGACCCAACCAAGCAGCAGCGACGGCGTCGTGACCAAAGCCCGGGCCAGGCCCGGCGAGCGGAGCAGATGCCCAGCCAGCCGCTCCACCGCCCCGGGGCGGCGACGCCACACCTGGGCGGCCACCCCGACCCAGACCCGATCAAGATCGACACCTTCCGGTGCGGGGCCCCGCCCGTCGGGCTCCTCGACCCGGCGCGTCACATCACCGTTGGTCACTGCCCACCTCCATCGCGCGCCGGCTCGTGGCGCCGTAGGGCAGCACGCATCAGCCGGCGAATCTGGTACGCGCGGCTCTTCACCGTTCCCGCGGGAACACCCATCAATTCGGCCACCTCAGCCACGGACTTGTCCTCGACGTACATCAGCCGCCAGGTCTCGCGCTGCAGGCTGCCCTCCGGCCCTAGCACCTTCACGGCGTCGGCAAGCTCGGCCCTGGACAGCGCCGTCTCAGCCGGGTCTGCGCAGTTGTGGTCACCGGTCTCGGCCAGGGCGGCCAGCAGCAGCGCGGGTTGCCCGCGCCGGCGCAGCCACAGCGCGCCCTGGCGGCGGGCTATGCCCCACAACCAACCGCCGGCACCCCCACCTCGGTACGTAGCAGCGCCCCGCCAGGCGGCCAGGAAGGTCTCCTGCAGGACGTCCTCCACGTCGGGGGGCGGCAGCGCCGCGCGCAGCCGACCCGCCAGCCACGGGGCGTGCCGCGAGAACAGTTCCCGCAGGGCGCTCTCGTCACCACCGGCCATGGCAGCGATCAGATCCTCGTTGTCCATCGCCACTACTGTTGCGTTCCCGAGCGGATCGGTTCACCGACCACACCCGCATTTTGTGAGCTGAGGCCTGACACCACTTGGGGCACTGTCAACCGCCGTCGGCGGCCAGCCGGTAGCCCATGCCCCGTTGAGTCTGGATGGCCCGCCGGCCGAACGGCTGGTCGATCTTGCGGCGCAGGTAGCCGACATACACCTCGACGATGTTGGGGTCGCCGTCGAAGTGCGCGTCCCAAACGTTGTCGATGATCTGCCGCTTGGACACCACGTCGCCACAATGACGCATGAGGAACTCCAGCAGCGCGAACTCCCGGGCGGTCACCCGGATCGGTTGCCCAGCGCGGGTCACCTGCCGCCGGGCCGGGTCCACTGCCAGGTCACCGGCGGTCAGGATCACCGGTCGGGCCGGGGCGCCGCGGCGGATCAGGGCCCGCAGGCGGGCCACCAGCACCACGAACGAGAACGGCTTGATCAAATAGTCGTCCGCGCCGAGGTCGAACGCGTCGGCCTGGTCGTAATCGCCGTCCTTCGCGGTCAACATCAGCACCGGCGTCCACACGTCCCGCGACCGCAGTTGCCGGCACACCTCATAGCCGTTGAGGCCGGGCAGCATGATGTCGAGCACCACCACGTCGTACGGGTTCTCGGTGGCCGCCCACAGCCCGTCGGTCCCGGTGTGCTGCACATCGACAGCGAATCCCTCGTCGGTCAGGCCGGTACGGATCACCTCCGCCAGGGCGGTCTCGTCCTCGACGACCAGCACACGCACGCCGTTCGTTCCTTCCCGCCCGCAGTCCCGGCGGACCCGGCAGGGTCCGCGTCACCTCCGATCATCGCGCGCGAAGGGGCGGGGCATGCCTGCTACCCCGATGCTGAGGTGCCGTCACCCGAGCAGGGCCCCGGTATCCAGGTCCGACACGTCTCGCCTTGTGACGTTCGAGTACGCGGCCGGAGGCGAACCGATCCGGACAAGCCTCCGCTTGCTTGCTTCTACATCTTGTGTAAAAGTTCATCGCCCTCGGCTCAGTTGGCCGCAGGCCGCGCAGCAGGGCACCCACGAGTCGGTTTCGCCACCGTCGTCGCTGCTGCCCACGAGCCGAGGGCTGGATAAGTACGAGTTGGGGAGGACGCTGATGTCCGCGCCCGTGGCGTTGGGCGACGTCCTGCTGGTCCTGCTGAACGGGCAGCCGTCCAACGCCTTCGACCTGCACCAACGCCACACCCTGCTTCTCGGCCCCGAGCAGGCGGTCGACATTCGGCGGTTCACCACGACGGTGAACCGACTTGCACGCTCCGGGCACGTGCGGTTGGAACGCGTGATCTCACCGCACAATAAGAACCAGAACCGGCCTAGGTGTGTGCTGACGGCAGCGTGCCAGCACCGGCAACAGTCGTGGCTGACCGACGTGACAGAGCACGCCAGCCTCGAGGAGATCTACACCAAGGGCATACTGGCCGTCGATAGCGCAGACCTGGCTACGTTCGAGGCGTTCATCAGCACCAGCCTGGCGGCGGCCCATCTACGCCAGCGGAATCTGACGGATGCCACCGCCGAGGGATCCCCGGCGATGAGTGCCCGCCTCGCGTTCGAGGACGGAATGATCAAAGCCACCGCGACATGGTTGCGTCACCTTTCGAATCTGCGACCGAGCGCGGTCGCCGCACCGTCGTGCCCACCGGCCGCACCGCCCGTTCCCAGGCAGGTCAGAATCTGAACAGCCCGCGCCGCGATCCGGACGGCGGCCAGCCGAAGACAATGCTCCGTCCCAGTGGTCTCCCGCCGTCGCGGACGCCGGCCGGGCAGGCGAAACGGCCTGTGATCGGCCAGGCATCCCGAGCCCACGAGCTGCCGACCTAGGCCGGTGCTTGCACGTTCGACGACCGACCGCAATGAATGGAAGCGGACGACTGCCATCAGGCAAGACGTTGCGGCCGTTGCGACATCGAATTGCGCCAGTGGCCTGGTCGGGGTTCGGCCCGGCGGGTTGGAGACGGCCACTGGCCACCAGCTCGACGGTGAGAACGACGGCGACGGCCTCCACGGCGAGGAGCCCGACGAGGACGACCAACTGCGTCACTCCGGCGGCAAGTGGGCTCGCTCCGCCGAGCAGCACGCCGACGAACGCGCCGGGCAGGGTCACCAGGCCGACCGTCCGGGTCTGGTCGAGTGCCGGGACCAACGCCTGTCCGGCCGCCGGACGGCACACCAGCAGCACGGCGTCACGGGGAAGTAGACCCAAGGCCAGGCCGGCCTCCACCTCACCGCGCCTGCTGGTCAACTCGTCGAGCGCACGCCGCCCGGCCAACGACGTCGCGGTCATCGCCCCACCGATCAGGATCCCCGCGACCGGGATGATCGCGATACCCCGCATTGGCACCAGGCCCGCCAACAACAGCCCCGCCACCACGGCCATGCTGCCCGCCACGATCGGCACACCGGCCCACCACCCCCGACTGCCGCCCGTAATCCGCCGACCGGAGGTGCCCGCCGCCACCGCGCACATCAGGACGACAAACGCGGCCGTGGCCCACAGCGACACCACAATGCCGGCGATCAGCACCGACACGGCACCCAGTTGAATCGCGGCACGGACGGCGGCGACCGTCACCTGCCGGCCGTGGCCCAGTTTCCCGAGGGTCACGACGGCCGCCGCCACGAGGGTCAGCACGACCAGCGCAACGCCGAGCTTCGGGCCAACCACGAGCATCGTCGAGGACATGCCATCAGTTTCCCGCTCCGCCCGGCCAGGGGTGCAGGGGCCGCCGGTCCCGGCGGTTGTGACGGACATGCCGGCGCGCTCGAATGATGCCCCTGTCCGGCGGGAGCGTCGAACAGGGAGCAGTAGCTGCCGAAGTGTGCTCCGGAAAATCGGGCTAGCCGTCGGCCGCTAATCAGCCTGGCCGGGCCGCGCCGATCAGTTGAACGAAGTCGTAGACCGCCTCGCCGGACCAGATCAGCGACGACAGCGCCAGCGCCACCGGCAGCCCGTGCAGCGCGGGTGAGCGGAGGGTGGCGTGCGGTCGCAGCAGCTGGGCCACCCGGCGAGGAACGACTCCCCCCGGCGATGCGGCGTACAGGCCTCGCGGGACATCCATCTCAACCCGCGAAGCCAGTGCGACCACGCCGATCGCGTGTGCGACGGTGTGGCGGTTGCCCACCTCCACGGCGGCCTGCTCGTCGGCGGCTCGTTCGACGAGATAGTCGACGTGACGTGCGACCCACCAGAGGGCCGGATGCATCGCGGCGGCGAGCTCGGCCGACTGGACCAGCCGGTGATGACCCGAACTCAGGTGCGCGTATTCGTGTGCGAGGAGCGCGTCGAACTGGCGGTCGGTGAGCAGCCGGCGCATGCCGGTGGTCACGACAACACGGCCGGGCCGGCCCGGAACCGCGAACGCCTGGGCAGTGGAGTCGGGCAGTACCACCAGCGGGTCGGTGTCGGGCCCGGCGGCCTGGCCGCCGAGGTGCAACGCGCGGCGGTGTCGGCGCCCCCGTCGGATGCAGTTCAACGCCGTTCAGTGCACCCGGCTGCTCCCACCGTGATCCCCGACCCCTAGCCACCGCTGGGACACAAAATCCGACCGGGTCGTACGCGGTTCAGCCGGCCAGCGCGCAGCCCAATCGGGCGGGCGCGAACCTCACTGTGGTCATCACCGTCGAGGCGCCGCTTGGCAAACTTTTGGAACTATTCTGATGGGATCGCCCGCGTGGCTTGGATGGCGCGGCGCAGTCGACCGTCGGCAGCCAACTCCCCGAACATGTAGATCTCCGTGGTGATGGTGCCGCCTTTGCGCAGTTCCGCGATGAGCCGGTACCGGGCGGCCACCTGGTCGCCGTCCACCAGCGCCTGCTCCACCTCGACACGGAGACCAATGGCCCGTTTGCGGGCCGGACGGATGTGATCCAGCAGCCGCTTCCGGTCCAGCAGCACGCCGTCGTTGACCAGCTCATAGTCCGGCGTGTGGTAGCGGTCCAGCACGGTTGCCGGATCCTCGTCGCCCAGCCCTGCCTCCTGCGGATAGCGGGCCAGGTAGCCGGTCAGGTCGGTACGGGGCGTCATTTGATCTCCCTGAATCGAGTTATCTTTGACACGGTGTCTACGTTAATGCAAGGCGGTAGATTAGACAACGTGTCAGAGATAACAGATGGTCGGCGCCGCCGGCGGCGTTCCGACGCCGAGCGCAGCGCCGCCGCGGTACTCGACGCCGCCGTCCAGGTGCTCGGTCGGCATCCGGCGGCGAAGGTGGAACAGGTCGCCGCCACAGCTGGCGTCACCCGCCAAACCGTGTACGCCCACTACCCGTCCCGGCCGCTGCTGGTGGCCGCGGTCATCGACCGCATCACCGCCGAAGCCGTCGCCGCCCTCGACGCCGCCGACGTGGACAGCGGCACCGTCACCGAGGCGCTGCTGCGCTGGTTGGACGTCACCTGGCGGCTGTTCGACCGGTACCCGCTGCTCCTGCACCCCTCGGTGACCGCCGCCGACCAGGCGGACTCCGACCGTCAGCATGCCGCAGTCATCGAGCGCCTGGAGCGGCTGATCAGGCGTGGCCAGGTCACCGGCGAGTTCGACAGCACCGTCAGCCCGGCCTGGTTGGTCTCCGCGACCATGGCGCTCGGGCACGCGGCCGGCGGCGAAGTTGCCGCTGGCCGCATGACCACCGCGCAGACGGCGGCAGCGCTGCGCCACAGCATCCTGCGCGTGTACGGCGCCCGCGAGCCCTGATCAGCGACGGTCTCCCGCCACTCCCGTGCCCACTCGATGTTGATCGGCGCACCCAGCATGTTGCACCTGCTTCCACCTCGGTCGCCGACGCACGCTCATCGGCATGTCAGTGCGTCCGCTGCCACGCCTGAGACCTGGAGACCCGCCGTGACCCGTTGTGAGGCTGTACGCACCATTCGCCTGGCCGGCCGTGCCGCCGCCGCATCGGCACAGGTCGCAATGGCGGGCGACCGGCCAGCCCTCATTCACCATGAACTTGGCCAGACGCAGCTGGGCACGTGGACTCAGCGCTGCGTTGGGTGAGGACACGAGGATGTCCTGGTTTGTGACGTGGTCGCCTTCAGCAGCTCCACTTCATGACAGGAGGTCCTCATCATTCGCCCAAGGTCATTCGTGAGCGCCGACGGGCGTGGCTTGGTTCGTGCATGCCAACGCTCCGCTGCTGGCTGACGTCGCTGACGCGACCGGGCTGACCGGTGCATGCGGCGACACCCTTGCAGGGTTGCGGCGGCGACGTGGTGTGCACGACCCGGGCACGGCTCGCGGGGATCTCACGTTGATGCTCGCCCACGGTGGTGAGGCGATCTCGGACCCCCCCGAGTCTCAGCGGCGTGCGGCCGCCACGACCTCAGGGGCGGTTTGCCGGCCACGCCGTCGGTTTTGCCGGACGATGATGCCGACTGCCACCACAGCGGTCAGGCCGAGGGTGGCCCATGGCAGGGGGTTGGCCCTTACCTGGCCGGGCATCTGTTGGGCTAGGACGAACACGCCCATCACCACGACGAACCAACCGAATGCCTTGCGCAGCGCGTTCTCGGAAACACGGCTGGCGAGCCGGCCGCCGAGCAGGCTGCCGATCACGGCGGCGGTGGTGACGGCGCCGGCCAGGCCCCAGTCGATGCTGACGCTGGAGAGGTATCCGGCGAGGCCAGCGACGGACTTCATCGCGATGACGACCAGCGAGGTGCCGACGGCGACGGGCATCGGCAGGCCGCCGAGCAGGGCCAGTGCCGGGACCACCAGAAAGCCGCCGCCAGCGCCGACGAGGCCGGTGACCAGGCCGACCACGACGCCGTCGAGAGCGACCCGCAGGACGGAAAGCTCGTGCGGCACCGGCCGAGCCTCTGCGGCACGCCGGCCGCGGATCATCGCGATGGCGGTGGCGAGCATCATCAGGGCGAACCCGGTCAGCAGCACTCCGGCCGGGATGAACTGGGCCAGGCGGCCGCCGGCGTAGGCACCGGCCATGCCGGCGACGCCGAAGAGCAGCCCGGTGCGCCACCGGATGCGCCCGGCCCGCGCGTGCGGCAGCACGCCGACAGCGCTGGTGACGCCGACGACGAGCAGCGAGGTGGCGATGGCTTCCTTGGCCGGCAGGTCGGCGACGTAGATCAGCAGCGGTACGGCCAGGATCGAACCGCCGCCGCCGAGCAGACCGAGGCTGATCCCGATCAGTACGGCCAACCCGGCGGTCAGGGCGATGCTGCCAGTCATTCCTGCCGCCCGGTCGTAGGCTCCCGCTGCAGTTGGGCGACGACGCTGTCCAGGTCGCAGGTGGCGCCGCGGTTGTAGGGGAGTTTGCCGAGCAGCATGCCCATGGCGCAGGTGTTGGTCAGCGCGGCGAAGGTGAGGCCGGCGCCGATGAAGCCAGCGATCCACTTCAGGCCGGGTACGAACACCGAGGCGAGGACGCTGGCCAGGACGATGGAGCCGGCGGCAAGGCGTACCTGGCGCTCCAGGTTCCAGCGGGGTTTGCCTTGACTGATCGGCGCGTGGGCCGCCTGCCATGCCATGATGCCGCCGTTGAGGACGCGCAGGTTGGGCAGGCCCACGCCGGCGAGGGCCTGTTCGGCCTGGGCGGCGCGGGCGCCGGAGCGGCAGACCAGGACAACGTCCTCGTCGAGGTGGTGGCGCAGTTCCTCGCGGTGTTCCTTGAGCAGGTCCAACGGCACGTTGTAGGAGCCGGGGATGTGCGAGGTCTCGAACTCACCGGGGGTGCGGACGTCGAGCAGCCGGGGTGCCTGCCCGGCGGCGATCAGCGCGCGCAGGGTGGCCGTGTCAAGCGTCGCGGGGCTCGTCGGGGTCGTGCTCATGCGCTTCCTTTCGATTGGAGTCGGTTCGGGGCGCGGGCCGCTGGTGGGGCGTAGGGCCCACGTGGTCGGGGTGCCCGCGTGCGACGCTCTGCTGCCTGATGTTGGTGAGTAGGAACGGCAGGGCGTTGCCGAGCAGGGCGGCGACGGTGAAGTCCGGCAGCCCGGCGAGGCGTGCCAGGTGAGGTCGGTGTTCCGCGCCGAGGGCGAGGCGACCAGCAGGGACCACAGGGGTGTGGTGGCGTGCAGAACACCGGCGATGCCACTGTCGAGTGGTCGGCGCGGCACGAGGGCGGCGATCGTCAGACCGAGGCGGCCATGCGCACGCCGGCCTGCTCGGCCCGGCCGAACATGTCGTCGATCAGAACGACGTCGTGGCCGGCGTTGGCCAGCAGCGACGCGGCGGCGGTGGCGCGGTAGCCGGAGCCGCAGTGCACCCAGACGGTTCCGGCCGGCACGTCGCGAAGGCGCTTGGGCAGGTCGGGCAGTGGAATGTGCACCGCGCCGTCGATGTGGCCGGCGTTCCACTCGTTGGTCATCCGGACGTCCAGGAGCACCCGCGGGGCGGGCAGGCCGTCGGGGATGTTGCCCGCCTGCGCGGCCGCGAGGGCCGCGAAGTCGGCGACGGTCAGCTCCCGCAGGTCGGTCAGGTCGGTCGCCCACTGCTCGGGGGTTCCGGTGGCCTGCGCCGCCGGACGGTCAATACCGATGCGGACGAGCTCCCGTTGGGCGCCCGCGACCTGCTCCGGGGTCTCCGCCAGGAGGGTGATCGGCACGCCCCACTGGATCAGCCAGCCGAGCCAGGTCGACATGGGCCCGTCCAGGCCGAGGCCGATCGTGCCGGCGAGGTGCGAGGCGGCGTACGCCTTGCGGTGTCGCAGGTCGACGACCCACTCGCCGGCGGCGATCCGTTCCCGCAGCTGACCGGCGTCGGCGCGGGTCACGGGGCCGAGGTCGACGGGAGCCGGTCCGGCGGTGTTGGCTACGCCCATGTGGGCGTAGTACGCCGGGTAGGCGTCCAGCCCGGCCAGGGTTTCGGTGACGAACTGGTCGGCCGCCAGCCGCAGCGCCGGGTTGGCCTGCTTCTCACGGCCGATGGTCGACTCGGAGGCGTCGGCCTGGCTGGCCGAGCAGAAGCTGCCGAACCCGTGCGTCGGCCATACCTGGGCCCCGTCGGGCAGCAGGTCAGCCAGCCGTTTCGCCGAGGTGTGCTGTTGGTGGGCCAGCGTGTGAGCGTGCTGCTGCCCGAGCAGGTCGCTGCGGCCTGTCGTGCCGAACAGCAGCGAGCCGCCGGTGAACACCCCTACCGGAGACCAGCCACCGTCGCCGGGCTCGTCCAGCACGTAGGAAAGGTGGTGGAAGGTATGCCCGGGAGTGGCGACCACCCGCAGCCGCAGCCCATCGGACACGGTCACCTGGTCGCCGTCGGACACCGGCATGCGGTCGAAGCTCACCTCGTCGTGGGCGGAGACCAGGTACTCCGCGCCGGTGAGCCGGGCCAGTTGCAGGCCACCAGAGAGGTAGTCGTTGTGGATGTGCGTTTCCACCACGTGCGTGATCCGCACGCCCTTCTCCCCCGCGAGATACACGATCCGGTCAATGTCCCGCTGTGGGTCCACCACCACCGCCACCCGGCCGTCTGTCGCCAGGTAGCTGCGGTCACCCAGGGACGAGGTCGCGATGACCGACACCTGCATCGCCATCCGTCCACTCCTTCCACTTATACCCCCCGGGGTATCCGGGGATTAGTCGTCACCCTTGGTCGAAATCGAACACGCGTTTAGCCGCCCGGGCGGGCCACACGCCGCCTGGGCGTACCAGAGTCAGCCCCGGCGGCTCACGCCAAGGCCAGGAAGAGCTTCTCCAGTTCCTCTTCGGTCATCTCCGGCTGATCGCCGCGATCACGGGCAGCGGAGCAGTGCCGCATACCAGAGGCGATGATTTTGAAGCCCGCCCGGTCGATCGCCTTGGACACCGCAGCGAGCTGGGTCAGCGCCTGACGGCAGTCCTCGCCGTTCTCCATCATCTCGATGACCGCGTTGAGCTGCCCTCGGGCCCGCTTCAGGCGGGTCAGCGCCTCGCCAGTCATCTCTGGACGCAACTTCATCTCATCTACCTCCGCACCCCACGGTAACACATACCCCCGGGGGTATGTGGGGCGGTGATCTCCGCCCTAGCCCAGAAGCCGTCGGCAAGGTGGTCGAGCCCGACCCAGGTCAGCCGGCTGCCACTGACGCGACGCCACGACGGCCGCTTGGGTCATAGCGAGACCGGCGGCATGCGGACCCGGAAGAAGGCCAGAATGGCAAAGCAACAACGGTGCCCGGGCGGCGGGAATCGTCTTCCCCCCGCGGAGCCTCAGCTTGGAGGAAACCGCCACCTCGACTACTCGCGTGGCTACTCGCCGACTCGGCTACGCCGTCGGCGTTTCGGACAGGTTGCGGTCGATGTGGTCGGCGTGGAACAGGGCTTGCCGAAGCAGTCGCCGGACGTGCTCGTCGGCCGCGGAGTAGTACACGAAGGTTCCCTCGCGACGCCCCTTAACCAGTCCAGCAAGCCGGAGCTTGGCCAGGTGTTGACTGACTGCCGTGGGTGCGGCTCCGGCGAGCTCAGCGAGGCAGGCGACGGATGATTCGCCTTGCAACAGCGCCCACAGGACCTTGATCCGGGTGGGGTCGGCCAGGAGTCGGAAGGTTTCGGCCGCCAGATGCACCTGCTCCTCGTTGGGCATGTCGAAGTCGGGCAGCGACGTGTGCATGGCCTGAGCATACCGGCCATCCCATTGCTTGCGTATCTGCGTGACTGCGCATATAAGATGCCTGGGTGACGACAAGCGTCGAGAACCCGTCCACCGCCCAACCCTCACCGCCGGTCCCCAAGCGCCGAGCTGATCAGCGGCGGACTGCTCTGGGGTCGCTGCCCGAGGTCCGCTGGGCCGCAGCGGCGACCGGCCTGTTCGTCCTGGGCCTGCTAACCCACCTGTCCTCCGCCCCGGACTGGCTGTGGTGGACGCTGTACGTCGCCTGCTACGTCGCTGGCGGGTGGGAGCCAGGCTGGGCCGGCCTGCAGGCGCTGCGCGAGCGCAAACTCGACGTTGACCTGCTGATGGTCCTGGCGGCGATCGGCGCGGCGTCCATCGGCCAGGTCCTCGACGGGGCGCTGCTCATCGTCATCTTCGCCACCTCCGGCGCGCTGGAAGCCATCGCCACCAAACGCACCGAGGACTCCGTCGGTGGCCTTCTCGACCTCGCACCCGACACGGCCACCCGCCTCACCGCAAGTGGCGAGGAGACCGTCGACGCCGCCGAGCTGCAGGTGGGAGACATCATCCTTGTCCGCCCCGGCGAGCGGATCGGCGCCGACGGTGAGGTCACCCACGGCGCGAGCGAGGTCGACCAGGCCACCATCACCGGCGAGCCACTGCCCGTCGACAAACACCCCGGCGACGAGGTGTTCGCCGGCACCCTCAACGGCACCGGCGCGCTCCGCATCCGCGTGACCCGACCGGCCAGCGACACGGTCATCGCCCGGATCGTCGCTATGGTCGCCGAAGCCAGCGCCACGAAGGCCCGCGTGCAGTTGTTCATCGAGAAAATCGAACAGCGCTACTCCGTCGGCATGGTCGCCGCCACCGTTGCCCTGTTCGTGATCCCCCTGGCGCTGGGTGCCGAGCTGCAACCGACGCTGCTGCGGGCGATGACCTTCATGATCGTCGCCTCACCCTGCGCGGTGGTGCTGGCCACCATGCCGCCGCTGCTGTCCGCGATCGCCAACGCCGGCCGGCACGGCGTGCTGGTCAAATCCGCCGTGGTGATGGAATCCCTCGCCACCACCACCCGGATCGCCTTCGACAAGACCGGCACCCTCACCGACGGCACCCCACACCTGACCGACATCCGGCTCCTGCCCCACGCCAGCCTCACCGAAAATCAGGTGCTCGCCCTGGCCGCCGCCGCCGAAAGCTCCTCCGAACACCCGCTCGCCCGCGCCGTGGTCACCGCCGCCCGCAGAGCGCAGATTCCGCTACCCGCGCCGGACGCCTTCACCTCGACGCCCGGGCGCGGCGTCACCGCCCAGGTGGACGGCCACCAGGTCGACGTCGGCAGCCCCACCGGACTCGACGCCGGCCAGGACGGCGCGCTACGCGCCCTCGTCGACGAGCTGGAGCAGACAGGCCGAACAGCGGTCGCGGTCCAGGTCGACGGCGAACCCGTCGGCGTGTTGGGCCTGGCCGACACGCTCCGCCCCGACGCCGCCGCCACGGTCACCCAACTCACCGCTGTCACCGGAGCGCGCCCGGTGCTGCTGACCGGCGACAACGAACGCGCCGCCCGACGCCTCGCCACCAAGATCGGCATCACCGACGTCCGCGCTGGCCTGCTACCTCAGGAAAAGGTCACCGCGGTACGCGAACTGGAAGGCCACGGAGACCGTGTGGTCCTGGTCGGCGACGGCGTCAACGACGCCCCAGCCCTGGCCGCCGCCCACGTCGGCATCGCCATGGGACGCGCCGGCTCCGACCTCGCCCTCGACACCGCCGACATCGTCATCACCCGCGACGAACTCGCCACCCTGCCCGCCGTCGTACAACTGGCCCGCCGCGCTCGCCGGCTCGTCATCGCGAACCTCGCCATCGCCGCCACGTTCATCGCCGTCCTCGCCGCGTGGGACATCATCGGCACCCTGCCGCTCCCACTCGGCGTCGCCGGACACGAAGGCTCCACCGTCATCGTCGGCCTCAACGGACTCCGCCTGCTTGGCCGCTCCGCCTGGCGGCAGGCAGCAGGCGCACGAGCAGCGGGAGGGCAGCAGTGACCATCCGCATATCCGGCCTCGGGCTCGACCTGCGGGAATGGACCGATGACGACTTGCCCGTCATGGTCGAACTCTTCGACGACCCCGACGTAGCTCAATGGACGCCGCTGGCCTCTCCATTCGACCTGACAGCCGCGCGAAACTACCTCAACCAAGCCCGCACCCGCCGCGCCGAAGGCCACAGCATCCAACTCGCCATCACCACTGATGGACACCCCCCTTTCGGCGAAATCCTTCTCTTCCCCACCGACCCCGCCGGCCGCAATCCTCGCGGCCGCGACGCCGAGCTGGCCTACGCCGTCGGCGCAGCACACCGCCGACAAGGACTCACCGGCCGCGCCGTGCGACTGATGACCACCTACGCCTACCAGCATCTCGGCGTGCAGCGGATGATCCTGCGCATCGACCCCGACAACATCGCCAGCGTCGCCGTTGCCCGCGCTACTGGCTTCGAACCCACCGGCGACGACCCCCTCACCCGGCGTAGCCCCCGCCCCCTCGTGACCTGGCACCACCGCTCATCGAGCAGACCCTGATTAAGCAGCGACGGCGACGACCTGTGGCGCGTTGCGGAAGTGGATCAAGCTCAGGTGGCTCGGCAGGACAGACGCAACAACATCCATCACGCCCTGCCAGGCCTTTCACCGTGACGGGCGGTGACCCTTGCCGGCGATGGTGCCCGGCCGAATCCCGTCAGACCCCTCGGCTTGTAGACGGCCAACACCGTCGCCGCGAGCAGAATGACCAGGCCGCCGATCGCATGCACGACCAGCGAAACGACTGCCTCACGCCACTGCTTCCCGCTCGCTACAGGCGCGGAGGCCATCCCTACGTCGGCAAGCGCAGCAATCGGCTCCAGTTGGAGCAGCAGCACCACCGTGGCCACCGCAACCAACGCCAACTTGATCAGCACCCACCAGTGACGCACCAACCCCCAGGGCGACGCCAGCGATGACACCACGCCACTGAGCAGCGACGCGACTGCGAGCGGAGCGATGGCGAACCGGACTGACATGTCCATTGCCACATATCCGGCCGCCGTCACCATCGCATCGTCACTGCGCAGCGCCGCCAAGGCCAGGACCAGGAAGACGACGACCGCGCCGAGCCACCCCAAGGATGCAACGACGTGCGCAGTCAACGCCGCCTTACGCCAGCGTTGCCGCAACACGGCTTACCGTCCGCCCGGCAGGTGCCGGCCAGGACCATGCTCACCGGCCACGCCACTCACCTGGATGACGACGAACACGACCAGCAGGGCCGCTACAACCAGGCCAATGACCTTCACCCACCGCGGCACGCCCGTCGGAGTCCCCGGTCCGCCTGCTTGACCCGCCATCTGACCCTCCCAACCGATCCAGCAACGACTGCCAAATTTTTACGAGACACTGTGTCTCCGTCAAGTCAGAGTGTCTGCGGTGTGGCGGCATGTATCATATGACGGTGCCGAGGCTGTGGAACGACACGATTGAGGCGCACCGAGCGGCGGTGCGCGAGGCAGTTCTTGACGCCGCAGCAACCCTCGTCGCCAGTCACGGGCTGACCGGCGTGACCATGTCCCGGATCGCCGAACTCACCGGCATCGGCCGCGCCACCCTCTACAAGTACTTCCCGGACGTCGACGCGATCTTGCTTGCCTGGCACGAGCGCCAACTCGCCCAGCACCTAGATCACCTCAGCGCCATCCGCGAGCAAGCCGACACCCCGTCGACGCGGTTGCGCGCCGTGCTCGTCGCCTACGCGCGGCTCTCACAGCACCGCCACGGTGGTGACCTCGCTGCCGCACTGCATCAAAGCGACCACACCACCGAGGCCCACGCGCGACTGCACACGCTTGTGCGGGAGCTGATCACAGACGCTGCCGAAGTCGGTCAGGCTCGTGTCGACGTTCCCGCCGATGAACTGGTGGCCTTCTGCCTGCACGCCCTGACCGCCTCGAGCACGGTGGCCTCGGACGACGGGCTCCAGCGCCTGGTCACTCTCACCCTCACCGCACTCAAGCCCACCGCCACAGACTGACGTCCGAACCATCCGCCCAGAACGGCTCGGCCGACACCGCTCTCGTGTTGCCGAACGGCAGTGGAGACGCGGCCCCCACGAGGATCAGCATGCAGGCGTCAGAGTCGGCGGGCCATGCCGACCGACTCTGGCGCGGTCTCCGCGAAGCCGTACTGTGCGTAGAGGTGGCGCGCGGCACCGTCCGCGATGAGTGAGATGTAGGCGGTGCTAGGCGCGCGATCCAGGAGTCGCTCCATCAGTGCAGCCATGATCCTCTTGCCGACTCCTCGGCCCTGATGCTCGGGCAATACGCACATGTCAATGATCTGGAAGGCGGTGCCGCCGTCACCGATGACGCGGCCCATGCCTATGGGTTGGTCACCCTGATAGGCGACGACGGCGTGCCATGTGCCGTCCAAACCCGCGGCCGCTGCGGCGGCTGACTTGGCGCTCAGACCGGCGGCGACCCGCAGGTGTCGGTAGACCTCGACCGATGGCGTTTCTGCTCGTAAGACGTATGTCATGACCGTGAGGGGTCCCTTCGGGTGCGGCCTGCGCACCGCTACGCGTTGGTGGCGTGGAAGCGGCGCAGGCGGAGGCTGTTAGCGACCACGAACACCGAGGAGAACGCCATCGCTGCGCCGGCGATCATCGGATTGAGCATTCCCGCCGCGGCCAGCGGCAGGGCAGCCAGGTTGTAGGCGAAGGCCCAGAACAGGTTGCTTTTGATGATCCTCAGGGTTCGCCGGGACAGGCGAATGGCGTCCACGGCGGCGGTCAGGTCGCCGCGGACGAGTGTCAGGTCCGAGGCCTCGATGGCCACGTCGGTGCCGGTGCCCATAGCCAGGCCGAGGTCGGCTTGGGCGAGCGCGGCGGCGTCGTTGATCCCGTCGCCGACCATGGCCACGACCTTTCCGTCGGCCTGCAGGCGCTTGACCACGTCGACCTTGTCGGCGGGCAGCACCTCAGCGATCACCTGGTCGATGCCGACCTCGGCGGCGACGGCGTTCGCGACGGTGGTGTTGTCGCCGGTGAGCAGCACCGGGTTCAGGCCCAGTGCCCGCAGCTGGTCGACTGCGGTTCGGCTGGTTGGTTTGACCACGTCGGCCACGGCGAGGACGCCGCGGGCCTGTCCGTCCCAGCCGGCCAGCACGGCCGTCCGGCCGGCGGTTTCGGCCTCGCTGGCCGCCCGCTCGACCTCGGCGGATACCTGCAGGCCACGTTCGCGCAGCAGGCGGGCCCGGCCGACCATGAGGTCGCGGCCCTCGACGGTGCCGGTGACGCCGAGCCCTTCGACGTTGGCGAAGTCATTGACCGTCGGTAGCGTCCCGGCGGCGGCGGCGCCGGTGGCGATCGCTTGGGCGATCGGGTGTTCGCTGGCGACCTCAAGCGCTCCGGCGAGCCGAAGCAGGTCATCGGCGTCCTGGCCGTCGGCCGGCAGCACGTCGACCAGTGTCATCTTTCCGGTGGTCACGGTGCCGGTCTTGTCCAGCACGACCGTGTCGACCCGCCGGGTGGACTCGAGCACCTCGGGTCCCTTGATGAGGATGCCGAGCTGGGCGCCGCGGCCGGTGCCGACCAGCAGCGCTGTTGGGGTGGCCAGCCCGAGGGCGCAGGGGCAGGCGATGATCAGTACGGCGACCGTGGCGGTGAACGCGGCCGCCAGGCCGCTGCCGTTGCCGATCCAGAAGCCGAGCGTGCCGACCGCGAGGGCGATCACGATGGGGACGAAGACGCCGGAGATCCGGTCGGCCAGCCGCTGCACCGCGGCCTTACCGGTCTGCGCCTGCTCGACGAGCTTCGCCATCTGGGCGAGCTGCGTGTCTCCGCCGATGCGTGTGGCAGTGACGACGAGCCGACCGCCTGCGTTGACGGTGGCGCCGACCACGGCGTCGCCCGGGCTGACCTCGACCGGGACGGACTCGCCGGTCAGCATGCTGGCGTCGACCGCCGAGGTGCCCTCGTCGACCACCCCGTCGGTGGCGATCTTCTCCCCGGGCCGGACCACGAATCGGTCCCCGACCGCGAGCTGGTCGATAGGGATGCGAGTTTCGGCGCCGTCCCGGAGGACGGCGACGTCCTTCGCGCCGAGTTCCAGCAGGGCGCGTAGGGCCGCTCCGGCGGTGCGCTTGGAGCGGGCCTCGAAGTACCGGCCGGTGAGGAGGAATGTCGTGACGCCGGCTGCGGCTTCCAGGTAAATGTTGCCGGCGCCGTCGGAGCGGGTGATGTCGAAGCTGAACGGGTGGGTCATGCCCGGCATGCCTGCGTCGCCGAGGAACAGCGCCCACAGCGACCAGCCGAACGCGGCGAGGGTGCCCAGCGAGATCAGGGTGTCCATGGTCGCAGCGCCGTGCCGCAGGTTGATCAAAGCGGCACGGTGGAACGGCAGGGCACCCCAGACCACGACCGGGGCGGCGAGGGTCAGCGACAGCCATTGCCAGTACTCGAACTGCATGGCCGGCACCATCGCCAACAGGACCACCGGCACGCTCAATGCAACCGAGACCCACAGCCGGGTGCGCAGGCTGCGCAGCTCATCGACTGGCTCTGACGGCTCGGCTGTCGCGGCGGAGGCTGGGGGTGGCAGGGCGGCGGTGTAGCCGGTCTTCTCCACGGTGGCGATCAGGTCGTCCGGGGTGACCTCGCCGGCGTACCGGACGGTGGCCTTCTCGGTGGCGTAGTTGACCGTGGCGGACACACCGTCCATCCGGTTGAGCTTCTTCTCGATCCGGGCGGCGCAGGAGGCGCAGGTCATCCCCCCGATGGACAGCTCGATCTGGTTCGGGGCGAGCTGCAGGGGTTTCGCAGTGGACGTCATCGCATCCGCCAATCAGTTGTGGCCGTGGCCGGGTTCGCCGTGCCCATCGGTGGCGGCTGGGGTCGGGCTGTTCGGCGTCGACGGCGTTGACGGCGTCGCTGGGCCGGGCTCGGCGGAGGTGCCGGCGACGAGGGTGAATTCGGCGGTCCGCACGGTTCCGGTGTGCTGGAAGTCGAGGTAGAGGCGGTACGTGCCGGCCGAGGGAACCTCGGCGTAGAAGGTGACCTGCGGGCCGGGCTGGGTGCGCCCGTCACCGGGTTCTCCGTCGGGGTGCACGTGCAGGTAGGCCAGATCGCCCTGGCGCAGGGCGACCAGGTGGCCGTACGCGCCGAGGTAGGGCTGCAGGTCGGTGACCGGTGCGCCGTTCCGGTTGATGGTCAGGGTCAGCTTCGCGGTACTGCCCGGCCGCAGGTCACCGTCGAGGGCGACGGTGTAACCGTCGACGGTGGTGGTGCGTGCGGGTGCGGGTACCGGACGTGGGGTGAACGCGCCGGGTAGGGCGACGTCCGTGCCGAGGGTGAGTGGCTGGCCACCGGTGGGGGTGAAATCGGCGAAGGCGCGCCAACTTCCGGGGTCCCCGAAGGGTGAGGCCACCTGCCAGGTGCCGTCGGGGGCCATGTCGGGGTGCACGTGCCGGAAGCCGGACAGGTCCCGGCGGGTGACGATGAGGTGCATCCGCTTGTCGTGCGCTTCGTCGAAGGTCGTGACGGTCCGACCGCCCGGACCGGTGATCCGGAAGGCGAACTCACCGCTTGAGGCGGGAACCGGGGTCAGGGTGTACCCGCGGTCGGAGACCAGCAGGCCACCGGGGATCTGCGCGGCGGCTTCGGTCCCAGCTTCGTCATGGCCCGCACTGCCGTGCTCGGCGGTGGTGTCGTGGCGGGTTTCGGCGGCCGGGGCGACGGGATCGGCCAGTTGGCCGACCCCGTACGCCGCGCCGAACACCGCCGCGAGACCGAGCGCGAAACCGCTCAGCTTCGTCGCCGTGTTCATGACTGGCACCTCGGGTTCTCTCGGTTAGGGACTGTCAGGCGTCGACGAGGTCGTAGCCGGCCTCGTCGACCGCGGCCCGGACGGCCGCTGGGTCCAGGGGCGCCTCGCTGGCGACGGTGACCTGCCCGGAGGCGAGGTCGACCTGGACGTCGCGGACGCCGGCGATGGCGCTGATCTCGGTGCTGACCGAGTTGACGCAGTGCCCGCAGGTCATGCCGTTTACCTGGTACGTGGCGGTGGTCATCAGAACGCTCCTCTCAACACCCTCACACGATACCCCCGGGGGGTAGTAGCGCCTCACAGTTGGGCTTGGGGCGCCGACCGCCGGGATACCTAGAGGGGGTATGGCCCTCTACGCACCGTAGCATACCCCCGAGGGGTAAGGTATCCTGGGTTCCATGACCACACCCACTCCGATCCGCGGATACACCGCCAGCAAGGATCAGCTGCTCGCGCGGCTCCGCCGCGTCGAGGGGCAGGTCCGGGGCATCGAGAAGATGGTCGACGACGACCGCTACTGCATCGACGTGCTCACGCAGATCTCCGCGATCCAAGCTGCCCTCGACAAGGTCGCCCTCGGCCTGCTGGACGGGCACGCCCGGCACTGCATGCACGAGGGCGCCGCCGACGGCCGTGCCGACGAAATGGCCACCGAGATGATGGCCGCCGTTGGCCGGCTCATGAAGCGCGGCTGATCTCTAGCGATCGGTGACCCCAGCTCGGATCGGCGTGACAAGCCGGCCATTAGACCACCGGAGAAGCTCCGCCGTTCCGTTGGCCGAGGCAGTCGGCGCAAATGCACCAGCACGTTGCCCCCGGGCACTGCCCAAACGACGAGATGCCGGCCGACCATGCATTGGCTGGCAGTGCTGCTCGCGAGCAACAGGGGCGGCCGGCTGCCCCGCCGGCCGCCCACTGTTGCGAGATGCACCAGATCGCGTCTCTTGTCAGGCCTCGTCACGCCCCGACCGCACTCGTTGCCATCACGGTGGCTTCCAGGTCGTCATGATGATCTCCGCTCGATGGGTGTGACTTTGACATGTCGGGTCCGCGCCACTCGGCTCAGCGGACCTGCGCGGTCTCGGTTTCGGCGACAGGCTGGGGACGAGCAGCGCGGGTCCGCAGGGTGACCGCCGCGACAACGGCTCCGACGAGGGCGATGACACCGGCGCCGGCGAAGGCGGCCGAGTACCCGTCGGTGAGAGCCGACAGGTCACCCACCCGGTCCGCGCCGTAGGACGCGGCGACCGCCGTCATCGCGGCCAGACCGAGAGCCGAGCCGACCTGGTAACTGGTGTTGACGATCCCTGAGGCGAGGCCACCCTCCTGGGGCGGCGCGCTGGAGATCGCCGTGCCGAGCGACGGGATGAACGCCAACGACATACCCAACGCCGCGACCAGTGAGGCGGGCAGAACGTCCACCGCATAGCTGCCGTCCGCGCGAACGAGGGCGAGCCACCCGAGCCCGATGGCCAGTACCGCCAGGCCTGCAATCACCATCGGCTTCGGGCCGAACCGGTTGATGGCCCGCGGTGCCACAGCGACCATCCCGACCATGATGAGGATGGTCATGGGAAGCAGCGCCGCACCGCTGGGGAAGGCGCTGTAGCCGAGGACCTGCTGCAGGTAGAGGTTGAGATAGAACCACATCGGAATCCACGCCGCGCCCAGCAGGAGTTGCGCCACATTTGCGGCGGCGAGGTTCGGGACGCGGAAGATTGACAGCCGCATCAGCGGCTGCCGGCGGGCGGCCTGGATGGCCACGAACGCCACCAGCGAGGCGACCGCGCCGGCGAGGGCCAGCCAGGTTTGCCCGGAGGTCCACCCGACCTCGGGCGCCCGGACGATCGTATACACCGTGGCGCCGAGACCAGCGGTGACGGTGAGCGCCCCAGCGATGTCAAGCGAGCCGCGGCGGGCGCCACCGGCGGGCATGAGCGCCGGGGTGGCGAGCACCGCGATCAGGGCGATCGGAATGTTGATGTAGAACACCCACTGCCAGCTGAGGTACTCGGTGATGACCCCGCCGAGGAAGACGCCCGCGGTGCCGCCCGCCGGCGCGGCCGCGCCGTAGAGCGCAAGCGCCTTGGTGAGTTCTCGGGGCTGGGCGCCGAAGAGCATCATCAGCATCGTCAGCGCCGACGGTGCGATCAGGGCGGCGCCAACACCCTGGGTGGCACGGGCGGCCAGTTCCACTGCGACGCTGTCGGCCAGCCCTGCGGCCGCCGACCCGACCAGCAGGATCAGCCAGCCGGCTGTGAACATGCGCCGCGCGCCGAACAGGTCCGACAGCCGGCCGCCGAGCAGCAGCAGGCCACCGAAGGCTACGACGTAGGCGTTGAACACCCACGACAGGTTCTCCGGCGAGAAGCCGAGATCGTCCTGCATGCGCGGTAAGGCGACGCCGATGATCGAGGTGTCCATGATGACCATGAACTGGGCGAGCGCGATGAGCCCGAGGCCCCACCAACGCTTGGATCCGTGTGACATCTCCACCACTCCTTATGCCCCTAGGGGGTATGGGTAAGTGGTGAATGTGTACCCCCAGGGGGTATGAGATGTCAAGCGGCGGCCGTCCACGAACTCGTGTTTTACCGCCTCCCGCGCATCCGATTGATCCCTGTACCCCCTATGGGTATATTGATCGTTCGTCAGGGGGCGCCGTTTTCGCGGCTCAACGGTTGCCAGTTGCCCGCATCGAACGGCGGCAAGCCGGCGCCCCACCTTCTCGGACAGGAGAAAGCCATGTGCACCAGTGGATCCAGTTGCGGCTGCGCCACCGCGACCGCCGACAACGCACCGGCCACCGTTGACACCGTCGACGGCGTGCGGGTCACCTACACGGTGTCGGGGATGACGTGCACCGGCTGCGCCAGCAACGTGCGCCAGGAGGTGAGCACCGTCGAGGGCGTCACCAGCGTCGAGATCGACGCGGCCACCGGCGGCGTTACGGTCACCAGTCACGCCCCATTGGCGATCGCCGACGTCCGCGCGGCCGTCGAGAAGGCCGGCTACCAACTTGTGAGCTGACCGCAGGGTCGGCCGCGCCCGCCCGGCAAAACGGAGCGGGCGCGGCCGCCCCACGGCGCTTCAACCCTCTGGCGCCGAATCTGGGCTCGCCGGCAACGCGAGCCCGAGCCGGGGTGAGCGTGTCCGCGGTGTGAACAGGCACGCGGTAGGGACCTACATCCCGAACTGGGCCAGGACAACCACACGGTCACGCGCCTGATGTTGGCTGGCTGAACACATATCCGGGATCCGCAGGTCCCTGCATCGTGGCGCTTGTGGGGACGTCCGGGGGTACCTGCGAGACCGACCCGGTGACGCGTCCCGGCAACGCTCAGGGGCAGAACGTGAGGACCGCGAGGAGACCGACGAAGGCCGGCGCGGCGGTCGCCACGAGTGGGAGCAGCAGGCGCGACGACACTTTGTGAGTGCGACGGCCGTCCCGCAGGTGGTGTAGCCGCAGCGGAACATCACCGCCCGCCATCGACAGGGTGCGCGCGGGACTGGGTGATCCCGCGAGGGCGATCAGGGCACCACGGACAGCGGAGGCGCCGCACGCGCGAACCGCGGCCGCGTCGGCGCACAGTTCCACCAGGACCCGGACCGCACGGGGCGCCTGACGGGTGATCGGCACCCACGGCATGGCTGCCGCAAGGATCTCAGCGGCGGCGACGAGCGCGTGGTGGCGTCCACGAAGGTGAGCCCGCTCGTGAGACAGCACCGCCGCACGTTGCGCTGGTGGTAGCTGCTGGACACCGGTGGAAAGCACGACCAGACCGTCGCGGCCGCCGATGCTGTAGGCGATGGGGGTGGTCTGCGGCACGCTCAGCACGGATCGCGCAAGCGCCGTCGGCGGACCACCCAGTAGAGCCATAAGATCTCGATGAGCCTGATGGGACGCGCGCTGGGCGCGGCGCTGACGCACCGCGGAGACGACCGTGCGCGTGATGAGCACACCGGCTGTCAGGGCGCCAAGGGCCCCTACCAGCTCATGCTGTGCGGGCAGATGCCCGTGACGCATGGCAATCCAGCAGTGATGCGCGAGGGTCTCGGTCCATCCGTGCGCACCTGCGCGGGGTACGAAGAGCAGCACCACGCCGAGGGCGAAGGAGACGAGGACGGCGACAATCGCACCACCCCAGGACAGAAGCACCGCGAAGGGATCCTGGCGACCGGTGACACGTTCCAGCAGCGGCGGCGCCAGCCAGGCAACGACGAGCGACCCGACGAGGAGCGCGACACCCTCGCTCACCGCCTCTTCGACCTTTCATCGATAACCTGCTGCAGCACCGCCAGCTCCCGCTCGGACGCGGAACGAGCGAAGTGCAATAGCACGACGTCCGGCTGGCGGCTGGTTTCCAGCACGCGGCGCAGTGTGCGTGCGACAAGCTCCTCCCGGCTGCCGGCCGGCCGGTACTCATAGGCCTTGCCACTCTTGTCACGCAGGACCCACTGCTTGCGGTGCAGGTTGTCCAGCACCGTCATCACTGTGGTGTAAGCCAGGGTTCGGCCGGTCAGCCGATCAAGGACTTCCCGCACCCGCAACGGCTCGCCTGACTGCCACAGCACGTCCATGACGGTGGCTTCCAGCTCGCCCAACCCGTTCACCGAACACCGCCTCCCACGTCCGCGCCAGCCTACGCCCACGCCGCGAAGCGCTGCGGCTGCCGGCAGCGATCCCACCATCATCGCTTGGCGAAACTAGCTCCGAACATCCAGCACCGCGGCTGTGCGGAAGCACCTTCAATCCGTCCCCTCGCCAGGACTGACGGCGTTGGCCGTGGACTGTCTGGTTTGGCGACAGGCGGCCCTCGACTGAACGTCGAGGGCCGCCTGTCGTGAAATGGTCAGGCGGAGTAGCCGCGGGAAGCGGCCCAGTTCGCTAGTTCGTCGACCTGGATCCGGTAGCCGTCGCCCACCGGCTGCCACGGGTCGGCGAGCTTCACCATGTCGCCGTCGTCTTCGTAACCGACGACTGTGAGGTATTGCCCGACGGGGAACGACCGCTGGACGCCGTCGGCGTCAACCGCGGAACCGATGACGTTCACCACCGGGATACGGTCCTCGTCGATCGCCTTGCGCAGGTCGGTCTTCAGCCGCTGCACCTCGTCGGGGCGGGCCGTGTCGGTCGGCATCTCATCGGTCTTGTAAACGTCCTTGCCCAGCTCACTGTTGAGAACGCGGGTGACGTCGAACGCGGAGGCGGTGCCAGCAACGGTCGTGCCGAGCTTGCCCGCCAGTTCGTCCTGGCTCTTAATCTCGCCCTTGGCGCTCAGGGCGATCCGGGTCGACGCCGGTCCGCAGTAGTAGATGTTCGGCTGCGCCTGGAAGGTGTAGTCCTCCAGGCTCTTCGTGGAGCGCTGGTCAGCCTGTTGTGCGGCAGCGGTGGATCCTGCTGCCGAGGCGGGGACGGCCTGTGCAGCGGCGGCGGGGCCGACCGCGACACCGCTGAGGCACGCGAGACCGGCGACGCCGAGCGCGGTCCTGGCAACGGTTCCGCGAACGTAGGAAACGGTGTTGGTGATGGCGGGAAGGCACCGTGCGAGGTTGTTCATTGCTTCGCCTTTCCTCGGGGTGAACAGAGCGACCGATGGCTGCCTCTGTTCGTCTCGGGGTTCGGGTTGGCACGCGCTTGCGCGCCGGAGAACGCCAACGCCGGGCGTCGGGCTCCGGCGTTGGGAAACACAACTGCGGCTGAAGGCTCGGGCATCCCGGGCGGTCTGGTTCGGCGCGGACACCGAAGACCTGTGACCTCGGTTGCGCGGCAGCACGCGCTGGCCGGGCCCGATCAGTCGGGCCCGGCCAGCGCTACTGGGTGTGTGATTACAGGCGGTTGAGGATCTTCTGCAGGGTCTGCACCTCGGCTGCCTGGTCCGAGGCGATCTGCGTTGCCAGGACCTTGGCGTCGGCGTTGCTGCCCTGGGCCTGCTCGGTCTTGGCCATGTCGATCGCGCCGTTGTGGTGGGCGATCATCATCTGGGCGAACATCTTGTCGAACTCGGTGCCTTGAGTCGCCTTGAGGTCCGCCATTTCCTGGTCAGACATCATGCCCGGCATGCCAGACTCGCCGGGCGTGGGAGAGCTCATATCGGACATGTTGTGCCCGGGAGCGGAACTCATCCCCGGCATGCTGTGGTCGGCCGGAGCCGAGGTCGGCTTACCCCAGGCCGTCAGCCAGCCCTTCATGGTGCTGATCTCCGGGTCCTGTGCCGCCTTGATCTTGGCGGCCAGGTCCTTCAGCTCCGGGTCGCTGGCCCGCGTGGACGCCAGATCCGCCATCCCCACCGCCTGCTCGTGGTGCGGGATCATCATCTGCGCGAACATGACATCCGCGTCGTTGAAGGCGGCGCTGTCGGAGGCCGAGGAGCTGACCGCCGGGCTGCCGCTGCCGTGGTCCATGCCCGCCATGTCGTTGCCGCCGCAGGCCGCGGTGACGAGCAGGGCGGACAGTGCCGCTCCGGCCCGAGCGGTGCGCCGCAGAGTGGTGCGCTTCATGAGGTAGAGATCCTTCTCGCTCGGTAGCGGCGGCGACGGGCTGACCGCCAATACTACTAACACCTCATAGTAGATTGGCGCCATCGGTGACAGAGCCCCGGTTCGTGGGGTCACACAGGAGGAGGCCAGGTGCCCGGCGAACGGTCCAACCGAATGACGTGGGCGGGCACGGCGCTTGGTGTCGCTCTGCTGATCGCGGCCGTCATCGCCTTCGCGAACTGGCGTGACGAATCTCGCAGCTCTGACGTCTCCACCGCAAGCGCCCTGAGTCACGTGCACGGCATGGCCGTGAACCCGTCGGACCAACAGCTCTACGTCGCCACACACCACGGAGTCGTTCGGGTCTTCGACAGCGGGGCCGCCCACGTGGGTGACGGTCGACAGGACACGATGGGCTTCACGGTGATCGGACCGGACCACTTCCTCGCCTCGGGACATCCCGCGCCCGGGGAAGCCGGGCCGACGCATCTGGGCCTGATCGAAAGCACCGATGGTGGGCGCACCTGGCGATCGGTGTCGCTCGCCGGGAAGGCAGACTTCCACGCCCTTCGAAGCGCCGACGGGGTCACCTACGGTGTCGACTCCACCACTGGTTCCCTGCTGGCAAGCACCGACCGGGTCACCTGGCAGGCCCGGTCAAGAATCGAGGCGTACGACCTGGCGGTCGAACCAGGACAGCCTGACAGCCTTCTGGCCACAACAGCGCAGGGCCTGCAACGTTCGGCCGACGGCGGCCGCACCTGGGCGCCCGCCGCAGGACCGCCCTTCGTGCTGTTGCACTGGGCCGGCCGCGACCGGCTGCTGGGAATTACGGCAGACGGCCAGATCCTCGTGTCCCCTGACGCAGCCGTGACGTGGTCGGGTACCGGCGGTCACGTTCCCGATGCGCCGGCCGCCGTCACCGCCCACGGTGATCTGCTCTTCGTCGCCACCCGTGATGGTCGAGTCCTTCGCAGCGGGGACGCGGGTGCGACATGGCAACCCATGCAGACATCGATGTCGTGATCTTCGCCCGTCCCCTGCCATTCCCCGCCGACCGGGTATCGCGGTCGAAGTCCGGTCCATGATGAGGCCGGCAGCGATGTGGTGGCGGCCCATCGCGGGCCGCCACCACATCCCTATCGCCCCTGCGGAGTCAGGCGGACTCGCCTCAGCAGCTGGGCGTTGAGCGCCACCACGATCGTGGAGACGGACATCAGCACCGCGCCGACGGCCGGGCTGAGGCTGACCCCGGCCCAGGCGAGGACGCCGGCGGCGAGCGGGATCGCCACGACGTTGTAACCGGCCGCCCAAACCAGGTTCTGGATCATCTTCCGGTACGACACCCGGGACAGGCGGATCACACCGGTGACGCCGCGCGGATCGGACGAGGCGAGGATGACGCCAGCGGACTCGATCGCGACGTCGGTTCCGGCGCCGATGGCGAGTCCGACGTCGGCGCGAGCCAGGGCGGGCGCGTCATTCACGCCGTCCCCGACCATCGCCACCGTCAGCCCTCGGGACTGCAGGTCGGCGACCGCCCGGTCCTTGTCGGCGGGCAGCACCTCGGCGAAGACCTCGTCGACGCCGGGGCGGAATCCCAGGTCCACGGCGACGGCCTCGGCGACCGGCCGAGCGTCTCCGGTGATCATCACGATCTTCCGCACGCCCTGCTCGCGCAGCTCCGCGATGGCCTCGCGGGCTTCGGGACGGATCTCGTCCTCCAGGGCGAACGCCCCCACCGCCTCCGCCTGACCGCCGTCGGGTAGTCGGACCAGGTGCAGCACGGCAGCCCCGCGCGCCGACCAGACCTGCGCGACCCGAACCAGCTCGTCGGGCACCCTGGCCGCCAGTTCCCGCAGCAGAGCCGGACCGCCCACCGCATAGGTGGTGCCGTCGACCACGGCCTGCACACCTCGGCCGGTCAGCGACCGGAAGTCGCTGGCGCTCGCCCGCAGTCCCCGCTCCTGTGCGACGCCCACCAGCGCCTTAGCGAGGGGGTGCTCACTGTCGGCCTCGACCGCGCCGGCGATGCGCAGCACCTCATCTTCGGTGACGCCGGTCGCGGCGGCCGTGGCGGTGACGGTGTGCGCTCCCTTGGTCAAGGTGCCGGTCTTGTCGAACAGCACCGCGTCGACGGTACGCATTCGCTCCAGGGCGAGGCGGTCCTTGACCAGGATGCCCGCCTTGGCCGACACGGCGGTGGACAGCGCGATCACCAGCGGGATGGCCAGCCCGAGGGCGTGCGGGCAGGCGATCACGAGGACCGTCACGGTGCGGACGACCGCCTGGTCGAGGTCACCCAGCGCCCACCAGGCGCCGAAGGTGACCAGCGCGGCGGCGGCGGCGACGTAGAACAGCATTGCGGCGAACCGGTCGGCGAGCGCCTGGGCGCGGCCGTTGGACGCCTGCGCCTGGGCGACGAGCCGTCCGATGCCGGCCAAAGCCGTGTCCTCGCCGACCGCGTCGACGCGTACCCGCAGGGCGGAATCTGTCGCCACGGTGCCGGCCACCACCCGGTCTCCGACCCCACGCGGGACCGGTCGGGACTCCCCCGTGATCATCGACTCGTCCAGCTCGGCCGAGCCGTCGATGATCCGGCCATCGGCCGGCACCCGGCTACCGGAGCGCACCAGGACCAGGTCGCCCACCCGCAGCTCGGCGGCCTGCACGCGGTGCAGCTCACCGTTGTCGTCGATCCGCTCGGCGTCGTCGGGCAGGAGCGCGGCCAGCGCCGTGAGCGCGCCCTGCGCCTGGCCGATCGCCTTCATCTCCTGCCAGTGGCCCAGCAGCATGATCGTCACCAGCGCGGCGAGCTCCCACCAGAAGTCCAGGTCGAATGTGCCGAGGCTGGTGGCCAGCGACGCCACGTACGCCACCGTGATCGCCATCGTGATCAGCAGCATCATCCCCGGGGCCCGGTCCCGGACCTCGCGGAAACCACCGACCAGGAACGGCCACCCGCCGTAGAGGAAGACCACCGACCCGAGGACCGGACCGACCAGAGTCATGCCGGGAAAGTCCAGGGAGTAGCCGAACCAGTCCATCACCATGTGACTGGTGATCACGATCGGCAGAGTCAGCGCGAGGCTCAGCCAGAACTTCCGGCGGAACTGCTCCGGGTCGTGACCGGCGTGCTTGTCATGCCCTCCGTGCCCCCCATGCCCGCCGTGGTGCCCATGGGCGCCGCTGGCGCCCTGTGGTTGGGATGACGCGGAGTGGGGCGAGTCGTGTTCGTGGTGCGCGCCTCGCGGGTGCGGTGTTCGCGTGCTGTGCTGCGTCGCGTCCACGTGGCCGTGGCTGTGCTGGCCACGTCCGAGCTCATCGATGTTGGCCGCGTCGTGATGCGCCATGTGTTCTCGAGTCATGCCGTCCACCTCCGCCGAGCACCATATACCCCCCGGGGGTACGAAGGCAAATACCCCTGATGGGTATGCGTCCGCGCAATGGCCGGCAAGCCACCACCGCAGACCGGCGGCCCCGGCCGGCAAGCGTGCAGGGCGCCACTTGGGCCACTCGAAGGGGCAACAGTGCACGAAGAAGCCCCCATGCGGCACGTTTTGCGAACAAAATCCACGAAGGGCGGCGGATAGCACGGCCGTCGACAAGCGGACCCTTCGAGGAGCAGCCATGAAACCGGAGATCAGTCGCCGCCGGTTGCTGGCCGGCGTCGCGGGCGCGGTGGGCCTCGTCGGCACCAGCGACGTCTCGGGTGGGCTGGCATTCCCAGCGGGATTGAGAGCGGTGGGCACGAACCGCGTCCGTGGCGGAGACACAGGCGGCACCCGTAGCCGGGTGACGGCCACGCTTCGCCCCCGTCCCGTCACAGTCGACTTAGGTGGGCCGCAGGTGACCACCTGGGGATACGCCGACGATCTGCCCGGCCCAATTATCCGGGCCCGCGCCGGCGACATGCTGCGGGTGGAGTTGGTCAACGGCTTGCCGACGCATACCAGCGTTCACTGGCACGGGATCGCGCTGCCCAACAACATGGACGGGGTTCCCGGCCTGACTCAACCACCCATCCGTCCGGGCTGCCGGTACACCTACGAGTTCACCCTGCCCCACCCTGGCACGTACTTCTACCACCCGCACTCCGGTGTTCAGCTCGACCGGGCGCTGTACGGCGTCCTCATTGTCGATGACCCGCAGGAGGCCGGCCGGTACGACCACGAGTGGATCGTGGTGCTCGACGATTGGATCGACGGTACCGGCCGCACTCCCGATGACGTGCTCGCCGCCCTGCGCGAGACGGGCGGCCATGCAGACATGCAGGGTATGGATCCGGCGGGCGCGCACGGGGAGGGCGGCGAGCCCGACTCGCACCACGACGAGGGGCCCGACACGAGTGGCGACGGCGGCCCGGCTTCCGCTGGTCACGGGGACATGGGCGGAATGGAGATGATGACCTCTCCCCTGCTCGGCGGCGCTGGCGATGTTTCGTACCCGCACCATCTGGTCAACGGTCGAGTCCCGGCGGCCCCGAGGGTATTCCGTGCGCGGTCCGGTGAGCGGGCGCGGGTGAGGATCATCAACGCCGGCTCGGATACTGCGTACCGGGTGGCGCTCGCGGGACACCGGCTCACGGTCACGCACACCGACGGATTCCCGGTCCACCCGGTGGACACGGACGCCCTCCTGCTCGGTATGGGTGAGCGCGTCGACGTCATGGTCGAGCTAGGCGATGGGGTCTTTCCGCTGATCGCCGACGCGGAGGGCAAGACCGGACGCGGTCTGGCTCTGGTACGAACGGGTTCCGGCGCCACACCACCTGCCGATGTCCGTCTGACCGAACTGGAAGGACGGGTGCTCGACACCGCAACGCTGCACGCAGCCAGCAGCGTGACGCTGGTCGACCGACGTCCGGACCGGGTGCACCGGTTGGAGCTCGGCGGATCGATGAACCCCTACCGGTGGACCATCAACGGCGCGACCTTCCACGACGCTGACCCACTGCCGGTGGAGCAGGGCGAGCGCGTGCGGCTGGAATTCGTCAACCGCAGCGAGATGTTCCATCCGATGCACCTGCACGGGCACACCTTCGCTCTGACCGGCGGTGGTGCCCGCAAGGACACCGTCGTGGTCGTTCCCCACCAGAGCGTGAGCGTTGATTTCGACGCCGGCAATCCCGGCCTTTGGATGGTGCACTGCCACAACGCCTACCACGCGGAGACGGGCATGATGGCCACGCTCGCCTACCGCGCCTGAGGCACTCCGCCGCGGCGAGCGTTCGTCCACTGACGGCAGTTGACAAGGCGGGAACGGGCAAGAGACGACCGACGAAGCCTTACCAACCGGCCACAGACAAGCAGGCCGACGGCGAGCCCTCCGGAGGCGGCCCGAGGAGCGCGGCGTCGGTTGCTCGTGGTCAGGAGAGGACGGCGTTCACGACCTCGGTAGCCCGCCACTCGTGCTGGGCGTACAGCCAACCGAACGCCGACACCTGCACGGCCTGGGCCGCGACGGTCAGGGGAAGGTCCTGCCAGCCGGGGATCGCCTGCAGGGCGGTGAGGAACTGGCGTGTCGCGAACTCCGGCTTCATCAGGTCGCGCACGCTGCCCCAACCGGTGCTGGGCCGCTGCTGGAAGAGCCCGACCGAGTCGTGGTCCCAGCCGATCGCCTGGTGCGGGTAGTTCTGCGACTCCGGCAGCACGCCACTGGCGTAGTTGTAGAGGGTGCTCTCCTGCATCGCGGTGGCCACCGCGATCACCAGCCCGCGGCGCGGCACGCCCATCTCCCGGCCGGTACGCACGATCGTCTTGGCGTTGTCCATCTGCGCCTGGTCCAGCCCAGCGACCGGAACGATCCGCTTGGGCTTGGGCTTCGCCGTCGGCTTGGGTGCGGGCATTGTCGTTGACGGGGAGCTTTCCGGGGTGGGGGCTTCGGTGACCGGGGCGGCGGGCTGGCGGGCCTGCCCGCGGGAGGCCGGGTCGGCCTCGGCCCGCTGGGCGATCTCGGCACGCTGGTTGGGGCTGAGTGACTCCCCGGCGGGGTTGGCGCCGATGAAGGTGGCGCCCACGAGACCGAGGCAGCACACGGCCCCGGTGGCCACCGCCATGCGGGTCCGGCCCGGCCGGGCGGCGAAGGGGTTACCGAGGCCGCCGAGGCGGGTACGCCACCATGCGGTGGAGAGTCGCGGCTGGGACGTGCTAGCCGGCTGTTCGGTGGAGGGGATATCGTCCGAACGGTCAGCCGGGCCGCCGAGGCCGCGCGGGTGGTCGAGGTTGCCGTCGTTACGCATCCGCCGAGGCTAGGCAGGAGAAACCATGGTCACCCACGGTGATCGGGTGGCGGTGCTCACACTTCGCCCCTGCGCAACGGGATCCTCCACGCCAGTCCGGCGGCGCCGGTAGTGATTTACGCCATCCGGGCATACCGCCCGTCCCGCTGCCGCCCGCTAGCGCAGGGCACGAACGGCGCGCGCGGACACCCCTCGTCAGGTGATCCACTAACTCGCCCTTTCGGGTGATGTCGGATTCCCCCGCTTGGGGTGCACCCGTGGCAGATCAGCGGATTCGCCCGTATCTGTCGCCGGTTAAGAAATTGTGATCATGGCCGGTTCCCCTGCTGTTTGCCGGACCGACGTTCGATGCTCAGATGCCAGCCGCCACGTTCCAGAGCAGGCCTGCGGCGAGACCCACCACGAGGCTGAGCGCGGCAGCTGTCACCGCGAGCCTCGCCGACCACCGCCGCGTCGGATGATCGGGCCACGGGGCGCGGTGATCGCCGCCGGATGACGCCAGCGCGGGGTCGCGGTAGGCCGGGACGATCCAGCGCAGGTAGTAGAAGAGACTGATCACGGTGTTGACGAACACCACGACGGCGAGCCAGGCGTACCCGCCGTCCCAGGCGGCGCTCGCGGTGGTGAGCTTGCCGACGAACACCGCCGTGGGCGGGGTGCCGACGAGACCGAGCAGCGCCACCAGCAGGGCCGCGGCAAGGCCGCCGCGCCGGGCGGCCAGGCCGCGGTAGTGGGTGAGGTCGCGATGCTGCGGCAGGGCCGCGCTGACAGCGAACGCGGCAATGTTGGTCACCGTGTAACCGGCGAGGTACACCAGCAGTGAGGGCAGCGCGAGATTACTGCGGTCGACGGCCACGACAGGGACGAGGACGAAGCCGACCTGGCTGACCGTCGACCAGCCAAGCAGCCGGCGGGGGTCGGACTGCCAGTAGGCGGCGAGGTTGCCCAGGGTCATGCTGGCCACCGCGATGGCGGCCACCACAATCGGCCACGAGGTCGACGTCGGCAGCACAGTGGCGAGCCGGTAGACGGCGACCAGTGCACCGATCTTGGGCACGGTGGTCAGGAACGTCGCCGCCGTGGCCGTGGCCCCCTGGGCGGCGTCGGGCACCCAAAAGTGGGCCGGTACGCCGCCGGCCTTGAACATCAGGCCGGCGATCAGGGCGAGGACTGCGACGGTGGCGCCGGCCCGCGGCGCGTCGGGCAGCCGCTCGGCGAGCTCGGTGTATCCGGTGGTGCCGGCCAGCCCAGACAGGATGGTCACGCCGAGCAGGAGCAGGATGCCGAAGAGCGCGCCCATCAGGTACGTCTTCATAGCCGCCTCGGCGCCCGCGGCAGTGGCGGCGAGACCTATCAGCGCGTAGAGCGGGATGCTGGCGAGCAGGGAGCCGACGGCCAGAACGAGCAGGTCGTTGGCGCCGGCGAGGAGCACCGCGCCGACGGTGGAGAAGAGCAGCAGGGCGTACATCTCGCTCTCCCTCGGGCTGCCGGAGATCTCGTCGGCGGCGATCGCGAGGATGAGCAGGGTGCCGGTCGCGGCAAGGATGCGGGCGAATCCGGTGGCGGTGTCGACGGCGAACGAGTCGTCGAACGCGCTCGTCGCCGGTTCGCGCAGCTGTATCGCCGCGGCCACGATCGTGGCCACCAGCACGGCGATGGTGACGGCGCGGATGAACCACTGCCGGTCACGGGCAACGAAGGAGCCCCCGATCAGTGCCGCGAGGGCGCCTGCGGCGAGCAGCATCTCGGGTAGCAGCAGCGCCGGGCGCATCATCTCCGTTTCCATGGTTCAGCGCCCAAGCAGGCCGATGACCGTGCGTGCCGCAGGTTCGATGACCTGGAGCAGGGGTCGGGGCAGGACGCCGATCACGAGTGAGAGCAGCAGCAGCGGCCCGATGGACCACCGCTCGCCCGCACGCAGGTCGGTGAAACCAATCGACTTTCCGCGGGTCTCGCCGGTGAAGACGCGTTGCAGCGCGCGCAGGAACAGCGCCGCGGTGATGAGGATGCCGAGCAGGGCGACGGCGGTGGCGGGGGCGGCGGCGATGCTGCCGGTGAAGATTTGAAACTCGGCGATGAACCCGGAGAAGGCGGGCAGGCCGAGGGCGGCGAAGGCACCGACGGCGAAGAGGGTCGCGAAGACCGGTGCGGGAGCGGCGAGGCCGCCGTAGTCGTGCATGTCGTAGGTGCCCGCCCGCTCGCGCAGGACCCCGGCGAGCAGGAACAGCGCGGCGGTGATCAATCCGTGGCTGACCATCTGGGTGACCGCGCCGGTGACCGCCACCGTCCGGGCCTGCGTGGTGTCGCCGGCCACCAGGCCGGCGACACCGACGGCGAGGACGATGTAGCCCATGTGATTGACCGACGTGTAGGCGACCATCCGTTTCAGGTTGGTCTGGGCGAGGGCCACGAGGGCGCCGTAGATGACCGAGACCACCCCGACGGCGATGATCACCCAGGCCCAGGCGCGCCACGCCTGGGGCAGCATCGGCATGGCGATGCGGACGAAGCCGTAGGTGCCCATCTTCAGCAGCACGCCGGCGAGGATCGCGGAGCCGACGGCCGGTGCGTCGGTGTGCGCGGGCGGTAGCCAGGTGTGAAACGGCACGGTGGGTGTCTTGACCGCCAGGCCGAGCAGGATCGCGGCGAGCACCAGCCCGCCGGCGAGGGGCCGGGCGGCCAGCGGGGTGGCGGCGGCGAGCGTCGGCATGTCGAAGGTGTGCGGGTCGGCGGCGACGTAGAGGCCGATGAAACCGACCAGCAATGCGAGCGACCCGAGGAAGGTGTACAGGAAGAACTTCAGCGCCGAGTGGGCGCGGTTGCCGTGTCCCCAGCCGGCGATGACGAAGTACATGCCGACGATGGACAGGTCGAAAAAGACGAAGAACAGGATCAGGTCGGCGGACACGAACAGGCCGAGGCTGACGGACTGCAGGAACAGAAACAACGCGGCCTGCCCTCGCGGCCGGTGCCGCTCGCGCAGCGCGTATACCGCGCAGGCCAGGAAGATCACCGCGGTCATCGCCACCAGCGGCAGTGACAGGCCGTCCACCCCGATGTGGTAGCTGCTGTTCACGCCCGGGATCCAATCCACCTGTTGGGCGAAGGCCAGCCCGCCGGCCGGTGGGGTGTCGTATCGCGCCCAGAGGATCACGATCAGGGCGAGGTCGACGGCGGTCACCGCGACCCAGGCCCAGCGTGCGAGCGTGTCACCCAGGCGGGGCACGGCGACCAGCGCCGCCGCAGCGGCCAGGGGCAAGAAGACGATCACACTGAGCACCAGTTACCCCAACACCACGACGACGACGACAGCGACGACGAGCACGACTACGGCCTGCCGGTAGTACTGGTGCAGCTGGCCGCTCTGCGGCCGACGCGCGAGCTGCCCCAGCCGGCGCATTGCGGAGGCGAGCGCCTCCACCGCACCGTCGAGCCAACGGTCGTCGACCCGGCCGGCACGCTGGGCGACGTGTACCACCCCGGTCGAGGCGAGCTCGACGCCCCGGTCAAGGATCCGGTCGTCGAACGGACCGGCGTGGCGGGACAGCTTCAGCACCGCCCCGGCTAGGCCCGTCACGGCCCGGTCCAGCACCCGGTCGTCGAAACGGGCCAGCGCCTCGGCGCAGCGCAGCGTCGGCCGGACGACCAGGACCCGTGCCGCGGTCTCCATCCCGAGCCAGCGCAGCGCCCACCGCGGCTCAGGAACCGGGCGGCGGGCGACCGCTAGGACGATGGCGAGGGCGATCGCCCCCGACACCGCCAGCTCGAGTAGCGAGATATGGAAGGCTCCTGGACGCCCAACTGCTGCCGCGACCGTCGCGCCAAGCGGTGGGAGAGCCAGCAGCCCGGAGTAGGCAGCGCCGACCGCGAGCACGACCAGCGGCACCTGCTCAAGGCCGCTGATCCGGCCGCTGCCCTTCTGCTCCCCGTGCTGGTGCGCGTCAACGTCGGCCTGCTCGTCGGCGGGCACCCGCTGCCAGATGATGACAAGCATCTTCCCGGCGTAGGCCGCCGACAGCGCCGACGCGGCCAGGCCCACGGCGTAGAGCCACGGCGATTGATCGAGGGTCCGGGCGAGGATGACGTCCTTGGTCGCCCACAGCGACAGCGGCGGGATCCCGGCCAGCGCGAGCGCGCCGACGGTGGCCGACCAGCCGACCACCCGCCACCGCGCCACGACTGCCCGTAGGCCGGCGAGTTGCTTGGTGCCAAGCGCGCTCAGCCACGCGCCGGCGGCGAGGAACAGCAGCGCCTTGGTGGCGGCGTGAGCGACCAGGTGGGCGGCGCCACCGGCAACCGCGCCAGCACCGGCGGCCAACACCACGAATCCGAGTTGGGCCGCGGTCGAGGCGGCGAGGAGTTGCTTGAGGTCGCGTTGGGCGACCGCTACCGCACCGAGCAGCAGCGCGGTAGCCGCGCCCACCCACATGGTCGTCGGAGCAGCCCAGCCGGTGACGGCGAGCAGCGGTTGCACTCGCAGCAGCAGGTAGCCACCCATGGCCACCATCGCCGCCGAGTGCAGCAGGGCGCTGACCGGGCTTGGGCCGGCCATCGCCCGGGACAGCCAGAACGACACCGGCAGCTGCGCGGCCTTACCGAGCGCCGCGGCCATGATCCCCGCGGCGGCCAGGTGCCGCCAGCCGGGGCTGCTGGCGGGTAGGTCGGCCAGGGCCAGACCGGCGCCGCCCGCGAGGGCCGCCCCAGCGGCGAGGTAGACGCCCAGGTCCGCGGCGCGGGTGGTGACGAACGCGGTCAGGCCGGCCGACACCCGGTCGGCGTCGCGCCACCAGAAGCCGATCAGGGCGTATGAAGCGGCACCCATGATCTCCCAGGCGAACAGCAGCGTCGGCAATGTGCCTGCGGTGACGGTAAGTGCCACGGATGCGGCGAACAGCAGCATCAGTCCGTGGAAACGGGCTTGGGAGCGGTGGATCTCGCCGGCAGCGGCGAGCAGCACGAGCAGGGTGACTACCGTCAGCATCGGCAGCACCACGGCGGCAAGCCCATCGACGGTGAGCCCGAAACGGGCGCCGGCCAGGAACGGCACCGACACGGCGGGCCTCGTGACCGCAACTACCAGCGACAGCACCACCGACGCCGAGGTGACGGCAAGCGAGGCCGGCGCGGCGGCCCGCTCGGCTCGCCTGGCCAGGGCCAGCAGTGTCCCCGCCACCGCCGGCACGGCGACAAGCGACCACAGCGCCGCCTGGCCGAGGGTGGTCATCGGGACAGGTCCGCAGCCATGTCGGTCATGTCCACGCGTCGTACCCGGTGCAACGCGGTCGCCACAGCGAAACCCATCGCCATCTCCACGGTCATCGCGACGATGATGACCAGCAACAGCACCTGTCCGGACGGGTCCGGGGCGAGGAACCACCAGAAGCCGGCGGCGGCGAGGATGAGCCCGTTGAGCATCAACTCGAGGCCCATCATGACCATGACCACCACCTGCTGGGACAGGGCGCCGTAGAGGCCGACGCTGAACAGCGCTGCGGCTACGAGCAACACGGTCTGCAGGGTCACCGCCCGACACCTCCCGGCTGCGGGTCGCGGGCGGGCCGACGGCGCAGGTCGTCGCCGAACCGGTCGTAGCGGCCGCGATGGGCGGCCAGCACGACACCGGCGACGATGGTGACTGCCATGACCATGCCAACAGCGGCCATGACCAGCATCTTGGGGCTCATCAACTCCTCCCCCAACGCCGCCGTGACGTCGTCCGGCGCAGTTCCGCGGCGCGCCGGCCAGGGCTCGAGGAGAACCCCCGTAGCCAGCAGGACGAACACTGCGATCGACACAGCCAGGGCGTGGCGTTTGTCGTGGACCATGCTCATCGGCATCAGCGCCGGGTTCATGCCCATGAACATGACCATGTAGACGGCCATGATGGCCATCTCCATGATCATCATGAGGATCGTCACCACACCGACGTAGTTCTGCTGTAGGAGCAGTACCTGCAGGCCGACGCAGATGAAGGAGACGGCGAGGGAGTAGCTCGCTCGGGCCATCGAGTTCACGATGAACACGGCCGCCCCGGCGAGCACAGCGATAACCGCCAGTGCCCAGAACGCCACGTGGGTGATCATGGTCAGCTCCTACCGAGGGCGATGCCGGCGACGAGTAGGTCCTGCAGCAGCACGGCGGGCAGTAACACGACCCAGCCGACTTCCATGAACAGGTCCGGTCGCGCCGCCGGGAGGTGGCGGCGCAGCCACACGAACGCGGCGAGCAGGGCGAGGGTTTTGACCAGCACCCACATCCAGGCGGGCAGCAGCGGACCGGCGCCGCCGCCGAGGAACATCGGCACCGCGAACGCCGCACCGGCGGCCAGCAGGGCATACCGGCCGCTGAGGAACAGCAGCCGGTCAACACCCGACAACTCCACGCCAACCCCACCGGCTACGTCAGGGCCCAAGGCCGGGGAGAATGGCCCCCAGACGGCTATGGCCAACACGCCCATACAAAAGACGAGGAATGCCACCGGCATCCACACCACGAACCACAGACCTTGTTGGGCGGCCGCGATCGTGCCGACATTCAGGCTCGACGCGGCCACCGCCGGCGCTACCAGCGCGAACATCAGCGGCAGCTCGTAGCCGAGTCCGTGAGCCAGGAAGCGGTAACCGCCGACCAGTGAGTGCGCCGAGTTGGCGCCCCAACCGGTCAGCCACACAAACGCCCACGCCAGGACGTCCATGGCGTTGAACCACACCACCCCGACGTCGAGGTCGAACAAGGTCCAATCGCCTAACGGCACGACGGTGATGATCATCATGGCCATCACCAGTAGGCCGGCGCCACCGATGCGCCACAGCAGGGTATCCGCGGCGACGGTGACACGGCGCCGCTGCCGCATCAGCCGGGCCACCTCGCCGATTGGGCGGGTCAGGCCGGTACGGACATCAGCGCCGGCGGCTCGGGCGGACAGAGCACCGTTGAGGACCGCGGCGGCGAGCATGAGCAGACCCAGGAGACCGGCCGCTGCCAGCGCCCAGAGCGGGGCTACGACCGTCACGGACGGGTCAGACACGGCTCACCTCGCGGTCCGCCGTCAACGCGTCCAGGTCGAGACTGGCGACGATGAGCCGCGCGGTGGCGAGGTCCCAGCCCCGCACGAGATCGGCTACCGCCTCGATCAGCACCGCCGGCCGCTCGTGCGCTGGTTGACCGTCCGCCTGGGCTAGTCCCTGGGCGGCGCGATCCAGCATGCTCAGCAGCCGGTCCCGAGTATCACCGCGAAGGTGCTCGGGAAGGTGCCACCGCGCCAGGTCCTGCTCGGTGAGGGGACCGAGACGTCGCATGGACCATCGCAATAGCCACGAGCGTCGCGCCATCCGCGTCAACCGACGCAGCTGCTGCGACGCGTGCGCGGTACCGTCGGCGCGCAGCACGGCGTCGCGGACACGGCGGGCACGGGACGCGGCGTCGTCGAAGCCCGCCAACGCCAACAGGCCCGCGGCGTTGTCGCACCGACGAGCCGCGAAAAGGTGCACGCTGCTGATCCGAGCGTCGGTCACGGGAGCGGACGGACCGGCATCGATGAGACTGGCTTCCGCGTCGAGGATGACGTCGCCCTGAAGGGTGCATCGCAGGACCAGACCCGCGGGCCAGTGCGCGAGCACGGGACCCAGCCGTGCGTGCAGGACGTCCAACTCCAGGCCGTCACGGTCCTCGGCGCCGCTGGCGAGCGGGATACCGGCCGGAGCCATGTTCATCTCCCCGTGTCCCATGCCGGCGTGGCCGGTGTGCTCGCCACCGCCCGCGGCATCGTGCGCCATGTCGCGGCCGTCGCCGCCGTGACCCATGCCATGGTGGCCACGCTGCGGGGTGCGGTGGTCGTCGTCAGGCTCCGTGCTGCGGCCATCGTCGTGCTGCGGGCGGTGGCTGCCGTGGCCCATCGCGTCGTGACCCGTGTGCCCAACGGCGTCGTGCTCGTGTCCACCCGCAGGCCTACCCTGCTCGCCGGGCCTCTGACAGGATTGGCCCGCTCCCCCGTGATGCTGCGGGTCCGCGGAACCATCTGATAGGCCTTCGCCGGCGTGGTGGCCGTGCTCGGCAACGCCGCGCTGGTCCCTACTCTCATGCCGTTGCGCGTCTTGGGGTCGGGCCACGTTCACCCGGTGGGTGGCATGTTCGTTGCCGCGATCTTCCGCGTGCTGCCCATACGCGCCCTGGTGCTCGGTCGGGTGATCTTCATGGCGCGCCTCCGCACCGCGGCCGTCTCGGCGATCGCGGCTGTCCGTCTGTTGCCGATCGCTGTCGCGCAGGCCCGCTTCGGCGGCGTCAAGCGCGTTGCGCACGGCGTCCGGGGAGTCGATGTCGACACGGCCCCTCGGTCCGGGAAGCTGGCTCCACAGTCGGTGCGCCACCTCGGACAGCTCCGGGCCTGGTGCGCCGCAGACGGCCAGGACATCGGCGTCCGCTGGGGACTGGGCTAAGCGCCATCCTCGCTCGAGGATGTGGCGCTCGACCGCGGCTCGTGTGAGCCAGTGCCCGGGTGCCTCTATCAGCAGCACATGCGCGTGGCGGGTCACGAGCTCGGCCCATGTGCTGTTCAGACCCACCGCAGGGCCCCCTCGCGCCACGCCCACAGCACCGCGATGAAAGCGCTGCCGAGGAAGATGAACATCTCGACGATGGCCGTGATCCCGAGCTCGGCGACCACGACCGCCCAGGGGTACATGAACAACATCTCAACGTCGAACGCGAGAAACAGCAGGGTCGCCAGGTACCACCTCACGTGGTAACGCGAGAGGGCGTGTTCCTCGGGGGGCCAGCCGGATTGGAACGGCAGGCTGGTCAGCGGCGCTGACGCGATCGCGACGGCGCGATGAGCCAAGTACAGCCCGGCCACGATCACCACAGCCACAAGTGCCATGCCCGCCGCGCCTGCGTACATTGCCGCTCCCGTCGTTCACGCCCGGATGCGCGTCGCTCCTCGGGCGCTGCCGGTCCTGGTCCCGCTGCCCGTCCCCGTCGTCTCGATCCTTCCGCCACGGCCGGTCTCCAGGGCGGACCTCGGCGAGGATCCACCGTCCGCGCACCCGCGGCGCCAGCGGCTGACGCCGGAGACCGTCGCCGCGCACCGGTGGGCCTGCATACTCTCCGGCGCCTCCCCCCGATAGGGAACCTCTGCCATCCTCTTCTACTATCGCCGAATAGTAAGAGAGGCATCCGAAGGTCGCGGCGCGGCGAGCCGGCGAGTGGCGACGAAAGCGTCCACCTCAGTGCGATCCCGGCCGCGCCTCACCACATCAACGGGGACCTCGGCGAGGCGTCACCTCAGCTGCGGTGGAGAGGGCATGGCCGGTTACAGACTGCCTTCGATTGGCTGCCTCAATCCGTTTCTGACCCTAGATCCGTCGGCCTACTCCGCGGTTGCCTCACTGCCAGTCACCGCCGACAACGCGCAACAGCGTAGGCATGGCCCCCTCATCGCCGGGCGGCGAGCCGGGGACCGGAGTCACTGGCGTGAAGCCGCTCCAGCGGTAGGGGTTAATTCCGCTCCGAACCCCTGAGCTAACCCGGTCCGCGTTTCACGGAAGGGAACACTGTGACGGCACCCCTGCGCCGCTGGTTGACACCTGTGGTGGCCGTACTCGCTGCCCTGACGGTCCTGGCCGGACCGGTGCCAGCGTTCGCCGCCCCCTCCACGCCCACCCCTTCAGGGCACGAGGAAGACGACGAACCTCGGTTGCTCAGCGACGTCATCGAGTCGCGCAACCGCGACTACAGCAAGGCCAAGGCCAATCTGGCGAAATCCCAGAAACGCCAGTTGGAACTCGCGATGGAGGGGAAGCGGGCGCAGGGCGAGTTGGATGCCCTGGCGCCCCAGGTCAGCCAGATTGCCGCGCAGTCCTACCGAACCGGCCGCATCGGTGCGGTCGCGATGCTGCTGGACAACAACAGTCCCGACTCATTCGTCCAGCGAGCCGGGGCTCTCGATGAGCTCAGCATGATCAACGCAGCGCGGTTGGCCGAGGTGAACGCGGTCAAGAACCGGGCCGAGCAGGCGAGGCCGGCACTCGACGCCGAGGTGCGCAAGCAGCAGAAGTTCACGAACGACATGGCGCGGCAGAAACGGGAGGCGGAGAAGGCCCTCTCGCTCGTCGGAGGTCAGGGCTTCACCGGAGGTCTGGTGTCGGCTACGTCGCCGGTGGCCCGGATCGCCCCCGGCCGCACGTCCGACGGGGACTGGCGGCCCGAGTCGTGCTCGGAGAAGGACCTCACCACCTCCGGCTGCGTCACCCCCCGAGCACTGCACATGTACAAGGAGGTCAAGCGGGCCGGCTTCAACCGGTTCGTCGGCTGCTACCGCTCCGGCGGCCCCTGGGAGCATCCCAAAGGCCGGGCCTGCGACTGGTCGCTGCAAAAGAGCGGCTTCCGGTCCTGGTACAACAACGACACGCGCATGTATGGCAACAATCTTGCCGCGTTCCTCCTGCGCAACGCCGACCGCCTGGGTATTTACTACGTGATCTGGAACCGCCAGATCTGGTTCCCGGCTACCGGTTGGAAGTCCTACAGCGGACCCTCCAATCATACGGACCACGTCCCCGTGTCGCTGCTATAGCAGCCGCCTGACTGGCCCGGCCAACTAGATTTCACCGGTCTGGTGACGGCCTGCCGTGTCGGGCGCCGGGGCAGTGACGCTGCGTACCTACTTGCTGCCCTGACGCGGGACGGTCAGCGTTTCGGGCGGAGGGCGTCAACCCGGACGACGGACTGGTCAATGTGCGCCTCGGTGAGCTGGCCGCGGCGAACAAGAGCAGCCACGGTGTCGAGAGTCTTGTCGAAGATTTCTGGGTCGTATACCTGCTGGTTGGCGAAGACAAGTAGGTCGACACCCGCCTGCAGCGCCAGGTGGGCCGCCTCCGCGGACCCGTAGCGGCGGGTGATGGCAACGGCCTGCATGTCGTCGCTGACCACTGGTCCCTGCCAACCGAGTTCGCCGCGGAGCAGGCCCGTCACGACTGGTCGTGACAGCGACGCGGGCCGGTTCGGGTCTAACTGTGTGTTGAGCACGTGGGCGGCCATCACGGAGTCCGCAAGTCCGGCCTGGATGAGTCGTCGGAACGGCTCCAGCTCGATGGGCTGCCAGGTGGAGCTGACGTCGACGACCTCAAAGTCGGTGTTACCGGCGGCGCTGCCCGATCCTGGGAAGTGCTTGAGGGTGGTCTTTACACCGGCGGCGCGATGAACCTGGATCTCCTCGGTGGCGTTGGTGACGACGATGTCAGGATTGGCGGAGAAGCTACGGCCGAGTTTTCCAATCGCCCGGCTTTCGGGATTGACGTTCAGGTCCACGACTGGCGTGTAGTTGAGGTTGACCCCGATCTGCGTCAGGCTGGCGACGAGGCTGCGCGCCCATTCGCGTGTCACCGTCGCCGAGTTCTCGCCGCCGATCTCCGCCTGTGACTTGATCGCGGGAAACCCGTTGCCCGGGTTGAGCCGGGTGGTTCGGCCCCCTTCCTGGTCGATCGACACGATGAGCCGTCCCGGCGAGGCGGTCTTCAGGTCCTTGATGAGCGCGGTGACCTGCCGTGGTGACCGGATGTTGCGCTCAGAATCGGTTTCCAGGTCCCGGTCGAACAGGATCACTCCGCCGAGGCCGGCCCTGACCGCCCTGACGATCCAGTCGTTCTGATTCGCGCGGTCACCGCGGAAGCCCACCACGAGCAGGCTGGCGATTTTGCGCCGCAGCGCTGCCTCATCTGTCCGCCCGGTGGTAGGTCGAGCGGTCCGGGTGGTCGGCGGCGGTGTTGGCGCGGTGGCTTGGCTGGCCCCCTGGCAGGCGGTCAATGCGGCCACGGCGGCCGAGCCGGCTCCCGTGAGCAGAAACCGGCGAGGCAGACGGAGCTGGTTCACATCCGCACAGTAGGGGCCACCAATTCCCGACCATGAGCGAACGCGAAAGAGTCACTCGTTCGATGCTCTCGGGCGTCCGTCGGCAACCCCTGCGCCGCCGCGAGTCCGTCCGCCGTCCCACCCGGATCAGGCGCAGCACCTTCAGTCCAGCAGGCAAGCCCTACGCTCGGTCAGCGTCGACAGGGGTTGAGGTCCTACCACCGGTGCCACGAGTAGAGCCGTGCAGGCGCAGGTCAAGGACGGCGGGCGCCCATGTACGGCATGGTTTCCATGCGCGCCATTTTCACCGGTACCCCCGCCCTCGATGCATGAACGATCAGCCCGTTGCCCACGTACATGCCCACGTGATGGAGGTCGCTGTAAAAGAAGACCAGGTCACCAGGTCGCAGGTCAGCGCGGGCTATCGGGGTTCCTTCACGCCACTGCGCCCCGGTGAAGTGGGTCAGAGACACCCCCGCCGCCTTCCACGCGTACTGCGTCAGGCCAGAGCAGTCGAAGCTCGACGGCCCGTCGGCGCCCCAGACGTAAGGCTTTCCGATCTGTGCGCAAGCGGTTCGCACTGCGGTGCCGGCTGCTCCGCCGATGTAGACGGCGGGACACGCGCCGATTCGCAGTGCACCACCAGAGCTGCCACCGCCGGCGGCTTGAGCTCGTAGGCGTTCCAGCCGGTCCACCTCGGCCTGGATGACCTTCCTCCGCTGCGCCAGCTCGGCGTCCAGACGTTTCTGCTTGGCGACAAGTGCCTCAACCTGGGCGCGCTGCGCGGCGAGGTCATCACGCAGCTTCACGACGTCGGCGATCTTCGCCGCATCGGACCGCGCCACGTAATTGAGCAGCGCCAGTCGGTCCGCCAACATTTGAGGGGAGGTGCTGGACAAGACAGCGTTGACCGCCGAGGCCGGAGGGGTCCGATACTGCCGCGCTGCCATGTCACCGATCTGCCCCAGTGACATCTCCACACGCAGCTGCAGCGGCTGAAGGCGTTCACCGAGCTGCTTCGATTTCTTCTGGTTCGCGAGGAGCTCGCTGTGCACCTTGTTGTAATGCTCGATGACGGGTTCGAGCTTCTCCCACGCCTGGTCCAGCTGCTTCTCTACCTCGGCAGGGGATGGAACCGCGAGCGCGGGGGATGTGAAGGGCGCGAGCAAGCTGACCGCCACAACCACTGCCGCAGCCGCGAGGCCGTTACGCATTCTGCGTTCAAGTCGCAACAACACGTTTCTGGTACCTCTCGCTGAAACAGCCGCGCCAGCATCACAGGGCGTGACGGCAGGTCGGTGGACAGCGATGGACGGTACCCTGATCCACGAACGCCGTCTACTACCTCGGTGTAGTAATCGGCTCAGGCGTCGTGTCAGCAGGACAGAGCCGCAGCAGCTACAGGCGCTTCGACACGTCGCCTATCCGGCGACCGAACAGGCTTCTGAATGGCCGCATCCCGGCTAACCGGCGCAGGGCAGATCGGACCGTTGACGCCCTGCTTGGGGCGGAGAATGGGTGTCGTTCGAAAAGCTCGGAACACGTCTGCGCTTCGTGTCCGGGGCCCCCTCAGGATCCTAGGGGTGCCGCGACGACCGCGGTCAACGCCGCGGCGCGCCGCCGGCAACAAGCGGCGCTACCCGTGAGCCAGGCACGGCGGGGCCTGATCGTCCTGTTGGGATGCCGGATCGGCCAACCACGGCGCCTGGGGCAAGGGTCAAGGGGTGGTGATCTCCCCTGTGGTCGAACTACTATCGCCGACTAGTAGGTGCGCGACAGGGTCGGTAACCCCCGTGCCGATCCTGTCGCGCACCGCTTCACGTCCGCGCGGTCTACTGACACCCGTTCTTAGGAGCGACATGGCGAAGAGGCACAAGGCCCGGCCGACGAGGCGACCGGGGGCAAGCCTGGCAGTCCTTCGCCCCGTCCTCTGGTCGGCGCTGCTCACCGCGGTGGCCACCACGGCCATCACCGTGCCGGCCTACGCGAATCCGCCCCTGCCCAACGCCATTCCTGACACGGGCGCCAGGCCGGTTCCCTCCAGCCCCGTCCAACTACCCGGCGGCGGCGCCGTTGCACCGCCCACCCTGGGAGCGACGACACCGACCGGCTTGGGACCGTTCGCTGCCCAGATCCTGGCCAAGGAGACCGAGGTAGCCACCCTCGGCGAGCAGCTTCTGACGCTCCAACAGGAGCAGACCCGGACCGAAACCGCGTCGCAGGAGACCGAGCGGCAGCTACAGGTCACGCGGGCCGCGCTGCTGAAGGCGCAGCAGAACCTCGGCCCCACCGCCGCTGAGGCGATGAAGCGAGCGGCCGAGTTGCCGCCGGGCGAGGTCGGCTCCCATCTGCAGGATCTCGGCGCCCTCCTACGCATTCAGAAGGGGCAGCAGCGCGCCGGCGACTCCCAAGGGAGCGCCCGTGACCTGCTGCGCGTGCAAGCGACGGAGCAGCAAGCAATCGCCGCGCACAGCGCCGCGTCGACCGCCGCTCAGGCCGCGCGCGCGACCTACACGACGGCAGAGGCGACCTTCAAGAGGCGGCAAGCCGAGCTGCTGGACCTTCGGCGGCGCAATACCGGCAAGATCGAAGCGCTCGAGCGGCAGCGTGACGCCGCCGAGCGGCAGCTACGTCCGAACACCACTGACGGTGAGAGCGTCGCTGGGATGGTCGCGAACCCTCGCGCTCTCGCGGCGGTCCGGTTCGCTCGGGCCCAACTCGGCAAGCCCTACGAGTGGGGGGCTGAGGGACCCAATCGCTACGACTGCTCCGGGCTTGTCTCTGCGTACCGATCGCAGGGCGCCGACTTTGACCAGCTGCCGCGCGTGTCGCGGGATCAGTACAACGCCACTCATGGTCGCACCGTTGACCGCAGCATGCTGCTCGCCGGCGATCTGGTCGTCTTCGCCTCGGGCTCTAGCTGGACCACGATCCACCACATGGGCATGTACATCGGCGACGGCAAGATGGTCCAGGCGCCCACCACCGGCGATGTAGTCAAGATTTCCTCCGTCTGGTGGTCACGCTTCTACGCCGCAACACGGGTGATCCCGGCGGTCCCCGCGCCCACCACGTCGCCTTCGGCACCGCCGCCCATGGCCACGCCCAGGCCCACTCCGTCACCCAGCCCCACTGCGTCACCCAGCCCCACTGCGTCGCCCAGGCCCACTCCCACGCCTACTCGACCCCGCCCCACCCCGACGCCTACCGGCCCCGAGCCGACCCCGACCACACCCAGCCCTACCCGCTCACCGACGCCGTCGACCTCTCCGTCGACCAGCAGTCCAACCCCCACCACCCCGACCCCGAGCGCGTCAACGACTAGGCCCTAGACCTCGTCCGCAAAGTGTCGGCGCGAGTGGCGCTTGGTCGGCTGCGGCAACCAGGGCCCGGGTGCCCGCCAGGACACGGTCGACGACCCGACTCGGCCGCCGCTGGCGGCGCCGAGGTGCCTTCCGTGCAACGCGTCGGGACCGGCTGGCCGATGGGGCGCAGCCGCCGAGCTTCGATGAGTTGCGCCTTCAGCAACCCCCAGTCACCGTCGAAGCCCTTGCCGCGAGGAGCCGACCGGCGGGGTGGGTGCCTATGCCCCCGCCATCGGAAGGAGTTGGGCGTCGACGGGAGCTGCTCTGCCGAGTGGTGTGGCCGGCGGCGCCGCGGTCCGGCGCGGGCGCTGGCAATGCCTGGCCCCGGCGAATCTTCGTCAGGCGCCAGCTTTTGTGTAGGCGGCCAGGATCGTCTCGGAGATGAATTGGGCGGCGTCTGCGCTTTCCAGTCGCCCCTTGGCGACGTCGATGGCCGCGCCGTGGATGACGTGGTGCAGGACGCTGGTCAGCCAACTGGCTGGGAGATCGGCTCGGAAGGCCCCTTCTGACTGGCCGCGGCGGATCAGGTCGTCAACGCGCTGGGCAGGTTCGGCGTGGAGTTCTTGCACCCGTCCGGGCGGCAACGTCGTCTGTGCCGCTTCGAGAACGGCGGTCGCCTGGGCGACCAGCAGCCAGCTGGATCTGATCAGGGCGTCTAGGGCCTCACGGGGGTCGCCGGTCAGGTCGAGCGTCTGCAGGACGTGTTCCCCATCGGCTATAGCTCGGGTCAGCGCGGCGTCGACCAGGGCCTCTCGGGAGGGAAAGTGCCCGTAGAGCGTCACTCGGCCTACCCCTGCCGTTTTCGCGATCTCGCTCACGCTCGCGTCCGCGTTGCGGCTCAGGCAGGCCACGGCCGCGTCCAGGATCTTCGCGACGTTCTGCTTGGCGTCGGCTCGGAGGGTCGGCTTCGCCGGGGGGTGAGACATGCAACTTCCTCAACTCGAACAGCGCTGTTCGGGTTATGGTATCTCTCCCACAACTCGAACACCCCTGTTCGACTTACGGAAGGAGGCCGGCCGTCATGGCCCAACCCGTGACCGTCACCACCACATCCCCGCATCCCCACCCGCAGCGCTGGAAGATCCTGGGACTCGTCGGGGTCGCGCAACTGATGCTCATCCTGGACGTCACCGTTGTCGCGATCGCCCTGCCGCACATAGGCGCAGATCTTGGCCTGGAGCGGGAGGCCCTCACCTGGGTGGTCAGCGGCTACACCCTCGCCTTCGGCGGACTGCTGCTGCTCGGCGGGCGCGCCGCCGACCTGTTCGGCGCCCGACGCCTGGTCCTCGCCGGGCTCCTGCTCTTCATCGCCGCGTCCCTCACCGCCGGACTCGCGAATAACGGTCCTATGCTGCTAGGCGGTCGCGTCGCACAAGGCTTGGCCGCGGCGATCCTCTCCCCCGCCGCGCTGTCCCTGGTCGTCACCATCTTCGACGGCGAGGAGCGCAACAAAGCCCTCGGAATCTGGTCGGCGCTGGGCGGCGGCGGCGCGGCCCTCGGGGTCCTCCTCGGCGGCCTGCTGACCGCCGGGCCCGGCTGGCCCTGGGTGTTCTTCATCAACGTTCCCGTCGGACTTGTCCTCCTGCTTACCCTCCGCATTCAGCTTCCGCCGCAGCCTCGGCCGATCGGGGACGGTCGGCTCGATGTGCCGGGCGCGGTGCTGGTAACAGCCGCTACCGGGTCCCTGATCTACGCCCTGATCCAGGCCGGAGACCGAGGCTGGGGCACGCCGGTCACCCTGATCCTGCTGGGCACGGCAGTGGCTCTCTACGCAGCGTTCGTCGCCCGCCAGCGCCTCGCCGCCAGCCCACTGATGGATGTCCGACTTCTATTGCGTCGACCCGTCGCAGCCGGAACGCTACTGATCCTCGTCGCGACCGCTCTGATGATCAGCGTCTTCTTCCTCGGAACGTTCTACCTTCAAGACCACCGGGGTTACGGCGCGCTGCGCACCGGGTTGCTCTTCCTTCCCGTGGCGCTCGCGACCATGCTCGGCGCGAACGCCGCAGGCCGCGTCATCGGTCGTGCGGGTGCTCGCGCTCTCGGCGTGCTGGGACTTCTCGTCGCGGCCGCCGGCATGGCGATCCCCGCTCTCTGGGAAGGGACGTTGACCATGGTGATAGGAGTCAGCATCGCCTCCGCCGGCACCGGCGCGGTCTTCGTCGTCGCCTCCGCTACCGCACTCGGCCAGGTTCAGCCCCACGAAGCCGGTCTTGCATCCGGAATTGTCAGCACCTTCCACGAATTCGGGGCTTCACTCGGCGCGGCTGTCGTATCCAGCATCGCTGCGGCAAGCATCGCTGGCACCAGCACAACCGGCTTCGCACGCGGCTTCACCACCGGCGCCGTCATCGCCGTCACCGCGGCTGTCCTTGCCTTGATCCTCACCCCGAACGCCCGCTCCAGCCAGTGAACTCGGCAGTGATCCCCGGCGGGGCTGTCATCCTCGCCGGGGACACTGCTCACACCAACTCAGTCGCAGCGGCGACGCGCCTCCATCGGCACCTTGTTTTGGCACCATCACGTGACTTGGCCTCTTGCTTTGGATGTGGGTTCGCCGCGCTGCGCCCGGCCCCCAGCTGGTTAAGCAGCGGGGCAGACCTGGTTCTTTCAGGCTCTGCCCCCGATGCGGCGTGCTGGCCGCTCGATTCCGAACGGCGCTCCGACTCGTGGCGGCCTACCAAGACCGCGATCCGCTGCCAGCGTAGGCCCCCGGGCGACAGCGCGGCGCCCGGCAGCGTCGCCGCGCTGGCCTCGCCGGACTGCCCGCAGTGTCCAACCGGCCAGCCGACGTCGCGGCTGGGATCAGTGGCCGTCGCAGCCGGGATAGTCCGATAGGCGCCGACGCGGGTCGGCATTGAGCCACCGCAGCCTGTGCATGTACGCGGCCACGTCCGGGTCGTCCTCGTCGTGCTGCGCTGTCCCGGTCGATGTCGGCCGCTCCGCTGGGCCCGTGTCCGTTTCGCCACGATGAAATGACCAGGAGAGCCCGACAGTCGCCGTTGCCGCAGATGTGTAAGCCTCAGACGTGCGGGCAGCTCGGCTGAGGCGCTCCCGCACCACGCGGGTCCAGAAGAACACGCCGAAGGCGGCGAACAGCGGCCACTGCAATGCGTACCCGTAACTGCGGCCGCTGCCTTGCAGCGCGTGGTGCCACTGCCACCAGCCCAAACGTAGGCATGTCGCAGCGGCCACACCGATAATCAGGTGGCCGAGCAGCCACGGCGGTCTGAGCCAAGCCGACATGCCGCCACAATAACTCCCCAAGCGGATGGTTCTCTACCTGAGTGACCAATCATGACATACTGTGACGGAGTGAAGGCTTTCCCCGTTGCCCTCGACTCAGGCGAGACCGCGAGCCTGAGGCTGGATGGTACGACGGTCTTTATCACGTCGGCCGCGTTGCGGTGGCGGCGTCTGCTGCGCTGGTCTGCGGGGTCGGTGCTGGTCTGCATGGTTCTTGGGGCGGTCTCCAACGGCGTCACCCACGCCGTGAACGAACGAGCTGGGCAGTGGCTGATCGGCGCCGCCGTGACTGTCGTCGTTGCCGGCGCCGTTGGCGCTACGGCCGCAGCAGTTCAAATCTGGCACGCCGAGCGTCGACCCGCCGAGAGCCTAAGTGCCGCCGATGTGACCTTCGCGCGCAGTGACGCGATCCACGGTCGAGTCACCGTGACCGTCGAATGCGTTGACGGGGCCACCCGCCAATTCAGAGCGAGCGGCGCGGCAGGCCTCCGTACCGCGCAAATGTTCGCGCGGATGCTCTCCGCCGCGGCCTCGACCGACCAGACCTCCGCCCCGATCCCGTAGCGCCTGCCTGCCTATGGACGCGTGACTTCACGGTAGTGGCAAGTCGCTGGTGCGGTGCTGTGGTCGAGGGGTGCGGCGGCGTGCGGTGGCGGGTTGCGCGGCGGCGGTGATGATCGCGGGTGAAGTCGGCGGCAGAGAAGCGCAGGTGCTTACCGAGCAAGGTGCGCGGAATTTGGCGGCGGGCGGCGTAGCGGCGTAGCCAGGACTCGTAGCAGCGCTGCGGCTTCGGCCGGTTGTCGGCTCCGCCTGAAAACTGGATCTGGCCCACTTTCCGTGATCGGGACTGACCCGGATCAGTGCGCCGGATCCACTGTGTAGGGTGCGTCGTGCGATCGGCTGATCTTGTTGCGGTCCTGCCTCATCTGGCACCTGTCGTGGTTGAGCGAGTGGACCGGCAGTCGGCTGGCCTGCGGATATGGGCGCGGGCGCGAGCCCGCCGTGCGGCGTGTACCGGTTGTGGACGCCGGGCCCGGCGGGTTCATAGCCGCTACGAACGTCGACTCAGCGATGCCGCGGTGGCTGGCCAGCCGGTGGAGATCCGGTTACGGGTCCGCCGGTTCTTCTGCGACACGGTGCGCTGCCCGGTCCGCACGTTCGCCGAGCAGGTCACCGGGTTGACCTCCAGATATGGACGGCGTAGTCCGCTACTTCGCCACACGCTGGAGAAGATCGGGGTGGCTCTTGCCGGTCGCGCGGGTGCCCGGCTGGCCGACCGCCTCGGCCTGGTGACCAGCCGCAGCAGCGTCCTGCGGCTGGTCCGCGCCCTGCCCGACCCGCCGGTCCGGACGCTCACCGCGGTGGGCGTGGATGACTTCGCCCTGCGCCGAGGCCACCGCTATGCGACGGTGCTGGTCGACGTCGACACCCGCCGGCCGGTCGACCTGCTACCCGATCGCGAAGCGGCCACCCTCGCCACGTGGCTGGGGCAGCATCCGACCGTGCAGGTCATCTGCCGAGATCGCGCCAACGCCTACGCCGAGGGAGCCCGCACGGGTGCGCCCCAGGCCATCCAGGTGGCCGACCGGTGGCATCTGTGGCACAACCTCGCCGAACACGTCGAGAAGACCGTCGCCCGCCACCACCGCTGCCTCACCATCGCACCGCCGCAGCCCGCACCGACGGCCACGGCGGACCTGACCCAGGTTGCCGTCGATGCCACTGCCCAACGGGCAGAGCAGGGACTGTTGGTGCCTCGGACCCGGCGCCGTTACGAACAGGTTCAGGCGCTCTGGGCTGAGGGCCACAGCATCCGGGAGATCACCCGGCGACTCGACCTGGCCCGCGGAACCGTGCGCCGCTTCGCCCGCGCCGGCAGCATCGATGAGCTCCTGGCCAAACCTCGCGCCGGTCGGCCCAGCATCCTCGATGACCACCTCGACTTCCCGCATCAACGCCTCAACGATGGCATCACCAACGCCACTGAACTGTTCGCCGAGATCCGCGTCCGTGGCTACAGCGGCAGTGCCACCACCCTGCGTACCTACCTGCAACCCCTGCGAGCCGCCGCCACGCCACCACCAGCCCGGCCCCGGCCGCCGAAGGTCCGCCGGATCACCGCCTGGCTGCTGCGTCACCCCGACACGCTGCACCCCGAGGACCACACGGGCCTCGCCACGATCCGGGCTGCCTGCCCGCATCTGAACGCTCTGGCCGACCACGTCAACGCGCTCGCGGAGATACTCACCCGCCGGCGCGGGCACCGCCTCAACGCCTGGATCACTGCCGTGACCGCAGACGACCAACCCGACCTGCACTCATTCATCGCCGGCCTACGCCGTGACTACGACGCCGTCCTCAACGGTCTGACCCTTCCCCACAGCTCCGGCGTCGTCGAGGGCCACGTCAACCGCATCAAGATGATCAAACGACAGATGTATGGCCGCGCCAACCTCGACCTGCTCCGCAAGCGAGTCCTGCTGGCCTGACCGGATCAGTCCCGATCACGGAAAGTGGGCCAGATCCTGAAAACTGACCACGTGGTTCCGGCTGAATCGGGACCATCTCCTGAAGCATCGGGAGGTGCTGAGCGTGGAGGACTGGGCGAAGATCCGGCGGCTGCGGCGGTCGGAGGGCATGGCGATCCAGGCCATCGCACGGCGGTTGAGGATGTCTCGCAACACCGTGAAGAAGGCCCTGGCCAGTGACGAGCCGCCGCGGTATCGGCGGGCGACGAAGGGTTCGATCGTGGACGGGGTCGAGCCGCAGATCAGGGCGTTGTTGGCGGAGTTCCCGGACATGCCCTCGACGGTGATCATGGAACGGGTCGGCTGGACTCGGGGCAAGACGGTGTTCTGCGATCGGGTGCAGCAGCTGCGGCCGTTGTTCCGCCGCCCGGACCCGGCCCAGCGAACGGAGTATCTGCCGGGTGAGCTGGCGCAGTGTGATCTGTGGTTCCCGCCGGCGGACGTGTCGTTGGGCTTCGGGCAGGTCGGCAGGCCTCCGGTGTTGGTGATGGTGTCGGGGTATTCGCGGTGGCTGTCGGCGGTGATGATCCCGTCCCGGCAGTCGGCGGACCTGCTGGGCGGGCACTGGACGCTGATCTCCGGGTGGGACCGGACGCCCAAGGCGTTGGTGTGGGACAACGAGTCCGCTGTCGGGCAGTGGCGGGCCGGCAGGCCGCAGTTGACGGAGGCGATGAACGCCTTCCGCGGCACCCTCGGCATCAAGGTGATCCAGTGCCGGCCGGCGGACCCGGAGGCCAAGGGCCTGGTCGAGCGGGCCAACGGCTATCTGGAGACCTCGTTCCTGCCCGGCCGCCGGTTCGCCTCGCCGCAGGACTTCAATGCCCAACTCACCGAGTGGTTGGTGCGGGCGAACAACCGCCAGCACCGAATGTTGGGCTGCCGACCCGTGGACCGGTGGGACGCCGACCGGGCCGCGATGCTGTCGCTGCCGCCGGTCGCGCCGGTGGTTGGCTGGCAACAAACCACACGGTTGCCTCGGATCTTGCGTAGGTCGTAAGCGGCTTGCCGGACGGTGTAGTCGCTGTTGCCGGTCATGGTGTGCACCTTGGCGTCTAGGCTAGGGCTTGAGCGATTCGCCGGGAGTCAGGTAGCGGTAGCGGTCGCCGGCCTTTTCGCCGAGCCAACCGTTGACGCTGGCGAGACCGCGTTCGTTGAGTTGGGCGTCGTGGATGGCGATCGCCCGTCGCGGGTCGACCGCCTTGACGAAGTCGATCGCCTCGACCAGCTTCAGCCATGAGCCCTGCGCCGGCACCAGGAGCGTCTCGACCGGCTGCTCCGGGACGTGCAGTGAGTCGCCCGGGTGATAGAGCGCGTCCTCGACGAGGTAGCCCAGGTTGGCGCAGTCCGGCTGTCCGCCGTAGATGAACGCGTGCCGGCCGCCCACCGCTCGTACCCGGAACCCGGCCGGGGTGAACTCCTCGCCCGCAGACACTCCGGTCACCGCGAGCCGCGGGAGGTCCGCCTCGGCCGGTGCGTAGACCGGCACGCCGAGCCCGGCCAGCCGTAATACGTCGGCGTGGTCGGCGTGTTCATGCGTCACCAGCACCGCGTCGGCGCCGGCCAGGGCGGCCGGTTCGCTCCAGATGCCGGGGTCGATGACGAGCACCCGCCCGTCGTGTTCGAGTCGCACGCAGGCATGGGTGTACTTGGTGATCCGCATGCTGTATTAAGGTCCGCCGGCCGGCCGGGCCCCAGCGACTTCACCCCGGTGCCCGGATGGTCCGTTTCCGAGCGTTCCCGACCAGGCCGATCAGGGCGATCGCGGCCAGCACGATAACGAAGATGGTGAACTCGTTCGCGGTGCGGCGCAGGCCGCCCCCGTGCACCACCAGGAAGCCGGCGATGACGGCGGGCAGGCCGAGGGCCACATAGCAGATGATGTAGATCAGGGAGAGCACGCTCGCCCGTTCGTGCGCCTCGACCAGCGGCATCACCGTCTTGAGACCGCCCTGGAAGGTGCCGCCGAAGCCGATGCCGGCGAGCACGACGCCGACGAAGAAGACCGCGATGGAGTTGGCGTCGATCGCGACCATCGTAATGATCATGCCAAGGATGAGAGTGGCGATTCCGGTGAGCATCGAGGTCCGCGCGGTTGCGTTGCGCAGCACGAAGACGGCGGCGGACGAGACGCCGGTGAAGACGAAGATCGCCACCCCGCCGATCGCGATCGAGGTGGGGCCGAGTAAGCGGACGAGCGCCGGACCGAGGGCGCCGAAGAAGCTCAGCAGCGACCACCCGGCGACGAACACCGGAGCGGCCACCAGCATCGGCCCGCGTATGGTGCGGGGCAGGCTGATTTCCGGCAACAGGCTCCGTACCGCGCCGGGCTTGGCGGTGACCGTCTCGGGCATCAGCACCACCCCGACGGCCTGGATCAGCAGGACCACCAGCAGGACGATGTAGATCAGTCGGGTCGGTGCGGGCAGGAACTGGACGAGAAGCGCCGAGAGGAGGGCGCCGAGGCCGCCCCCGATACCCGGGGCGATCGAGTTGGCGAGCGTGCCCCGGGCGCGGTTGACGTCCAGCATGGCCGCCCCGATCGCGCCGATGGCGAGGCCGACCGCGAGCCCTTGCACGATACGGGCCGCCAGCAGCGTGGGTACACCGTTGGCGAGGATGAAGATGATCAGCGAGATCATCTGGATCGCGATCGCGACGATCAGGACCGGCCGCCGCCCGACATGGTCGGAGAGCTTGCCGGCGGTCAGCAGCGAGCCGAGTACCGCGACGGCGTAGACGCCGAACACGACGGTGGTGACGATCGGGGAGAAATGCCAGGCCGCCTGGTAGGTCGAGTAGAGGGGGGTCGGGGCGAACGAGGAGGCGAGGAACGACACGAGGATCGAGGCGAGCAGGAACAGGGTGAGGTTCGGCCCGAGATGGCCCCGCCGGAGGGTGCTGCCGCTGCTCATCTCAATTGCTCCTCGCGGTCAACGTCGGCTGCGTCACGGTGAAGTCCCGTTCCTCGGGCGCCAAGTACCCGGTACCGCCGCTGACATGCGGATGGCGAGGCTAGCTAGGCGCCGCCAGCAGGTCATCCCTGACCCGAACCCCAGTTCCTGGGGCAGGAACTCCCAGGGAATCCCGGTGTGCAGCACGAACAGGATCCCGCACAACGCCTTGCGGTCATCCAGCCGTTTACGGCCGGGATACCGGTACCGGCGCTGGTGGGCGGGCAGGAGCGGTTCGATGCGCTGCCACAGCCCGTCCGGCAGGATCCACGGCGGCTGTTGGCCCTTCCTCATGACCGAGCCGACTACCCCGCGACCGGCCTGCCAACCTCATTGCGTTAGGGGTTCTTAGTCGAAGCGCAGGCTGCCCGTCCGTTCCCGCTTCAGCTCGAAGAAGCCCGGGTGTGCCGAGAGGGTCCGCACTGCGTCGAAGAGCCGCGCCGCCTCCTCGCCCCGCGGGATGCTGTTCATCACCGGGCCGAAGAAGGCCGTTCCGTCGATGTGCATCGTGGGCGTGCCCACATAACCGCCCGCCGCAGGATCCTTGCCCGCGTCGTGGCTGCGCTGGAGGGCGGCGTCGTACTCGGCCGAACGCGCTGCCTCCGCGAGGCTCGCGGGGAGCCCGAGCTCGGCCAGGGACTCGGCAGCGACCGCGTCGAAGTCCTCCATTCCCTTATCGTGAATGCGGGTGCCGAAGGCGGTGTAGAGGCCGCGGAGTACGTCCTCGGAGTGGTGCTCGACCGCGGCCGTGGCGACGCGGACCAGGCCGCGGGAGCGATCGACAAGATCGCGATACCAGCCGGGCAGCTCGTTGCCCTCGTTGTGCAGATACAGGCTCATGACGTGAAACCGGACGTCAAGGTCGCGCAGCGGCTCCACCTCGAGGATCCACCGCGAGGTGATCCAGGCGAAAGGGCAGGCGGGGTCGAAGTAGAAGTCGACTCGGGTCTGCGGCGTGGGTGCTTCACCTGTCATGGCAGCGATGTTATCGCACGGATTGGAACATGCTTAAGGTCCAATACCATGACGAAATCCTGGTCCACTTCGGCGGCCCTGGGCGTGGATCTCCATCTGGACCCGGCCCCCCGGCGAGCGGCCGCCGGTCCGGGCTCGAACAGGCGCTCCGGGATGCCATCCGCACCGGGCGGCTCGCCCCGCACACCCGGATGCCCGCCACCCGCAAGCTGGACGCCGAACTCGGCCTGTCCCGGGGGGACGGTGCAGGTGAGGTTCCCCCGGTAGCTCGGAGGCTTTCGATCCTGCTCTGATAGAGCGGAAGGGAGTCCTCCGAGGTCGCCCAGAAGAAGTACCCCGACGAGCTGCGGGCTCGGGCGGTGCGGTTGTACCGGGAGTCTGATCCCAGGCCGGTGATCCGGCAGTTGGCCGCCCAGCTTGGCGTGCATCACGAGGCGCTGCGCAACTGGATCCGCCAGGACGAGGCCGACCGCGGCGAGCGCGGCGACCGCCCCACCACCTCGAAGCTGGAGGAGTTGCGGCACCTGCACAAGGAGAACGCCGAGCTCAAGCGAGCCAACGAAATCTTGAAGGCGGCGAGCGCTTTTTTCGCCCTGGAACTCGACCCGACCCGGCGACGGTCATGAGGCTCGTGGACGAGCTGCGTGACCGCTTCGGGGTCGAGCCCGTCCTCCGGGTGATCGGCGTGGCCACGTCAACGTTCTACGGCTGGCTCGCTCAGGCCGCCAGCCCGTCGCAGCGCCGCCGTGACGACGCCGAGCTGCTCGACCAGATCCGGGCGGTGCACGACCGGTCGGGCGGCACCTACGGCAGCCCGCGGGTGCACGCGATGCTGCGTCGCCGGGGCTGGCGCATCGGCCGCGAACGGGTCGAGCGGCCGATGCGCGCCGACGGCCGGCAGGGCGCCTTCCTGCGCAAGAAGTGGCGCCCGCCGTCCTCGCGTTCTGATCCGAAGGCCACGCCGGCGCCGGACCTGGTCTGCCGCAACTTCACCGCGGTCGTCAGTCCAGTTTTCGCGGTGTTGACTCAATCGTGATCGTGGACCGGCTGACAAGGAGACGCATCATGGCTCGACTCGACAACGGCCAGACCTTCCCGACCCTCGAGGTGCCGCGTACCGGCGGGGGCGCCCTCCGGCTACCCGACGAGTTCGCCGGGCACTACGGCGTCGTACTGATCTACCGGGGCTCCTGGTGCCCCTACTGCACCGCCCAGCTCGCGGCGTTCCAGCGCGCCACCGACACCCTCACCGCACTCGACGTCCAGGTCGCCGCGCTCTCCGTCGACGATGAACCAACCACCAAGGCGCTGGTCGACAAGCACCACCTCGCATTCCCCGTCGGCCACAGCGCGGACGCCGAGCAGGTCGCCGCCCTGACCGGCGCGTACCTCAACGACGACCCCCGTCACCTGCAGTCGACCGGCTTCGTCCTCGGCCCGGACGGCTCCGTACTCAACGCCGTCTACTCCAGCGGCGCCATCGGCCGCCTCGTACCGGAGGACGTCGCCGGGCTGGTGCGCTACCTGCGCTCCCACGCCTGACACCATGGCCCCGCCGCGGCCGGCCATGCTGGAGTGCGCGCACAGACACCCCATCGTGGCCGGGTACGCGGTGGACACCAGCCGCGGGAACCGCCACCCGTGGAAGCAGGACAAGGCCGGACCCACGCCCCGTAAGCGGGCGGTAAGGGTGTCAGACCAGGCCGCCGGGCTAGCGTTGTCGGCCGCCAGCCGCCGCGGCTTCGGGCGCCGTCGGCGCACATGAGCCTGGTTGTGTGCACACCACGGCTGATACCGGCCGTCGGGTTTGCGGTTGCGAGCGATCTCCCGGTACACGCTCTGGTAACTCTTGCCGATCCGGGCGGCGATCGACTTGACCTGCTCTCCTCGGGCGAGCCCGTCGGCGATCTCGATCCTGTCGTCCTGACTCAGATACCGCCCGCTGATCGGGGTTTCGACATAGCTCACGCTGCCAGCGTCGATGAACCACAATGATCCACAACTCAGCGACACGCCCACTTCCTGGGCGGCTCGAGCACCCAGCACTCCTGTCCTGATCAGTTCGAAATAGCGACGCTTGACGTCCGTCGACATCTTGTTCGGCGCGTATCTCGGCATGCGAACCCCGTCCCATCAGGATTCGCAACGACCAGTAGAAACCGCCCCGGGTCCAAGGGGCGGTTCTGCCACTCGGTCATGCCCTCGATGACCTTGTCGGTGATCGTGGAGATCGTCTGCCGGGACACGTCCGCGCCATACACCTCGGCCAGGTGGGCCTGGATCTCCCCCGTGGTCAAACCCTTGGCCGACAACGAAATCACCATGTCCTCGACCCCAGACAACCGGCGCTGACGCTTCCGCACGATCTGCGGCTCGAACGTGCCGTCACGGTCCCGGGGCACCTCAATTTGCACCGGTCCGACCTCCGTCAGCACCGTCTTGCCCCGCACCCCGTTGCGGGAGTTCCCACCGTTGTTCCCGGCTGGGTCGCCCTTGTCATAGCCCAGGTGATCGGTGATCTCCCCATCGAGAGCGGCTTCCAGGACACGCTTGGTCAGCTGCTGCAGCAGCCCGCCCTCGCCGGTGAGCTGCAGACCCGCCGCACGGGCCTGTTCCACCACCTGAGCGACGAGCTGATCGTCGACCCCGTCTCCCACCGGCCGCGCCGGTCCACGCTTCGCCACCTGATCAGTATCGACCTCGGTGATCACGACATCCGTCATCAGGTGCTGCTCCTTGACCAGGAGTTACACCGTTCGTTTTACAGTCCCGTTCGATCGGGCGGTCGTCGAGGACGTGTGCCTCGATGAGGATGCCGACGGTGAGGTCCTCGTCGTTGCGGCCGGCCACGTAAGGGCGCCATGCGCCGGTGCGGGCGCTGCTCGGATGAGGGGCAACAGCGCTCTGGGCGCGGTCGGCGTCAGCGTGATCAGTCGGCGGAGGGCGGGACGCGGAACGAAGCGGGATTGACGGGACGGCTCTGCTTCGGCAGGCCGGCGACGACGAGGAGGTACGACTCGGTCACGAATTTGTCGACAAGCGCGGGCTCGACGTCCGCACCCGCCCGCACCGTGATCCAGTGCTTCTTGTTCATGTGGTAGCCGGGCGAGATGCTCGCGTGAGCTGCGCGGAGCGCCTCCGCGTCGGATGGATCCGCTTTCAGGATCACGACGGGCTCGCCGGGCATGGACGTCTGCAGCATGAACACCTTGCCGCCGACTTTCCATACCTCCCAGTCGCCGGTGAACTGGTGTGTGTGCTCGGAGCCGGGAAGCTCGGCGGCGCGGGCCGCGGCTCGATCCTGCACTGCCTTATCAATCTGCATCTTGACCTCCTCGAAGTCCTTAGGGGGTCGATTGCCGGGCGTCCGTCGAGGAGGTGCGGACGCCGGGCAACCGAGTCGAAGTGAACGGGGCCGGCACCGCGATCCGATGTCCGCCCCGTCCGTCACATGTGCGTGAAGATCTTCTCCGCGTCGAACCGCGAGACCGGCTGGCGGGAGACCCGAGCCTCGTCGGGGTAGCCGAGCACCAGAAGCAGCGTGGTCGTGTAGTCGGTGTCGGTCAGGTCGAAGGCCGCGTCCACGGTCGTGCGGTCGAAGCCCTCCATCGGCGTCGCGTCCACCCCGAGGGATGCGGCGGCCATCATCGTGGCGCCGACGACGAGGTAGGTGTTCTTCTCAAGCCAGTGGAGCACGTCCCCGCCATAGTTCTCCGTCTGGATCTCCACGAAGTTGGAGGCGCCCGCCTCCCATCCCTTCTGGATCTCCGGGTCGGCGAAGCGCCCGTCGGCGCGCTCCTTCTCGAAGATCTCCTGCAGGTGCGTGTCGGGGATGTCCTTGCGCGTCGTGAAGACGATGGCGTGCGACGCGTTGCGCACCTTCTCCGCGTTGTCCGCGAAGCGGCCGACCAGTGCGTCCGCGAGCTTGTCCTTGCCATCCTGCGTCTCCAGCACGTGGAAACGGTTCGGCTGGATGTTGATCGTCGTCGGCGAGGTGTGCAGGTAACGCAGCAGCTGCTGGAACGTCTCCTCCGGGATCCTCTTGCTCGGGTCGAAGTAGCGGGTGAGGTGCTTCGTGATCAGCTTGTCGAGATTCAACATCGTGCTTTCTGTCGTTTGAACCGGCGGGTGGAGAGGAAAGTCAGGCCGACTGGTGGTCGGCGCCGGGGACGTCGACGACGGTGTCGCTGACGTTGTTGAGGTAGTTCGTGAGCAGGGTGACGACCACGATCGTGACGATCGCCTGGATCTCCGGGTCGATATACCCGACCTCGCGGATCGCTGCGAGGTCCTCGTCGCTGACCTGGCCACGCGTCTCGATCACGTGCTGCGCGAACTTCGCGACGGCGGCGCGCTTCGGGTCGCTGGACGTGCCCGTGCGGGCGAGCTCAATCTCCTCCGCCGACATACCGCCGAGGTTCGACGAGATGAAACCGTGGAGTGCCTGGCAGTAGTGGCAGCCGTTCGACTGAGAGACCGCGAGGGCGATCGTGTGGCGCGTCTTCGCGTCCAGGAGCTTCGCGATGCTGCCCTGCAGGCCCATCACGATCTCGAGCACGGTCGGGTTCGCGGCGAGCGTGGTGAACATGCTGGGCGCGAAGCCGAACTGCTTCGCGATGGCGTCGAGGGCGCCCTGCGTCTTCGCGTCCATGTCGGCGCGCGCGGGAGCGGTCAGGCGAGACATGGTGATGAACCTCCGGGTGACTTTACTGGACGATTTCGTCCACTCGCTTGAGTGAACACCATCAAAAATGGGTTCGCAAGCCCAGTTTGTGTTATGTAGATTACATGCAGGTGAACAATGGGGCGGATGCAGCCCAGAAGCTCACTCCCAAGGGCCAGGCCACGCGCGAGCGAATACTGGAACACGCGGCCGCCGCGTGACGTTACTGGACGATTTCGTCCACTCGCTTGAGTGAACATCGTCGGGAATGGGCTCTCAAGCCCAGTTTGTGTTATGTTGATTACATGCAGGTGAACAACGGGGCGGATGCAGCCCAGAAGCTCACTCCCAAGGGCCAGGCCACGCGCGAGCGGATACTGGAGCACGCGGCGGCGTTGATCTACGGCAAAGGGGTCCACGCAACCAACAACGAGCTCGTCCGCCGCGCTGCAGGCGTGAGTGGATCGCAGCTGAGTCACTACTTCCCCACCAAGGAGAGCCTCGTCCTGGCGGTCATCGACTGGCAGGCCGACAGCGTCCTCGGCTTCCATCGCAGCGAACGGTTTGCCAGCTTCGACACCGTCGAGGCCTTCCAGGACTGGACGGACTTCTACGTCCTCTCGGGGCGTCCGTTCGAGGCCGGCTGCAGCCTCGGCTCGCTCGCGAGCGAGATCGTCAAGACCGATCTCGACGTGCAGGACCGGCTCGCGGAGGTGTTCGCGCAGTGGCGCGAGATCTTCCGCGTCGGGCTCGATCGCATGCGGCAACTCGGCCGCATCGACGCGTCCGCCGACCCCGCGCGGCTCGCCGACATGTTCCTCGCGGCGTATCAAGGTGGCATGCTCCTCGCTCAGGTCGCCCGGGACATCGGCCCCCTTCAGGACGCGCTCTCTGCGGCGGTTGACCATCTGCGGACGTTCGTGACGTCTGACGACCAGCACATGGGCTGACCCGGCGCATCCGAGCCTCGGGTGTCGGAGCGCGGAAGGAGGTCTGGCGAGCTGGTAAGACGACCACGTCGGGCGACGCGAAAGGGCGTCCGCTCTGTTAGCAGAATCGGACGGCTCGCCGACATCCAGCCTCACGAATTCATGGGCTCGATGGCGTGACGGCTGATTGCCGGCCCTGACGTAAAGGAGGTGCCGTCCTACCTGGAATGATCTGGATTGCCTAGATCGAGAATCTTCCAGAAGGGCGGCACCTGCCAGGTGAAGCGTACGACATCGACCAGGTTGCGTATGAAGGCTGCGCGTGCCAAACGATTGCGGCGTAAGCGACGCATCGAACAACGCGTCAACGCCTGGGCCCGCGGACTGACGCTGACCACCGGGGCGTCAGGGCTGATCGGTGCGGTCGGCGCCCCGTTGCTGCGGCTGCTGGCCGAACAGTCCGGGCTGCGCTAAGCCAGCCCGGCCACCCTGCGCCGAGTGCTACTCAACGCGCCAGCCCGCCTCGTGCGCCGCGCCCGTAAACGGCTGACCCGCCTCGACGACACCCACCCGCACCAGACCGACCTCATCCTCGCCTGGAACAAGATCCACGCATGGTCACCCCGCCGTAACGGCAATCCCACCCGCCCCGACCAGACGAGAGGCCCCGCCCACCCGGCCCGCGAAGGGGATACCAGGGCCGAACCCGACCACCAGCCGGGCTGTCACCACGCCCGAACATAAGGAGGTTACGGGCCGCCTGGTTGGTCCACGGCCCGTTGGGGTTGGTGGTGATGCCGAGGATGTGCACGTAGCGGCTGTCGACCTCGATGACGAAGAACACGTACAGGCGTTGGAGGGTGAGTGTGCAGTCCACGTGGAAGAAGTCGCAGGCCAGCATGGTCGACGCCTGGGTGCGCAGGAACCGCCAGGTGGTGTGGTCGCGCCGCCGCCCTGCTTGTCGTCATCAGCTCGCCCGTTTCTACCAGTTCTGTTCGTGTCCAGGCAGTAATATCATCACTTCGGGGCGTCGATGCCGCCTCGTCGGATCGATCCTCACGGTCAGCCCGCAGGACCTGGTGACCACTGCGGTGGCGCTCGTCGTCGTCGCGGCCATCCTGCTGGCCTGCGCCCGTCCCCTGCAGCACACCGGCTTCGACCGCACCGGGGCGCAGGCGGCCGGGTTCGCCACCGGTGTCTGGGACGTCGTGCTGCTGCTCACCATCCAGCTGGTGGTCGTGACGATCGTCCCGGCCGTCGGCACGATCCTCGCCCTCGCCCTCATCGTGGCGCCGGCCGCGGCGGCGCGCCAGTGGTCCCACCGGCTGAGCGTCATCACTGCCCTGGCCGTCACGTTCGGCGCTCTCAGCGGTCTCGGCGGCTTGTACGCGTCGAGCCGGTGGAACGTCGCCGCCGGCGCGAGCATCACCCTGACCGCCACCGCGGTCCTGGCGCTGTCCACGGTCCTGTCCCGGCTGATCAAAGCCGGGATCCTGGCGGTCACCGGCTCCGTGCGGTCCAGGCATGAGCACCGCACACCTTGAGGACCTGGGGGCCACGCTGGATCGGGCGATCGTCGTGCTGCGTGGCATGGCGTACGAGCGCCGGTTGCACATCCTCGTGTTGCTGCAGAGCGGCGAGCACACGCCGGCCTCGTTGGCGGAGGCCATGTCCACGGATTCGACGGCCATTGCCCACCATCTGCGGTTCCTCAAGGACGCCCGGCTGATCCGGCGGCAGCGCCGCGGCCGGCATGTCGTTTACATGCTGCACGGGGAGGCCACCAGGCGACTCATCGGGGAAGTGCTGCGCTACGCCGAGAACTCCGCCTGTCGCACGGCGACCAGCTCCGCCACCTAGTCGAAGACGGCCGTCGACTATCCGTGGCACCTGACGTCCGTGGCCGGCCTGCTCGCCGAACTGCAGGAGGCCGGCCTGCACGGTGAGGCCGGCCCATTCGACGTGGTACGGGCCACCGTGGCCGGCTGAGCTCAAGCCGGGGTCGATGGCCGAGGGCTGCGGCCTTGCCGGTCTCAGGCAGCGATCGCGCAGCGCCAGCACCCGGTCGGCGCGGCGATGCTATGGAGATGTCAGCAGGCGCGGTCGTCAACATCCTTGAGTTGGTTGGTCTCTACGTATTCGCCACGTCCGGAGCTTTGATGGCCATCCACAAACGCTTCGACGTCGTGGGAATTGTGGTTCTGGCGATGCTGACCGCGCTCGGTGGCGGTCTCCTACGCGACCTGATCATAGGGGACTCTCCGCCGGCCGCCTTCACGAACGTGAATTATCTGGTGATCCCGCTGATCGCTGTGGGCGTGACCTTCTTCGTCTACCCCCTGCGCAGCGGCTGAACTTCACCGTGCTCGTCTTCGACGCCGCAGGACTGGGGCTGTTCTGCGTCACCGGCACCCTGAAGGCCCTCGAATTCCACCTCGGTTCGATCCAGGCGGTGTTGCTCGGGATCACCACCGCGGTCGGCGGTGGAGTGCTGCGTGACATCACCGCTCGAGAGACGCCGGCGCTGGTCCAGGTTGACACGGATCTTTACTCGATCCCGGCAGCGGCCGGTGCGGTGATCGTTGCTGGTGCACACCAGCTCGACCTGCCGATGCCCGTCATCGCCACCTGCGCGGCGGTGTTCGTGTTCCTGTTCCGCATCGTCGCCATGCTCCGTCACTGGACCGCACCACGAGCCTGGGAACGCTAGGGCTCAGCCAGGGGCTGGGTTGTGCGGCAATGCCCCATCCTGCTGCCCCCGGCGTGATACGAAGTCTGGGCAGGATTGTCCGGAGGATCGGGGGCGGTGGAGCAGGCGCGGTCGGGGTGGATTCTGCGCGGTCAGGACACTCCCCGCCGGATCTCCTACCTGGAACTCCTCTTCGACCTGGGCCTCATCGTCGCGCTCATGCGGCTGTCCGAGCGGCTGTCCGGCGACCTCGGCTGGAATCACGCGCTGGAAACATTGGTGCTGCTCGCCGCGATCTGGTGGGTCTGGACGGTCACCGCGTACACCACCGACTGGTACGACCCCAGCCTGCCGTTGGTCCAGTTGATCGTCCTCGGCGTGCTGTTCGGCGGACTGCTGATGTCGCTGGCGATCAGCAGCGCGTTCGAGGGGGTCAACGGGATCGTCTTCGCTGGGGCGTACGTGGGCCTGCACCTGTATCGCGGGTTCATCCTCATCACCGCCCTGCGGGGTCACGCGCTTCGAAAGCGGTCCATGCGGGTACTCGTCTGGTTCTGTCTGACCGGCGTGCTGTGGCTGGTCGGCGCGTTCCTGCCCAGCCCGATCCGGCTGGTGCTCTGGGCGGTGGCGATCACGACGGACTACGCGGTCGGCCTCTTCGGGTATCCACTGCCCCGGCTCGGCCGTTCAGGCCCGGAGGAACTCCGGGTGGGCGGTGAGCACCTGGCGGAACGCTACCGGCAGATGTTCATCGTCACCCTGGGTGAGATCATCCTCGTCGGAGTGCGGCTGTACGGCGACCCCCCGTTCGTGTCGCTGCAGACGGCGGGAGTGGTCCTGCTCTTCGTCATGACGGTGACGATGTGGCGGATCTACATCGTCTACGTCGCCGGCTATCTCGCTACCGGGATCGACATGGCCAACAGTCCCGGCCGGATCGCGCTGGTCGCGGCGTACGCGCATCTGGTCATGGTCGCCGGTGTGGTGTTGGTCGCCGCCGGTGGTGACATAGTCGCCAGAGACCCCGTCGGGGAGACCAGCCCCACGGAGCTGGCCATCGTGGTCGCCGGTCCGCTGGTGTTCCTCACCGGCCGCACCGTGTACGCGCTGGTGGTGTTCCGGGCGATGCTGTGGCGGCTGCCGCTCGGCGTGGTAGTCCTGTCGCTGGCGGCGCCGATGGCGGGGGGGCTGCCACCGATCCTGGTCGCCGCTGTCATGACCGTTGGAATGATGGCGGTCGCCTTCATCCCACACTGGGGGCAACCGGTGTACCGCACCCGCTGGCACATCCGTACCCGCTGGTGATCCGGCGGTTCGCGGCCGCCGCCGTGCGCATGAGGCATGAGGGACGGGCTTTCCCTCCGCACTGCGCTCAGCACAGTGTGCGGCGCCCGAGCGGATTCGTTTGTTGTGACCCAGGTCGCTCCCGGTGAACTTTCACCTGCCGGTCACGTCCGGAGCACCCGGATACCTCTCGCGTTCATCTAACGACCTCGTGCACGGTTGTAGATGCTTGAGCATCGATGATCGTGCCATGGTTGGTGCTGCGATCATGACGGATCGTCGGATGACAGGGCTGTCC
>NZ_JBSFYQ010000033.1:0-88896 GCF_053599855.1 Micromonospora sp. NPDC005161
TCCCCGGGTATGATCCAAAAAGGTCGATGAATACTGATGCCCGACCCACCGAGCAGTTTCCGAGCGAATGCGACCCCTAAATCGACACCGAAGGACGCGGTCCAGCAGGTCACGCGCCTACGGGCGATCGAAGAACATCGGCTTAGGAAACCGATGCTCTATCCCCTGAGCTACGAGGGCGCGGATGCACAGCCTACCTGCCAGCGAATACCCACGAGTGCCCAGGAGCGCCCACCCGCGCCCACCGCTGTCTGCCGCCGTTGCTCCAACCGGTGGAGCACACACCGAGCATCCGATCATCGCCCAGCAACGCCCGGTAACCACCGCTGCCCGACACTGACCAGAGCGACCCGGGCATGCTCACGACTCACCGAGAGGCGGTGCGGCGGCAAGCGGCTGGGTGGTTCGCGCAGGACATGCCGGTTGCCGAGGTTGCCCGGCGGCTGCGGTTATCGCAGACAGCGGTGTACGGCTGGCGGAAGCGGTGGCGTGCCGAGGGTGAGGCCGGGCTGGCGTCGAAGGGGCCGGGTGGGTCCCGCTGCCGCCTGGACGCCGGCCGGCTGCGGCTCCTGGCCGATGCCCTGGATGAAGGGCCGGCCGCACACGGTTTCGGCGAGGACCAGCGGTGGACCCTGGCGCGAGTGTCGGATCTGATCGCTCGGATGTTCCGCACGCGGTACACGCTGCGCGGCACCTCGTATCTGCTGCACCGCATCGGCTGGTCGGTGCAGGTCCCGGCGCACCGGCCCGTCGAGCGTGACGAGGAGGCGGTCGCGGCGTGGCGGCGGGAGGTATGGCCGGCGGGAAAACGGTAGCGGCGCAGCACGACGCGTGGATCTGCTTCGAAGACGAGGCCGGTCAGACGCTGCGCCCACCGAAGGCCCGCACGTGGGCCCGACACGGCGAACCGCCGGTGATCCCGGTGTCGGGTAAGGTGTTCGCCCTGTCTCGATCGCGGGGCTGGTCTGCGTGAAGCATCGGCCAGGGCGACGCCGCGATCGTGCCGTACGAAGGTCGGCCAACGACTGCAGGTACATCCGACCATCGTCACCAACGCCGTCGACCGTCTCGAATCAGCGGGCCTGGTCAAACGCACGCCCCACCCGACCGACCGCCGCACCACGCTCGTCGACCTTCTTCCGAAGGGACGGGAACTGACGGCCAAGGCGACCGAGGAGCTCAACGCTCAGGGTTCACCCGACCCGGCCTACCGGCGGACATCGTCACGGCCCTGGTCACCATCCTCGCCAGCGCCACAACGCCGGCGACTTTGAGTGAGCCCCTTGATCATGACGACGTGGAGTGACACCCGCAGATGTCAAAGAGCACCGCACTCCCCGGCTGACACTCTCCCCCACCAAGGTCGCGGACGGAGTGACCGAGCTCTCTCGAATCAGGCATTCGCGTAGCAGCGCGACCCGCCGACGTCGGTTCGGGTCAGGCGCCCCTGCGCGACCAGCAGGTCGAGGTGTGCCGCGGTCTCGGTGACGGCGAGCATCCGGTTGAACAGGTCGAGATCGCCGAGCTCGCGCTCCCGCCTGGTCCAGCGCAGCTGCGACGCGACCTCGTACGCCGAATGCGCACCACGCATGACGGCGGCCTCCGTCTCGTCGAGCCGCGCGCCGTGGTGCGCGATCAGCTCGTCGACGCGCGCGTGCACGCTCGGGGTCACCGGCCCGTGCGCCGGAAGCAGCCGCGCGTCCGGCCGCTGTCTCACCAGCGCGAGTGAGCTGAGGAAGTCGCCGAGCGGGTTCGCGGAAAGCATCGGCTCGAAGCCGATCGACGGCGTGATGGTGGGCAGCACATGATCGCCGGCGAACAACAGGCGCGACCCGGTGTCGTGGAAGACGACGTGGCCGCGGGTGTGGCCCGGCGTTTCGACGACGTGCAGGGTCCGGTCGCCGTGCACGACATCATCCCCGCCGTGGAACCAGTCGTCAGGTAGCTCCCAGTCCGCCGCCGGGGCACGCTCCACGGTGATCCTCGACAGCGTGTCGGCCAGCTCACCCGCGCCAAGCAGCCGCAGTCGGCCGAGCTGCTCGGCCAGCGGATCCCGATCCCGCGCCATGGTCATCTCGAGACTCCGGCGCTCGCCGACGCCGAGGCTCACCTGCATACCGAACTCCCGGCGCAGGTGCACGGCCTGCGTGTAGTGGTCCCGGTGCACGTGCGTGACGAGGAACCGGCGAACGTCCTTGACTGAGAAGTCCAACTCCTCCAGAGCCGCGTCGAGCGTGGCCCGCGCCTCGATGATCGCCCACCCCGAATCGATGAGGACCAGACCGTCGTCGTGGCGCAGGACGTACACGTTCACCGCCCGCAGGCCGTCGTTGGGCAACGGCAGAGGCACGCGGTAGACCCCGGGAGCGACCTCGAACGTGCCGGGTGTGGTCCAGTCGTCGGGGCTGCCGTTGTCCGATGTCATGGCCTCGACCATAGTTCCCGCCCACACTGGCTCGGGCTGCGGCGACAGTGGCCTCCCTCACGCCGACGCCCGACGCCTCCCCAACGACGCACCACCGGAGGCCGGGTCTGTCAACTTTTCGGTGTAACCGGGTTGGTTGATTTCTACTTGCGGCCAGCGGGCAGGCGTCCGTCGAAGGTGATGTCGAAGCCGTTGAGTGCGCTCTTCCAGCGGGTGGCCCAGCGTTTGCGGCCTTGCCCGGTCGGGTCGAGCTCATCACCGCGAGGTAGACGCACTTGAGCGCCGCGGTCTCGTTGGGGAAGTGTCCGCGGGCGCGGACTTCCTGGGCGGCTCGTGCACCCCGTACTCCTGTCCTGATCAGTTCGAAGTAGCGACGCTTGACGTCCGTCGGCATCTTGTTCGGCGCGTATCTCGGCATGCGAACCCCGTCCCATCAGGATTCGCAACGACCAGTAGAAACCGCCTCTCGTCCAAGGGCCGGTGCGACCAGTCGTTCATCTCCTCGATGACCTTGTCGGTGATCCGCGAGATCGTCTCCTCGCTGACCGAGGCGCCGTAGATCTCGGCGAAGTGCGCCGCGAGTCGAGTCGGCCCGCAGCGCGGTTCCGGTGTTGCCACCGGCCCGGTTCTGCGGACCGCTCGCCGAACCCGCCGTGCGCCTCTCAACGCAACGGGCTCTCCACGGTTTCTGCCGTCAGGCTTGGTTCGTTGTTGCCCAGGGGTAGGGATTCTGCTGCGACGGCGATACCGAGTAACGGCGGTCGACGCGATGTTGTGCAGTTCGATCCCGTCCGCCGTGATGGTCCGCCACCCGGTCGGGGTGCGCAGCCAGCGGTGAACGTCCTTCCATCTCTAGCGTCGTTTGGCCTTGACCCAGCGAACAACTCGCCACCAGATGAAGTAGGCGAGCCGGTCGAAGGTGTGTTTGGCGACGGCGTGCCGGAAGTAGTTGGCCCAGCCACGCGTGATCTGGTTGATCCGGATCAGCGTTTCTCCCAGGTCCTGCTGTGACAACCTGCGTGTCAGAGCACGGATCTTGTCCTTCAGCGACCGGACTGGCCGGTCACCGATGAACGTGTAGACGTGCCACTGGTCGCGGGTGCCCATCTTGCGTCTCCACCGGATGCGAAAGCCCAAGAAGTCGAACCCATCGGCCATGTTCACGATCCGCGTCTTGGACGGCGACAATCGCAGCCCCATCGGAGCGAGCACGGCCGCGACGTCCCCGCGCAACGCCTCGACGTGATCTCGGGTGCCGAACACCATGACGACGAAGTCGTCGGCGTAGCGGACCAGTCGCCACGTCGCCTGACCACGATCACGCCGATGGTGGCGCCGATTCTCCGTCGACATCCGCCCACCAGGCTTCCACTCACGGTGCAGGTGCTCATCGAGCACGCTCAACGCGATGTTGGCCAACAGCGGTGACAGGATGCCCCCTTGTGGTGTGCCGGTCGGGGTGTCGCGTTCCTCGCCGAGCTCCGTGAGGACCCCGGCCTTGAGGAACGCTTTGACCAGCGCGAGCACACGCTTGTCCTTGACCCGATGCCGCACCCGGTCCATCAGGGCCGTGTGGTCGATCGTGTCGAAGCACGCCTCGATGTCGGCATCCAGCACCCAGCGGTAGCCTCGGCTGCCGAAGAGGTGGATGTCGGCGATCGCGTCGTGTGCTCGCCGGTTGGGCCGGAACCCGAACGAGACCGGCTCGAAATCGGCCTCGAAGATGGGTTCCAGGACGAGTTTCAGGGCGGCCTGCACGACTCGGTCAGCAACGGTCGGGATGCCCAGCTTGCGGACCTTGCCCGACCCACCCGGCTTGGGGATCTTGCGTTCCCGCACCGGCTGCGGACGAAAGGAACCGTCCTTGACCGCTGACCTGATGCCGTCCAGGAACGCCGGGACGCCGATCTCCCGCTCGATCCGGGCGACCGTGAGGCCGTCCGAACCGGCAGTCCGCGCCCCGGTATTGCCCGCGACCCGCTCGAACGCCACGATCAGCGTCGCCGGGTCGTGCACGAGGTTGAACAGGTCGTCGAACCTGCGGCCAGGATCAGCCGCAGCCCAACGGTGAAGCTTGGCCTGCATCCCCGATACCCACCCGAACCCGTCCTCACGGACGTGTTCCGGTAGGGCGCCGCCGTTCAGTGGCGCGTCTTTCGGCATTACAGCATCCTTCCTTCTCGAAACCGCTGCCGTCCTTCCCCATGTGGTCGGCTCTCCCGACCTCGGAGTACTACGACGGCTCCGCCCCCGCCCGACGCGTTCAGCAGACGATGTGCCTATCCCGACCATCGGACTGGCTGCCCGCGCGTCGGGAGCCGTCGCCGGACGGTTCCCGTGTTCACTGCTGGATCGCTCATCGAAGGAGGCACCCGACTTTGCCCCCGCGGCATCGCCACGGCTACGCCGCAGACCTTCACCATGGCCTCCCTGCGGAGGTGAAAATCCCCGCTCAGGAGTTCCCCGCCCATCTCAAAGAGCAGGTGCGCACCGCAACCGGCCCAGATCCGCCAGGTTCGAGCCGGTGACCACTTAGGAGACGTAAACGCCGGTTCCTCTCGTATGCCTTTCCGATTCGCTTGCCGGACCCGCACCATCTGGCAGTGCTGACACGCCCCGGCGTTGTCAGGGCCGCTTGCCACCCTCCCCGGCACCTCCCGGATCAGGCTGCCCCCAGCTTCGCCAGACCGCTGCGACGGCCCGACGGAGAAGGTCTCTCACCTCCACACAATCCAACAGCGCCTCACGGCGCACTCTCCCCCGTGGTCAGGCCCTTCGCCGACAGCGACAGCACGAGGTCCTCGACACCGGACAACCTGCGCTGGCGCTTGAGGACGATGACCGGCTCGAACGAGCCCGTCCGGTCACGCGGCACGTCGATCTGCACCGGCCCGACATCGGTCAACACCGTCTTGGACCGGCTGCCGTTGCCGGAGTTCGCCCCGGCGGCGTCGTGCTTGTCGTAGCCGAGGTGGTCGGTGAGCTCATATCCAACGCCGACTCCAACCCAATCTTCGTCAGCTGCTGCAGCAGCCCACCCTCACCGGACAGATGCAGCCCCTGCTCGCGGGCCTGAGCCACCAGCTGCGACACCAACGCGGAGTCGACACCCGCCTGCATGTCTTCGTACAGGTCCGCTTGGCCCTCTCATCACCGGGCACAGCGGCAGTGTCCGCCGCATCGGTCGTGATCGTCATCAGGTGGTGCTCCCTTGATCGGAGTTACACCGTTGTTTTTCCAGTCCCTCGACGGGTTGGGTGGCGCGAGCCAATACTCCAACCAACGTTCACGCGAACGCCGGTCCGGAGCAATCTGCGCGACGAACTCGACCAAGTCCTTCCGGGACACTGTGGCGGTGCGGGTCACGGTGCGCTGCGCCGACCACAGGAACACCTCCCGTAGCTGCGCCGAGGCCGCGGTGGGCACCGGATGGGCCAGCGCGTCACGCCAACGGGCAAGCGGCGCCACCCGGTCTGCGAATGGGCGCGCGGGTGGTAGACGGTCTCCACCCACGCGGTGAACAACCGGTTCAGCGCAGCCAGATCGCCGACGCAGCACACCCGAGGGGAACGCAGGGCACGCAACCCTGCCTACCTGGAACTGCAGTACCAGTTGGCAAAGGCTCGCCGGCGCGGCGATCGGGCGTTGGCCCGGACGTTGCGACGGCAGATGGTCAGCCGGCCCAGCACCGACCCGGATGATCCGGGGTTTCGGCGGCTGAGGTACTGCAGATACGCAGACGACCATCTGCTCGGGTTCGCCGGACCGAAGGCTGAAGCCGAGGAGATCAAACAGCGGTTGACGCAGTTCCTGCGTGAAGAACTCAAGCTGGAACTGTCCCAGGACAAAACGCTGATCACCCACGCCCGCACAGGCGCGGCCCGGTTCCTCGGCTACGAGATCACCATCCAGCACAACGACAGCAAGACCACCCGGCGCCGTCGCACGGTCAACGGGCAGATCGCGCTACGCGTTCCGCTGGACGTGATCAAGGCCAAATGCGCCCCCTACCTGCGACGCGGGAAACCCGCCAAGCAGACGGCCCTGCGAAACGGCGACGACCACAGCATCGTCGCCACGTTCGGGGCCATCTACCGGGGCATCGTCCAGTACTTCCTGCTGGCCGGGGACGTCCACCGGCTGCACCGCCTCGAATGGGTCATGAGCACCTCCATGCTCAAGACCCTGGCCGGCAAGCACCGCTCGTCGATGTCGAAGATGGCGGCCAAGCACAAAACCAAAATCCAGACACCGCACGGGCTACGCACCTGCTTCGAGGCACGCATCGAACGCGACGGCAGACAACCACTGGTCGCACGGTTCGGCGGCATCCCACTGCAGCGGCAACGGTCGGCGAGGCTCCTCGATCGCCAACCGATCCGGGTCGACTATCCGCACAAGGAACTGATCAACCGGCTCCTCGCGGACGCCTGCGAAGTCTGCCAGCAAACGGGCGACGTTCAGGTCCACCACGTCCGCAAGCTCGCAGACCTCAGCAAACCCGGGATACACCAGCCCGAGTGGGCCGCGATCATGACAAACCGGCGGCGCAAGACCCTCGTGGTCTGCGCCGCCTGCCACGACCGCATCCACACCGGGAAGCCAGCCATACCGCTCACGCAGTAGTCACCGGAGAGCCGGATGATCGGGAAACCATCACGTCCGGTTCGGCGGGAGGCCGCGCGGAAAAGGACCTACCCCATAGGAACCTCGCCGCGCGGCCGACCCATCCTCGTGGATGAACGGGTTCGGCAAGATCCGCCGCTGCACCGACCGCAACGCCACCATCATCGACTTCTACCTGTACCTGGCCGCAGCATTCGTCACCGTCCGTCAACTCATCCGCCGCGCCCGTACCCTCTACCGCTGGGAAACCCGGCCCACCACCCGCAGGCTCAAGTAACACCTATTGCCGGTCGCCCTAAGGGACCAGGGCGACGATCCGGGCTCCTGCCTGAGAAGAGCCGGCGCAACGTGGCCAGCCCGAGCACGGATCCAGCACCGGTGACGGGGCGACGTCGTCTTGGACGAGCACTCGCTTCCCTGTCGAGGCGACGGTTGCGTGACGGGCTACAGACCGGTCGTGGTTGCTGCCCGACCCGGGCGGTACGGCGGCACCCGGTCGAGCTCCGCACGCGCGACGGATCGGCGGTGCACCGCATCCGGACCGTCGGCGATCCGCAGGATTCGCGCCCACGCGTAGAAGTACGCCAGCGGTGTGTCGTCGCTAACCCCGGCTCCACCGAAGACCTCGATGGCCCGGTCGATCACCCGGGCTGCCATCGACGGTGCGGAGACCTTGATGGCGGCGATCTCGGTCCGCGCCGCCTTGGCGCCGCCGCGGTCGATCAGCCACGCCGTCTTCAGGACGAGCAGTCGGCACTCCTCGATCTCGATGCGCGAGCGCGCGATGAGATCCAGGACGACGCCTTGCTCGGCGAGGGGCCGGCCGAAGGCACGGCGCTCCCCCGCTCGTTGCACCATCAGGGCCAGGGCCCGCTCGGCCATGCCGATCGCGCGCATGGCGTGGTGGACCCGACCAGGACCGAGCCGGGCCTGCGAGATGGCGAAGCCGTCACCCTCGCCGGCCAGCAGGTTGGTCGCCGGGACCCGGACGTCCTCGAAGAGGATCTCGGAGTGTCCGTGCTGGTCCTGGTAGCCGAAGATCGGCAGGTGGCGCACGACGCTGAAGCCGGGCGCGTCCCGCGGGACCAGGATCATCGACTGCTGGCGGTGACGGGGCCCGTCCGGGTCCGTCTTGCCCATCACGATGAAGACCTGGCACCGCTCGTCGGCGGTCCCGCTGATCCACCACTTCCTGCCGTTGACGACGTAGTCGTCGCCGTCGCGGGTGATCGTGGTCTCGATGTTGGTGGCGTCGGAACTGGCCACCGCCGGCTCGGTCATCGCGAACGCCGACCGGATCCGCCCGTCAAGCAGGGGGTCGAGCCACCGACGCTTCTGCTCGTCCGTGCCGAACAGGTGCAGCGTCTCCATGTTCCCCGTGTCCGGCGCCTGGCAGTTGATCGCCTCGGGAGCCAGCACCGGCGACCACCCGGAGATCTCCGCGACACCGGCGTAGTCCACGTTAGACAGACCCGAGAGGTCGGGGAGGAACAGGTTCCACAGGTCCCTGGACCTCGCCTCCCTCTTGAGGTCCTCCATGACCGAGGGGAAGGAGTGCTCGCCATCTCGCGCCAGCTGCTCCGCCCAGACCGGTTCGGCCGGGAGGACGGAGGTCCGCATGAAGTCCCACATCCGCTCCATGAGCGCGGCGGCCCGGGGCGAGGGCGAGAAGTCCATCAGAGTCTTCCTTCCAGTACGTCGAGGCCGGCCTGGGCAAACAGCTCCGCCTCCTCGGCTGCGTCGTCGAACGTCTGTCCGTCCATCCGGCCCTCGCGGCCGCGCACGACCACGCCTTGGGCGATGACGGCGAACTTCAGGTGGGCCAGGGCGAGGAAGAACCCGACCCGGCTCACGTCCCGGCCGGTCAGGCGCGCGTAGGCCTCGACGAGGTCGGCGCGACGGGGGAAGCCACCGGTGGCACTGACGGCGGGTGCGAGCGTGGACTGACGCTCCCCGGGTTCGCGCCAGTAGAGGAGGAACATGCCCAGGTCGGCCAGCGGTTCGCCCGAGGTCGACATCTCCCAGTCCAGGACGCCCCGCACGAGCGAGGGGTCCTGCTCGTCCAAGAGGCAGTTGTCCAGCTTGTAGTCGCCGTGGAGGACGGTGGCCGCTGCCTCGTTCGAGGGGACGGCGGCGTCGAGGCGACGTACGAGCTCGTCCGTGGCGCCCCCGTCCCCTTCGTGCAGCCGCTCCCACTCGGACGCCCACGTCTCGATCTGCCGTACGACGTACCCGTCGGGCCGGCCGAAGTCTTGGAGACCGATCTCGTCGCGGTCCAACGAGTGGAGGGCGGCCAGTGTCGAGACAAGAGCATGGGCGATCGCGGCGCGGTCGTCCGGGGAGTCGGCGTAGCCGGCCGGGAGGTCCGCACGGACGACGTGGCCCGGGAGCTTCTCCATGACGTAGGAGGGTGTCCCGAGCAGGTCCCCCTGGAGGTCCGCCATCAAGATCTTGGGCACCGGGACAACGGTGTCGTGGAGGGCCCGCTGCACGCGCACCTCGCGACGCATGTCGTGTGCCCCCCGCGGCAGGGGGCCCGCCGGTGGGCGTCGCAGGATCGCCTCGCCGGCCGGGCTGGTCAGGACATAGGTCAGGTTCGACTTGCCGCCGGGCACCAGGACGGGCCGGGCGTCGCGCCACCGTTCGTCCCCCAGCGTCTCCGCCAGCCGCGAGGTGAGCACAGGCAGCCCGTTGAGGTGGCGCGGGCGGGTCGCCTCGGTCGCTCGCGCGTCCTGGGGGCGCGCGCCCGTGCCGACGTCGGAGTGGTTCACGCGTCGGCCCGGACCGGCCCCGCGACCAGCGGCAGGACGCGTTCGCCCCACAGGTCGATCTGCCCGAGGATGTCCGGGTGCGCCGCGTGCACCTCGATGTGCTCGGCACCGGCCTCGACGTACTCGGTGACCCGCTGGGCCACCGAGAAGTGGTCACCGGCCACGACGTAACGGTCGAACCGGGCACCGTCCATCTCGTACTCGCGCGAGATCGTCTCCCGCGCGGCCGCGCGGGCCTGCTCGCCGTCCTCGGCGACGGCGGACCACAGGGCGATGCCCGGGACGAACGGGTCGCTGCGGGTCCGGCCACGCTCCACCAGCTGCCGGGACTGCTCGAACTGCTCCGGTGTCAGAAACAGGGCCAGCCAGCCGTCGGCCCGTTCGGCCGCACGGCGCAGCGCGGCGCCGCGCCGTCCCCCGACCCAGATCGGGACGGACCGCTGTGGCGTGGGGCTGACGTCGGCGCCCAGCCGGCCGGACCAGGCGTCCCGGCAGTGCGTGATCGCCTCGTCGAGCAGTCGACCGCGATCTGCGGGGTCCACGCCCGCTCGCTCGAACTCGGGCGGGTACTCGCCACCGGTCCCCAGCGCGAGCACCATGCCACCGGGGGCGAGCCGCTCGAGGGTGGCCGCCTGCTTCGCCAGCCACCACGGTGGCCGCAACGGGGCCAAGGCGATGCTCGTGCCCACGGTCAGCCGCGACATCCCGGCGAGCATCCCCAGCAGCGTGAAGGTCTCGAACCGCGGCCGGTGCCACAACAGGTGGTCGCCCACCCACAGGTTCGAGAACCCGGCGCGCTCCGCCCGCGCGACCAGCTCCTGATAGAACCCGACCGATGGCTGCTCGGTGTAGGCCGGGACGTCGATCCCGAAGGAGGGCACGCTCAGCCCCGGGCGACGTAGCGGACGGTCTGGCGATCCTGACGGCGCAGGTCGGTCCACCGCCGGGCCTTGAACTCGAACCGGGGCAGCGAGTCCGGGGCAGCCGACACGAAGTCCATGCTCACGTTCGTGACGCTCTTCACCCGGTGCCGCAGGTCGGCGAGGACCTCCGCCTCGATCGGCACGCCGTGAAGCTCGGGGGCCAGCTCCACCTGGACGCTGACGAGCTCGCGGGCCCGCTCGTCGAGCTGCACCGTTCCGGCGTACTCCACCACGCGAACGTCGGTGAGGAGGACGGAGTCCACGGCGGCCGGCCAGAGGTTCTGACCGCGCACCTTCAACATGTCGTCGTAGCGCGCCACCGTGCCGGCCTCGAGGCAGAGGAAGGGGCGGCCGCACGGGCAGGGTCGCTCCTGGATGGTCACCTTGTCGCCGGTCCTGAACCGGATGATCGGGAAGGCGTCGCGTGTCAGCGTGGTCAGGAAGATCTCGCCGGATCCCCCTGGTGGCGCGGGGAGCCCGGTCTCGGGGTCGAGGATCTCGGCGAGCAGCCGGTGGTCGAGGTGGTGCAGCGCGCCGCGACCGCCGTCGAGCACCACTCCCGACTCGCAGGAGAACGCCTGGTTGAAGCCGCCCTGCATGAGGCCGTACCACTCCGAGACCGTGGCCGCCCAGGCCTCCTGCGTGTCCTCGGCCCAGCCGAGGGGATAGCTCTCGCCGGCGATGAACAGCGCCTTGAGAGCGGGGAACGCCTTCGCGGGGGTGGTGCCCTGGGCCTCGAGGAGGAACTGGAGGTGGCTCAGGTACGACGGTGAGGCGACCAGCGCCTGCGGCTGGAACTTGTCCATGTAGCGGAGCTTGTCCTCGCTGGAGTACGGACCCAGCTGGATCGCCTCCAGGCCCAGGCGCTGGCTGCTGATGCCCGTCGACAGCCCGCCGGTCTGCAGCCCCGTCGGCCACGTAAAGCAGATCTTGTCGCCCCGCTCCAAGCCCGCCCAGTGGGCCTGGTAGTGCCAGCCTGCGGCCAAGGCCTCGTGGTCGGCCGCCGAGAGCGGATGGGTCTCCTGCCCCAGCCCGGTGGTCCCGCTGGTCATGTGGTGCTGGAACAGCACGGTGCCCTCGGCGACGCGGCCGTCGGACTCGGGAAGGCCGTTGAGGAAGTCCGCCTTGGTGGTCGTCGGCACCAGCTCGCGCAGCCGCTCCAGGCTGGTGACGGCCTCGGGATTGAAGCCCCAGCGTCGGCGGTAGAACGGCACCGTGGCGCCGGCTCGGGCGAGCTGGGCAGAGAGCCTCCGCATCTGGAGGCGGAGCAGGGCGTCGCGGTCGAGGCGCTCGACGGCGGGATTGAGCACGCGTTGCACGTCAGCAGACCTCCTGCCAGGGACCGAGGACCGCGTCGCCGTCGATCTCGACCAGCAGCTCGGTCAGGACGACCCGGACCCGGTCGGCTGCCTGCGCCACCATCGGGTGCTCCGACGCGGCTAGGTCCTGGGCCCGGCGGACCAGCTCTCGAACGTTCTCCACGTCGGGGGAGCACTCCTGCGGCACGCTCACGCGTCACTTCCTAACCCAAACGATCGATTGGTGGGGAGACTAGGGTCGCCCCTCTGGCCCTGTCAAGCATCATCCCCTTTCCGCCGTCCCGGCGGAGATTGCGCGGGGCGTCCCGTTGACAGAGCCGGCCGCGGAGGCGTTGAGTGACCCCACCAACCGGTTGGGAGGGTGCATGACCGAGACGACCACCTATGCGTTCCACGTCGACGGCGAGCAGGTCCGCAGGTTCCGCGAGGCGGCCTGGGACACCGCGTCGCCGGCGAGCACGAGCATCCCACCCACGATGCTGGGCGCGGCGGCGACCCTCGCGGGCCGCCCGCACTCGCTCACCTCGATGGGGTTCGACGTCGCCCGTGCCTTCCACGGCACCGAGACCGTCGAGATGTACCGCGAGGTCGACGTGGGGTGCGACCTGACGGTCCGGGAGACCCAGCGACCGCTCGGCGACGTCTTCGGCAGGCGCGGCGGTCGCATGCGACGCGCGCAACGGGTCTGCGAGTTCCTGGACCCGGCCGGCACCGTGGTGGCCCGCGCCGTGCGCGTGATCCTCGAGACGGCGGAGGTCCGAGCGAGTGGAGGGCCGGAGGGGCCTCGCAGGTTCGACGACGGGCTCCTCCTGCGCGAGGACCCGGTGACGGCGAGCCGCGTCCCCCTGGAGGAGCTCGAGCCCGGCCCGCTGCCGGCGGCGACGTTCATCTCGCTGACGTTGACCGACTTCGTCCGCTACGCCGCGGCCAGCGGCGACCTGACCGCCATCCACTTCGACGAGGAGGCGGCGGCCAGCCGCGGTTACCGGACGCCCTTCGCGATGGGCATGCTCTCAGCCGCGTTCGTGGGTCACTGCGTCGAGGGCTGGGTCGAGCTCCGACCACCCTGGTCGCTGGCGATCCGCTTCGTGGACCTCACCTGGCCGGGGGACGACCTCACGGTCACGGGACACGTGTCGCGCACCCAGGCCAAGACCGTCCTCGAGGTCAGCTGTGCGGCTGGGGAGCGGGCGGTCACGGTCGCCACGTTGCGTCAGCTGGACTGAATGCTGACCTCCGTCGAACGAGAGGCGTCCGCGTCGCCGAGGTAGCTGCTGATCAGGCTCTCCCGCGCGAGGACGCTGTCCACCGATCCGCTGGCCTCGATGGCGCCCGTCTGCAGCAGGTAGGCGCGGGACGCGAGCGGAGCGACCCACCACACGTTCTGCTCCGCGACGATCACCGAGAGCCCCTCGGCCCGGATCGACGCGACGATGTCGTGCAGGCCCTCGACGATCGTCGGCGCCAGACCGATGGAGGGCTCGTCGAGCAGCAGCACCTCTGGTCGTCGTATGAGCACCTTGGCCAGGGCGAGCATCTGGCGTTCACCGCCGCTGAGGGTGCCCGCGAGCTGCTTGACCCGAGAGCGGAGGGCGGGGAACCGCTCCAGGACCTCGTCTCGCCGCTCGACGCTCTCGGACCGACCCAGTCGCAGTCCCACGCACCCGAGCAGCAGGTTGTCCTCGACCGACTGGCCCGAGATGACGCCGCGCTCCTGGGGAACGAGCGCCACCCCGGACCGGACGATCTGGCTCACGGTCATGCGGTGCAGGGTGCGGTCCCCGAGGAGCACCTCTCCCCTGCTCGGTCGGGGTGAGCCGGCGATCGCGTTGAGGAGCGTGGATTTCCCGGCGCCGTTGCGACCGTAGACCAGCACCAGCTCGCCCGGCGCCACCTCCATGTCCACGCCACGCAGGACGCGGACCTTGGCGTAGCCGGCGTGCAGGTCGCGGACGGTGAGCGTGGGGCGGTGTCGGTCCGAGGTGCCGGTCGAGGACGGCTCGTCACGCCGGACGACGGTGGTCGACGCGTCCTGGTCCGCCTGGTTCCCGAGGTAGGACTCGATCACGGAGTCCTCGGCCCGGACCTGGCTGGGCGTCCCGCTCGCGATGGCCCTGCCCCTGTGGAAGGCGGTCACCGTGTCGCAGAGCCCGAACACGAACGGCACGTTGTGCTCGACCAGGATGATCGACATCGCCCCGTCGGCGGCGGACATCGCGTCGCGTAGCACGTCGCTGATGGCACTGACCTCCGACGTGGTCAACCCGGCCGTCGGCTCGTCGAGCATGAGCAGCCGCGGTCTGAACATCAGCGCGCGGGCGATCTCGATCTTCCGGTGCTCGCCGTACGGGAGCGAGGTGACCGGCGTCGTCGGGGGAAGCGAGAAGCCCACACGCTCGAGGAGCTCGCCGGCCTCGGCGCGCGCGGTGCTGTCCTCACGTCGCGTCCGCGGTGACTGCACGAGTGACCCCACGATGCCGGACCGAAGCCGCCTGTCCCCTCCGGACATCACGTTCTCGACGGCGTTGAGCCCGGGGAACGTGGCCGGCGCCTGGAAGGTTCGTCCGACGCCGAGTCGCGCGATCCGGTGGGTCTGTCGGGGCAGTCGGCGGCCATCGAAGCGGATCTCCCCCGAGGCGGGCGCGACGAACCCGGTCATCGCGTTGATCACCGTGGTCTTCCCGGCACCGTTGGGGCCGATAATCCCGTGGATCTCGCCGGTGCCGACGGTCAGGTCCAGCCCGTCGAGCGCGTGCACGCCTCCGAAGGTGACGACGAGGTCCTTAATGCTGAGGAGGTCAGGCACGTTGCTTCCGCCTCTCGATGACGGGCAGACGACTCACCAGGCCACTCAGCCCCTGGGGCAGGAACACGAGCGTGGTTAGCAGCAGCGCCGCGTAGAAGAGGTCGCGGTACTCCCCCAGCCCGTTGAACCACTCGGGGACAAGGAAGAGCAGGATCGGTGCCAGCACCGCTCCGGAGATCCGGCCGGTGAGACCGCCGACGACCACGAGCGCGATGTGGAAGATCGAGACGTCCACCGTGAACGACGCCGGGCTGGTCGACCCGAGGATGAACGCGTAGATACCGCCGACGAAGCTGATCACCGCGCTCGAGAGGGCGAAGGCCTTCAGCTTCATCGCCGACACGTTGATCCCCTGCATCCGGGCCGCGGCCTCGTTGTCCCGGAGCGCGAGCCAGGCGCGTCCCGGTCGCGAACGCATCAGGACGGCACCGCCGACCACGACCACGACAGCGACGAACACGGCGATAATCGAGTAGTAGTCGGGCAGCAGGTAGGAGATGCCCGGCAGTCCCGCGGGTGGTGACGTCAGCCCGTACCCACCGCCGGTCAGCTCCCCGCCCTGCTTGAGCACGATGAGCAGCACCTGCAGGAAGCCGAGGGTGACGATGGCCAGGTGGAACCCCGAGAGCCGCAACGACACCAGCCCGAGCAGCCAACCGACGGCCCCGCCGACCGCTGCGGCGAGCGGCACCGCGAGCACGAACGGCAGCGACAGCCGGGTGACGGCGATGACCGCGCCGTACGCCCCGACGGCAAGGAAGGCCGCGCTCGACAGCGACAGCAGGCCGGCGCCCCCCATGAGGACGACGAGCGCTGCCGAGACCGCGACGAGGATGGCGTACTGGCCGACCAGGTAGAGGTTGTAGCTGTCGAGCTGGTTGGCGAGCAGGGCGCCCGCTGAGGCGAGCAGCAGCGCAAGGGGGACCACGTACGGTCTCCAGGCGGTCATCTCACACCGTCCTTGTCCGGGCGCCATGGAACAGCCCGTCGGGTCGCAGGATCAGGAGCAGGAGCAACAGCCCGAAGGTGACGGCGTCGCGGAAGGCGCCGCCCACGTAGACGACGGCGTAGGTCTGCACCAGGCCCAGCAGGAGTCCTCCGACGACGGCGCCGCCGAGATTCGTGAAGCCACCGAGGATCGCGGCGATGAACGCCGGGAAGATGATCTGGGCTCCCATCGTGGGGAACACACCGGTCACCGGGCTGAGCATCACGCCACCGAGGGCCGCGAGCGCTCCGCCGATGCCCCAGCTGATCGCGAGCATCCGGCGCACGTGGATGCCGGACAGCGCCGCCCTCCACTGGTCCTCCGCGACGGCCCGGACGCTCCGTCCGTAGGAAGTCATCTCCAGCCAGAGCAGCAGGCCACCGGCGGCCGCAGCGGTCACCACCAGGCAGGTCAGGCTGTTCACCGAGATGGCCGCGCCGGCGATGTCGAGGTCCTTGTCCCCGAAGATCCAGGGTTCGGCGCGCCTCGGGTTGTCCGTCCACAGCAGGCGCGCGGTCGAGTGTGCGAACACGAGCAGCGACAGGGTGCCGATCACCAGCACGATGGGTGAGGCCCCGCGCAGCAGGAAGTGCGTCACCACGAAGCAGACGAGTCCGGCGGCCGCTCCGACGAGCACCGCCACCGCGACCTGCACCAGCGGGTTCCCGGTCGCGCCGGCGGTGAAGACGTACGCGTAGGCGCCGAGCATCAGGATCTCGCCCTGCGCGAAGTTGACGACCGAGGTGGCCCGGAACACCAGGATGATGCCCAGCGCCACGAGGGTGTAGATCGCACCGAGCGCGAGACCGCCGAAGACGAGTTCCATGGGACTCCTTGCTGTGAACCGGGGTACCGGTGCTGGGCACCGGTACCCCGATCGGGTCACTTGACTGTGACGAAGTTTCCGTTCTCGACGGTGATCGGAGTGACCGTGCGGTTACCCTGATGGTCGCTGCTCGTGAAGGTCCGCGGCAGTGCGATCGGCACGGCGTAGGAGAACTGCCCGCCCTTGCCGGCGACGAACCCGTCTATGCCAGTGTTGAGCTTGTCGATGATCTTCGCCCCCGTGGGGTCGTCACCCGCCTGCCGGATCGCCTCCGCCAGCACGTACACGTCGGAGTAGGCCATCATCGAGTACAGGTTGGGCGTCGCGTCGGGCAGCTTCGGCTCGTGCTCGTGCAGCGAGTCGAGCCAGTCGGCCATGTTGCCCGTGTCGTCACTGAGGAACTGGTTGCCGCCCAGCCAGAAGGTGGTGAAACCCTCCGCCGAGGAGCCGGCGACCTTGGCGACCGTGGGGTCGGCGAGCGAGGTGTCACCGAGCAGCGGCACCGTAACCCCGGCCCGACGCAGCTGCGGGATGATCCGGCCGCCGTCGGCCGCGAGTCCGTAGATGAACACCGCCTCGGGCTTGGCGGACTTGATCTTGGCGATCTGGCCGGTGAAGTCGGTGTCACCCGAGTTGTAGGTGGCCACGACCGGGACCTTTAAGCCCGCTGCCTCGAGCTGCTGCTTGAGGAGGGGGGTGCCCGAGGTGCAGTGGGCCTGGTCGCACTCCATCATCGCCACGCTCTTGGCGCCCAGGCTCTTGGTGATGTAGTCGACGTAGGCCTTCGTGCCGTCGGTCTGCGAGATCGTCGCGCCCGCGAAGATGTTCCTGTGGAAGTCCTTCAGGAGGGCCGGGTCCGAGGCCAGGCTGGCGTAGTAGAGCTTCTTGTTGCCGGCGAAGTACGGCACCGCGGCGACGGTGGCCGTGCTCGTGCTGCCGCCCAGCACCAGGAGCACCTTGTCGCGGTCGACCAGCTGCCGCACGGCGGCCACGCCGCCGTCCGGGGTGCCCTTGTCGTCGACGAAGGTGAGCTTCAGCTTGCGGCCGTTGATGCCGCCGTTCTCGTTAATCTCGTCCTGCGCCAAGGTGGCGCCCACCTTGAAGCCCTGTCCGACGAAGCTCGCCGGGCCTGTCAGCACGACCTGCGTGCCGACCTCCAAATCAGCACCCTTGGCGACCGAGTCGCCACCACCACTTCTCGAGGCGCCGCACGCGGCCATCGAGAAGCTGGCGAGGACGGCCGCGGGGACGGCAACCCATTTCCTGATCATCCTACCTCCTCGTCACCAATCGACCGAACGGATGTTGGGGCACAGTATCAACACGTGGCTCGCACTACTGTCAATGACGACCTGGTGGATATCTGATCGAGCCGCCCGGCGGGGGCGCTCAGCGGGCGACGGCGTTGACGGCCATCTCCGAGTAGGCCTCGGCGAGGCTCTCGGCTGCGAACTCGCCGCCCTCGTGGTACCAGTTCAGCAGCCAGTTGCACATGCCGAGGATGCCGAACGAGACCATCCGAGCGTGCGCGCTGCCCTCCGGCTCGCCCAAGCAGCTGGCGACGAGACTCTGGAAGAGCGCGCCGTAGCGTTCCCGTCGCGCGATGAACTCCTGGCGGGTGGCATCGTCGGAGATCTCGCGCAGGTACATCGTGAACACGGCGACCTGGTCGGTGTTCGAGGTCAGCTCGCGGACCTGGAGACGCACCGCCTGCCGGAGCTTCCCGACAGGCGTGAGATCGGCGTCCTGACTGATTTTCTCCAACCCAGCAAGGGATGTGGTGATAGCCACTTGCGAGATCGAGACCAGCAGGCTCTCCTTCGAGGTGATGTGGTGATAGAGGCTGGTCTTGTGCAGCCCCACCTCGTCGGCGATCTGCTGCATGGTCGCTCCGCGGTAGCCCTCCCGTCGGAAGACGAGAGCGGCCGCACGCTCGATGTCCTTGAGTTCGACGTGGCCGTTGGAGTTCACAGGCGTTGTTCCGTTCATGGGTGCGGGATGCCGGCGGCCCCCGCATGTGCGCCGCACCCTATCGCGGGGTGGCGCGAGGCGGGCTGCGCTGCGCGCGCCGAGTCCGGGCGGCGACCCGGTCGACCACGAGTCGCGCCGAGCCGGTTCGGGGAATCGGACGCCGGCACCGCTTGACAGTTGCGCGCAGGCAGAGCAACCTCCACCAAACCAAACGATTGGTGGATTGGAGGCTCACGGATGACGCGAGCGATGCGGGTGGCGGTGGCGGGATACGCCGAGATCGAGCCCGTTCCCGAGGTGCCCCTGGCCCTGGACGAGATGATTTACAGGGTCACGTCCGAGGCGTTGGCGCACGCCGGGATGACGATCAACGACATCGCCGGCGCTTGCATGGCCGCGTCGGACCTCAACGACGGGCGGGCGATCTCGACAATGACGCTCACCGGCTCGACGGGATCGTTCGGCAAGACCGAGCTCCGCGCGTGCAACGACAGCCTCTCGGCCCTGATGTTGGGGGCGGCTGAGGTCGCCTCGGGAGCCGCCGACGCGATCATGGTGTGCTCGTGGAGCAAGTTCAGCGACGCTGACCCGGACGTGATCCGGCCGCTGGCCCTGGAGCCGGTGATGCACCGTGGACTGGGCTTCCACCCTGACGTGATGCTCGGCCTCGCGCGCTCCCGGTCCGCGAGCACGGTGACGACCACGGCACAGTCGCGCGCCACACCGGTGGACGTCGCCTCCGCGGTGGTCCTCACTCAGGAGTCCTGGAGGTCACCGCACGCGTGGGTCCGGGGCGTTGGAGGATCCATGGGCGCGTACCTGGGCGCGAGCGGTGACTACCTCGGGCCACTGCGCGAGGCGGCCGACCGCGCCTGCACTCACGCCCGGATCGGCATCGAGGACGTGGACCACGTGGTGGTCGGCGGCTTCCTGTCGGAGGCCGACGACGCGCTCGCATCGGTCTTGGGCGTTCCCGGCGACAAGCTTCGCCGACAGAAGAACCCCACCGCCGACCTCGGCTACGCGACGGGACTGACCGTGCTGGTCGAGGAGCTAGGGGCCAGTCCGGGCGCCACCGTGCTGGTGGCCAGCTCCGGTGGCCTCGTCTTCGAGAACACCTACGCGACCGTTGTGGAGATGTCATGAGCAGCGAGCAGCCGGCCGTCCTCGGCTTCGGCCAGACCAAGTTTCGTACGACGCGAAGCGACGTCGGAACCCCCGAGCTCGTCTACGAGGCCGTGAGCCGGGCCCTCGAGGACTGCGGGATGGAGCTCGAGGACATCGACGCCATCGTCTTCTCCTCGGCGCCCGAGGTGTTCGAGGGCGTGCACGAGCCCGACCGCTGGTGCGTCGCGGCGTTCGGCGGGGTGGGCAAGCCGCTGATCCGGATCCACACGGGCGGCGCGACCGGCGGATCGGGCGCCATGACCGCCGGCCGTCTGATCGCCGCCGGCATCTACGAGACCGTCCTGGTCGTCGGGTTGCAGCGCACCTCCGAGACCGCCGACGCGCAGGCCGTCTTCACCACGATCTTCGATCCGATTTACGAGCAGGACGTGCAGCTCAACGTGATCACCGGCGTCGCCCTCGTGGCGTCGCGCCAGATGTCACACTTCGGACTGACCGAGGACCACATGGCGTGGGTGTCGAAGAAGAACTTCGACAACGCCCTGCGCAACCCCTTCGCGCACCTCCAGAAGGAGATCACCGTCGAGGACGTCAAGAGCTCGCGTCCGCTCGCCTGGCCGTTGCGGCTGCTGCACACCTGCCCCCGCTCCGACGGCGCCGCGGCGGTCGTGATGGCCTCGGCCGACGTGGCTCGTCGGCACAGCCGCGCCGCGTGGGTACGGGGACTGGGCTGCGCCGCCGATGTCTACCGGATCGGTGACCGGGTACAGGACGGCGACACCGACCTGGCCATCCCACGCGCCCAGCGATGGTCGGCCGAGCAGGCCTACCGGGAGGCCGGTATCAAGGACCCGCGGTCGGAGCTCGACGTGGTCGAGGTGTACGCCCCGTTCGCCAGCCTCGAGGTTGCCTACTACGAGTCGCTCGGGCTGGCTAAGAAGGGTCGTGGCATCGAGCTCGTCGAGCAGGAGGCGACGTCCATGACCGGAGACATCCCCGTATGCCCGTCGGGCGGATGCATGACCTCGAACCCGATCGGCGCCACCGGGCTGGTCAGGTTCGGGGAGGCTGCGATCCAGGTCATGGGCCGCGCGGGCGACCACCAGGTCGACGGGGCGCGCACGGCATTGGCGACGGCGTGCGGCGGGATCGACCAGTTCTACACCTCCGCCGTTCTGTCCTCGGAACAGGCCTGACGACCAAGAAGGAGCTCACCATGACCAGCACACCCATCCGGATCCCCGGCGAGTGGCGGATCCCGTACAACTACACCATCGGCTCGTTCGCGTCGCAGTTCTTCGACGCGCTCCGAGAGCAGCGGATCCTCGGCTGCCGTTGCTCGGGCTGCCAGCGCGTCAGCGTGCCGCCCAAGTCGTTCTGCGAGTACTGCTTCAAGCCGGTCGAGGAGCTCGCCGAGCTGGGGCACGACGGCTCCATCGAGGCGGTGACCGTGGTGACCGCGCCGTTCGCCGGCTCTCCGCCGGTGCCCTACGCGGTCGCCTACGTGCGGCTCGAGGGCGCGACCTCCTCGATCGCGAACTACGTCCGCGGCGTCACCCTCGACGCCGATGCCTTCGAGCTGCCGGACGATCTGGCCGTCGGCGCACCCGTCCACGTCGTCTTCGGCGACGCGGCCGAGGGCCGCGTGACGGACTTCTGGTTCGAGCCGGGGCACCGTGGGTGAGCAGAGAAGCCGTGCGGCGGCGCCCCTGAGCGGCGTCCGCGTCGTCAGCCTCGCCGAGCAGTACCCCGGCCCGTACGCGACCATGATCCTCGCCGACCTCGGCGCCGAGGTGGTCATGGTCGAGCGAACAGGAGGAGGGGACCCGACCCGGCGGTTCGACGGGCACTTCGAGGCCCTCAACCGCGGCAAGCGATCACTCGCGATCGACCTCAAGTCGGTCCAGGGCAAGTCGGTGATGGACAAGCTGCTCGCGACGGCGGACGTCCTGATCGAGGGCTTCCGTCCCGGTGTGATGGACAGGCTGGGATTCGGCGCGGACGAGGTCGGCCGCCGGTTCCCGTCCCTGGTCTACTGCTCGGTCTCGGCCCTCGGCCAGACCGGCCCGCTGAGTCCTCGGGGCGGGCACGACCTAACGCTGCAGGGGATGGCGGGCTTCGTCTCGTCCGACGAGCCCGCTCCGCTCCCGCTGGCCGACCTCTCATCGGCCCTGTTCAGCGCACTCGGCATCGTGACCTCGCTTTACGCCCGCCGGGAGTCCGGGAGGGGGGCGACGGTCGACGTGGCCATGCTCGACTCCCTCATCTCCTGGCGGACGATCGGACTGGTGTCGTCGATGAACGACCTGACCCCGTCGCCGTACCCGCCGCGCGACCCGGGCTACGGTGTCTTCCGGACCGAGGACGGCGTCCCGTTCTCGCTGAGCATCGCTGGCGAGGACCACCAGTGGCTGGCGCTGTGCCAGGAGCTGGGCCTCGACGGCCTCGCCGCGCTGACCACGCTGGAGCGGGAGAGCCGCGAGGACGAGCTCTCGAAGCGGCTCGCGGAGGCGTGCGCGACGGTCCCGTGGGACCACCTGTCGGGCAGGCTCGAGGCGCGTGGTGTCGGGTTCGGACCGGTGCACGACGACGCCGGCGTCGTCGCCGACCCGCAAGTGCGAGCCCGGGGCCTCGTGGTCGAGGTGGCCGATGGCTCCGGCGTCCGCGTGGTCCGGCAGCCGATCGTGATCAACGGTCAGGCGTCCACCGTGCCGTTCCGTGCGCCCCGGCTGGGGCAGGACACGGACCGGTTCCTGGTCGAGCTCGGCTACTCGCCGCACGAGATCGACGAGCTCTCCTCCGCAGGTGTAGTGGGACGCGACCAGGAGGTGCGCGGATGACGCGCCGTCGGGCGCTGGTCACGGGTGCCTCGCGCGGCATCGGCTTCGGCATCGCGTCGTACCTGGCCGAGCAGGGCTTCGACCTGGTCATCAGTGCGCGACCTTCTGATTCGTTGGAGGCCGCGGCAAAGAGTCTCCGCGGCCTGGGCGCCGAGGTCACGGTTGCCCCTGCCGACATGGGCGACCGAGACGAGGTGCTTCAACTCACCGAGACGGTCCAGGACCAGTGGTCGGAGCTGGACGTGCTCGTCCTCGCGGCCGGGGTCGGCACCGCTCACGGCATCGTCGACTACCCGGCACGCCGGCTCGACAAGCAGCTGAACGTGAACTTCGGCGCACCATTCCTGTTGTTGTCCCATTGCCTCCCGCTGTTGCGCGAGGGGGCTCGTCAGAATCCGACCAGGGGGGCCAAGGTGATCGCTCTCAGTTCCATCGGCGGCGTTTACCCCGAGGCGGGATTGTCGGCGTACGGAGCGTCCAAGGCGGCGCTGTCCTCCTTGTGCCAGTCCGTCAATCTCGAGGAGGCCACGCACGGGGTAACGGCAACAGCCATCGCGCCCGCCTACGTCGACACGGAGATGTCGGCATGGATACGTGACACGATCCCTCAAGACGAGATGATCTCGGTCGACGACATCGTGTCCATCGTCGGATCGCTGATTACGCTCTCCCGGCGCGCCGTCGTCCCCCAGTTGGTCGTCCACCGCGCTAGCGACAACCTCTACAAGGCGTGAACGTTCATTGAACCGCCCCGGAGTTTCCGGAGGCTCCGGTGTGTCTCTACCCGGTCGGGACGAGACGGTTTCGTGCAGCGTAGTGAATCTCCTCGGCCTGGATCGGTGTCAGGTCGTCGATGGATTCGTGGGGGCGTTCGTGGTTGAAACAGTCGACCCAGTCCAAGGTGGCGAGCTCGGCCGGGAAGCCCCGCCACCGGCCGAGCAGCCACCGATAGGGTACCTGGGTCGCCGACCCCAGCGTGCGGCCGCAAATCGTGGGAGAGTTTGATGGCTTCGCTTCCCGCCCTCGCCGACCCGAACAGCAGCGCCGAGTCGATGCGCGGCGTCGCCGCCGCGTTCCTCCACCAGGTGGCCACCGCGCGGGTCTCGAGTACAGCGCGGACACGATGTGGGCCGAGTTCGGCCTGTGGGTGCCGGCGGAAGAGCCTGACAGAGCTGCCGAGGAACTCGTCGATCTGTTCGGCGACTGCACTCCGGACGCTCCTGCGGTCGTGGCGGTGCTTTGGAAGCATTGGTCAGCCAGCGCGCCAGCCTGGTGGCGCACACAAGTTATGGAGATCGAGCCGGACTCGAAGGAGCCCTGGATGCGGGTCTTCTTTGTGGACCCTGCCACCTGCTTGGTGCGGTTGACCGACGTGGCAGCCGTCCGTCGTTGCACAGATGAGCTCCCTCTAAGTTGCTGCGACTCCCTCAAGCCATCGAGCCTTCGCCACCCGCCATCGCCAGAAGACCTGTTGCTGGAGGTGGAAATCACCGACGTCTAGGCTGACGCGTTCATCACGCATTATCTGCACCAGGAGTCGCACCGGGTCGGGCCGCTGTGGACGACGATCGACGCGCAGGCGACAGCTGCCCGTGACCGGCTCCTCGAGGTGATCCGGACGGCGGCCGCAGGAGCGGTGCGGACCGAGGTGAACGTCGTCGCCTGGGTGTACGACACCGAGGTCCCTTGCGTCACGCACGCGTACGAGTCGCTGCCCGCCTACGTCGACGTCGACGCAGCCGCCGGAATGCGGCTGGTGGCGCACCTGCGCCGCGACGGCACGGTGGGTTGGGAGGGTAGCGGCGAGCATATGAAGGCCGTGCTCACCGTTGTCGCTTTGTACGGCGGGACCGTGCATTTGGCCCACTGCCCAAAGGACAACGCGGTTTATTCGGTTCTGGGTAGATTTGGCGTCCACGATGGTGATGCTTTAGGTGACGTTGCGTGTTCGTTCGGTGCGTCTTTGGCTTGTGGTGCGTGGGCTGGTGCGTTGTCGGGCGGTGCGGTTGCGGGGCTGCGCGGTGATCGCGGTGATCAGGCCATCGACGTCGGGGGCGGATACGTGTCCACACCGGCCGCATCCGGGGCTCGTGGTGGCGTGGCTGCGGGTCAGGGCGAGAACGGCAGCGAAGTTGATCTCGTCGGGGTCGACCTGCAGGGTGACGGCTGCGGCGACGGCGAGGCGCACGAGAGCGTTGTAGACGATGAGCAGCCCCCAGATCTCCTGCACGGCCAGGCGGGGTGTCTGCCCGCGCAGCCGGGTTCCGGACCCGCGCAGGGTGCCCTTCAACCGCAAGTAGATGATCTCTACCTGCCATCTTTCGGCATAGATCGCGGCGATCTGCTCGGCCGGGTATGCCTCGTGGTCGAGCAGGGTCATCAGGATCCGGAACCGGCTGGTCCGGGCCCGCCCGCGCGCGTCGGTGACGGTGAGAGTGAACTTCGACGAGCCGGGCGATCGTGTCGGGTAGCCGGGTCAGGCCGCAGTCGCCGGTCTTGGCCCTGTACCGTGCGAAAACTCGTCGCGACCGCGGCGCCAACCACGCCCTACACACCATCGCCCTCTGCCGCCTGCGCTACGACCAACGAACCCGCCTACGAGCAGCGACGCATCACCGAAGGCCTCAGCAAGCAAGCGATCCTCCGCTGCCTCAAGCGCTACATCGTCCGCGACGTCTACACCGCCCTCGCCCCTTGGCCTCCATAAGAGCATCGGGATGACGTGTTCTGTTGGTCCTCTCGCAAAAAGCTTCGCACACGCTCCCGAATCCATCGGATTTGCTCGCAGTCATCGTCCACACGGGCTAGCGCTCTCTCTTGCTCACTCAGGACGTCGGGAGAAGCAACTACCTCCCAGTCTTCGCGCCCCAAAGCTCGACGAGTCCGCTCCAGCCAAGCGAGCCGACCGGAAACAAGGACTGGTGGTGCAAAAAGATGCGCGACAACAAAGGGCGAGACGAGAGCACTACCCAGCACCTCACAGGAGCTGGCTGGACAGTGCTGAGATTTTGGGAGCACCAAGATTCCGCGGGAGTTGCCAACGCTATAGGTCGATGCCTAGCCAGCACCTATCCGCTTGATGCGGCACGCGCCCCATTGATGGTTGATGCGTCGCCTAAGTGTCTCCACTGCAATTGATGTAGGCCCGGCGGGACAACGCATGGAGCTACCCGTGGCAGCCGTTCGAGGAGGACCTCCGTACAAGCGCACCTGACCTCCTCCATCCCCGGTGCTACGTAGAAGACCACGCTGGCGAACTCGGCCACTTGGACTTCCTCCAAGTGCTATGCCAGGACGAGATCACCCGCCGGGAGACCATGTCCATGCACCGGCGGCCGCGCCGTGCCCACTTCGACGAACAAGCCACCCTGGAAGGCTTCGACTTCGCCGCCAGCCCAAGCTGCCCGCCGCGCAGATCCGTGACCTCGCCGTTCTCCGATGGCTCCACAGCGGGGAATCGATCGTCCTGCACGGCCCCGTCGGCGTCGGGAAAACCCACGTGGCGCAGGCCCTCGGGCACCTCGCCATCCGCCAAGGCGCCGAGGTTGACGTCGAAGCGCAGCAGCCTCTCACCCTCGGGACCCTGCCGTACCGACAGCCGAGCCGCTATCACCTGGTTCTATCGGGTCGCGCGGACCGCGTTGGCCGCTTGGGCCGAAGGCTTCCGTGTTGCCAACCGTGCTCACTCACTCCATGAGTCCCGCTGTGGTATCGCTCGGAGATGACGCCGCCGACCCGGCGCAGCTAAAACAGCCGGTTGATCCTCTCGTGCCCTGCCACCGGCGACCAGGTTGAGGGTCAGCCGCTCTTCCGTGCCTCCTAGTACCTGCCGTATCCGCGGGATAGGCCAACGCAACTCATCGGCTAGCTCCGAGATCGTCAGCCCATGGTCGGTAGCCAACTCGAAAGCTTGGCGCAGAAGAACAGGTTGTTCACCGGGGAAGCCCTCGACCGGCTCCAAGGCGGGCTTTGCCTTGTTCAAGCGCTGGTAGGCGCGGGCTGCTGTGGTGTCGGTGTAGAGGCCCACTTCCCTGCATCGGTAGATGAGGCTGTGGATCGATATGCCCCACGCGCGCTGCAGGTCAGCGAAGGCGGCGAAGTTCACTCTGGTCGGCAAGAGCGGCGCGATGCTGTCGCGAGGCGTGAGGAACTCAGCGGCGAAGGCATCTGCCTCTCGTTCCTGTCCTGGATCTCCAGGCATCGAGTCCGCGTGCAGTACCAGGTGACCGAGTTCGTGTGCAGTGGTGAAGCGTTGCCGGTACACGTCGTGGGTCCGGTCGCGGCTGATGACGACAAAGGGCCTCGGCAGGCGTGAGGTCGAGAAGGCGTCAACGGTGCGGAAGTCTCCGTCGGCAGGAGCGTGGACGACCACGATGCCGCGGATCTCCAGCGTACGGACGAGATGCGGCACCGGTCGGGTGCTGAGTTTCCAGTGCTGACGTAGGGCACGGGCGGCCTCGACGGGATCGGCGGGAAGGCTGGCGCCCGGGGTGATCTCCCCGCCCGCAAATCCAGGCAGGTCAACATGGGGCAGAACGACGCGACGTTCGAGGGCGTAGATCAGCTCCCAGACTTGCTCGGTGAAGGAGAGCGCCTTCGCTCGCTGATAGGAACGTGTCTCGCGGAGGTGGCGAAAGTGAGCTGCTGTCGTGTCCAGGCGCGCATAGGGTCGGCCGATCTGAAAGAAGTCGACTGGATAGCCGAGGTGTTGCGCCAGCGCGATCAATATCTCTGGCCTAGGGCGGGAGCCGGATTCGTACTGACCGATAGCTGCGGCGCTGACGCCGACCCGCTCGGAAAGCTCCTTCTTGGTAAGACCGGCGAGTTGGCGGGCCTGTGTCAGCCGGGCGGAGTCGAACTGACGGGCGACAGCAGCAGCCGATCCGGTGTGCGGCTCTGTTTTGAGGCCGCCGACGGAGAACAGGTCATCGGGTTCGTCAGTGCTGGGCATCGCTTCGCTGCTGATTGTGGGGTTGCTCGGCATTCTGGGTATCGGAATCGGGATGCGATGTGGTGCGAGCCTGGAGCACCGGGTTGGGCAGATCGGCGTGGTCGAAACGCGGTGCCGCGTCAGGCGGTCCGGCCTGAGTGAGGAGGCGCAGGCCGGGGATCAGCGTCGCGGCCGGGACCGGGAGAGGCTGCGCTGTCACCCACTTCGCCGCGCTCTTCTCGCTCACGCTGATCTGGCCCCATCCCATGTTCAGCAACCCTCGCCGTTCGTGTGCGGCGTAGTAGATGATCACGATACCGTCAGGCTGCAGGCCACGCAGAAGGTCGCTGCCCTTCTCGTCCACTGCGCTCTCCATGCCCTCGAAGGCGGGCTGGAGATGGTCGGGCTTCGGGCCGAAGAGACGGGCAAGCTCCAGGGTCGTCTTGTTGATCCGCTTCAGTGCGCGAGGGCTGTCGAAGGCGGTGGCCAGGTCCTTGGCGTACTCCACCGGCAGCACAGCGACGTTGTTGATGACGACGATGCGGTAACTCTTGCCAACGGGCTTCACCGTCTGGGCACCCGGGATCTCGCCGAGGTGGGCCATCAATTCCTCGTAACGAGCAGGCCAGCCACCCCCGAACGCGTGACGCGACTGCAGACGCACAGCGTGGTGACCGTCCATCTGCCGAGCAACGGCGGCTTGGATAGCCACAGGGATGGCCTGCACGAGCATCTCGGCGGCCTCGCGGCCGAACATCGACACGGCCCATCTCGCCGGCCGGACCCGCTTCGCCACTGGCGCCCCCTCCGCTTTACCTGCGCGCCAAACCCTAGCACTTACGCTTTAGTTTTGTGCGCGATTCCGCCATCCAGTTGGAGTCGGTAGTTGTCCTGGCACGACCGGCGGCCTTAGGTCGCGAGGCATGGCGGATTGAGCGCAGGCCGGTGACGTGTGTGGACAGAGCCCCTCACTGCGCTCGACGGAGGCGGTACCGCTCCAGCCGATCGGCCCGGTAGCGGTCGAGGGTGAACGCGGCGTCATCGAGCCGGGGACATCCGGAATCGTTGCACTTTGCGCACAGGTTCCGCTCGTGGAACTCGATGCAGTACGAGGCGAGGACGACGGCGAACGGGACTCGCGTCAGCAACTCCTCCCCCATCACCCGGCCCGCCCCCGAGAGCGGTACTGCTGGCCCAGGGTGAGGAGTGGGGCGCGTTGGTACTCCACCGTCGGCTCGGTTGCCCAGTAGTGCGGACGGCCGGTGTTGCAGCGAGCCTGGACCTCGGAGACCGCCCGCGGGCCGAGGGCTCCGGAACGGTTCGGGCAGGCGGTTGCAGGGCCGGTCCGGTCGACCGGTAGCGGACGCCGATTGAACGGCCACAGCTTCATGAGATCCCTCCTGGCTGGGGGTTTGCGGACGCCTACCGAAGGTAAACCATCTCGTCCTACTCGTACAGCCCGTCTTATACGTGTAGGCCGTACCCTACGGCCTGCTCAGGCTGCGCGTCCATAAGGTCCGGCTCATGGTTGACGAGATGTCTCCGGTGGCGCTCTACATCCAGCTCGCAGACCTCCTTGCCAAGCAAATCGAGGTTGGGAAACTCAAACCGCGCCAGCCGGTCCCGAGCGAAACCCATCTACAGCAGGAGTACGGCGTCAGCCGCGGAACGGTCCGGGCGGCTGTCCGTCTGCTTCGGGAGCGCGGTCTGGTCGTGACGTTGCCGGCTCGCGGTTCTTATGTCGCCGAGCGGAAGCCATAGCCCTATCCGTCTGGAATACCGGCGAGAGTGGGCAGGGCCGTAGACGCCTGCCTAGCGGGGCTGAGGTCGCTTCCGGAGCCTCCGCCGACCTCCCCGCCCGATCGCGGTTGCACCGGCCGCCGTGGCGGTGCCGTCTCGTCAAGCGATGACCAAGACAGTCGGCGGGGCTGACGCCAGCGGGCGGTGTGGCCGGCGGTGTCCGGGTTTCGACGCCGGGCGGGGTCGGCGGCGGTGGCGGGCGTTGGATCTGGGTCCGGTCCGGGTGGTGATCGAGGCTGACGCGCCACGGGTGTCGTGTCCCGTCCATGGGGTGGTGGTCGCGGCGGTGCCGTGGGCGCGTCACGACGCCGGACATACCCGCGTCTTGGATGACACGGTGGCGTGGCTTGCCCCGGCGTGCGCGAAGAACGCGGTGCCGGAGTTGATGCGCATCCCGTGGCGGACCGTCGGGTCGATCGTGGCGCGGGTGTGGGCCGATGGTGGCGGCGCCGCGGACCGCCTGGCGAGGATGCGCCGGATCGGGATCGACGAGATCTCGTTTCAGCGGGGACACAAGTATCTGACCATCGTGGTCGATCACGACAGCGGCCGGCTGCTACGGGCCTATGAGGGCCGCGACAGCAAACCCCTCGACGGGTTCTTCGACGCCCTCGGCGAGCAGCGCGCCGCGCAACTGACCCACGTCAGCGCGGACGCCGCCGAGTGGATCGCGTCGGTGGTGGCCCGTTGCGCCCCGACCGCGATCCGCTGCGCGGACGTGCACCCGGCTGCTCCCAACACGCTCCCCGGCCCTGACCGGAGAGGCCACCAGCGACTGACCGGCTGGCGTGGTTCTGATCGCGCAGGCCACAGCCCGCGGGGACGACGAGTTCGAGGTGCTGGGCCGCCGCTGCGACCGCGAGCGGGACCTCAGGTCATCACATCCAGACCAGAAGCTCCCAAACCGCTACCCAGGCATTCGAAAACCGGGCCTCGCTGACGCCGACCGCAGCATCGGTTTGCCATCAAGCGCGCGACACGGCGCCGTAGTTGAAGTCGTACTCGTCAAGGTTGCCCAACTAGTTCGGCCACGGCTGGCCGACCATCATGCCTTGGAGCAACCCGGCGACCTAGTATCGACGATCATGGGCAGCCGGGTGAACTCTGCGCTCGTTCGGGACGGACGATTCGAGCGGTACGCGCAGGGCGGCGGCGCCGGCGCGATTACCCAACGCTTTCTTTGGCGAGCGCCTCCGCTGCACGACGGTCCGCCGTGCGCCCCGTCTTGGCCTGATGGATCTCCTGGTAGATCTCGGCGCGCAGTTCGGCGAACCGCGGCAGCGACCGGGTGGCCAACTGGTCACGGTCGGTGGGCAGATCAACCGTTACCTGGTGCTGTACGACCGTGGGTGAGGCGGACAACACGATGACCCGCTCTCCGAGGTAGACCGCCTCGTCGATATCGTGGGTGACGAACAGAAGCGTGATACCGAACCGCTGCCACACCGAGCGGACTAGGTCCTCGAGATCCGCCCTGGTCTGGGCGTCGACCGCGGCGAACGGCTCGTCCATCAGCAGCACCTGCGGCTCGTAGGCCAACGCCCGGGCGATCGCGACACGCTGCTGCATTCCACCCGACAACTGCCAGGGGTATGCGTTCTCCACGTCGTGCAGGTCCACCGCTTCCAGCGACTCCATGACGAGCTGACCTCGCCGGGCACGGCCGAGCCGCTTCTCCTTCAGCGGAAGCTCGACGTTCGCTCCGACCGTCATCCACGGGTACAGGCTGCGTCCGTACTCCTGGAACACCACCGCCATGTCGGCCGGCGGCCCGGCGACCCGCTGCCCATGCACCGACACCTCGCCGGACGTTGGCGGCAGCAGGCCGGCGATGCACTTGAGCAACGTCGTCTTGCCGCAGCCGGACGGGCCGACCAGGCAGACCAGCTCCCCGGCCTTCAGTTCGAACGTCAGGTCTCGGACGGCCTCGACGGTTCGGCCATGGCCGCCGTAGACCTTCCGCAGGCCGCGCACCTCAAGCATTGCCTACCTCCTGTAGTTTTGCGAAAGCCGGCGGACGAGAGCGGTCACGACCGCTCGGCGCGCCGCAGACCGCGATGCCAGGCGAGGACGCGGTCCTCGACGAAGCGGAACAGAATCGACAGCGCAAACCCGAGCAGGCCGAGCAGGACGATGCCGGCCCACATCTCGGGAATGGCAAAACTGCGCTGGAGCTGCACGATCGCGAACCCGAGCCCGTTCGTCGCCGCGAACATCTCGCTGATCACCATCAGGATGATCGCGATGGACAGCGCCTGGCGGAGACCAGCGAAGATCTGCGGGCTCGCGGCCGGAAGCACCACCCGGCGCAGCAGCGTCCGGCGGGAGAACCGGTAGCAGCGAGCAGTGTCGAGCTGTACCGGGTCGACGGCGCGGACGCCCTCCACGCTGTTGAGCAAGATCGGCCACAACGCGCCGGAGGCGATGACGAGCACCTTCATCGTCGTTCCGATGCCGGCGAACAGGATCAGCACGGGCACCAGTACCGGGGGCGGGATCGCCCGAAAGAACTCCAGCACCGGCTCGAGGGCCTGCCGGACCGGACGGGAAAGACCCACCAGTACACCGAGCCCGACCCCGAGGACGGCGGCCAGCAGGTAGCCCATCGCCAGCCGCTCGAGGCTGGGCAGCACGTCGTCGCCGAGCCGGGAACCGAGCCAGTCGGAGGCCAGGGCATCCATGATGACCTGGACCGACGGCAGGTAGAAGTTCGTGCTGCCGGCGGTGCCGAACCACAGCGCGACGAAGATGACCAGCGGCAGTCCCACGATGAACGCGAGCGACGTCGCGCGCCGAAGCAGCCAGGTCATGCCGCCACCTCTCCCCGGACGGATGGGTGCCAGGACAGTAGCCGGCGCTCGACGGCGCGGGCGCCGACGTTCACCAGTACGCCCAGCAGCCCGGTGGTGACCACGTACGCGTACACCAGCGGAATCGCCGCGCTGGACTGGGCGATCGCTATCTCCTTGCCGAGCCCGGGCGCGCCGATGACGAGTTCGCCGGTGACCGCGAGGATCAGCGCCACGCTGGCGGCCAATCGCACTCCGGTCATGAAGTACGGCAGAACCGTCGGCCAGGTGACGTGCCGCAGCAACGACAGCCGGCCCAGCCGGAACGAGCGCGCCGTATCGGCGGCGACCGGGTCCACGTCGTGCGCCCCGTACATGACCTGGATCAGGACCTGCCAGAACGCCGCGTACACGATGAGCAGGAGCTTGGAGCGGATGTCGCTGCCGTAGAGCAGGACAGCGAGCGGGATCAGCGACACCGACGGGATGGGACGCAAGAACTCGACCAGCGAGGCGGTGAGTCGACGCAGGAAGCCGATGCTGCCGAGCGTCAGACCCACGGCGGTCCCGGCGACCACGGCGATGACCAGGCCGATCGCCCAGGAGCGGACGGTGTCCCAGACCGCGATCCAGAACGACGGCCGGCCCACCTCGCCGGCCAGAGCGCTGACGATCTCGCTCGTCGGCGGGAGGTAGGCCGGCGATACGATGCCCGTCCGGGGCACCAACTCCAGCACCAGCAGCAGCCCAACGAGCCCGAGCAGCCCGAGCGGGACCGGCCCGCGCCGCGGGTGCCCGGCATTGCCTGACTGCACCGCAGCCGGCTGCGAAAGTGCCACCGGGCTCGCCCGCCCGGTCGACACACTGGTCGGCCCGCTCATCTCCAGCCCCCTTGCTTGGTGCGACAGCCGGGTCCACGGCGTAGCACGGTGTTCACCTGCTAGGCCGTGGTTCCGACGAACCATAGGCCACGCGTTACGCGATCCAGAACGACGGCAAGTGCCTTTTCTGTCTGGCAGAACAGATCGATCGCCCAAACGGATGGAACCGGTCAGAGGTCTTGTCTGATCGCCTCGGCGGCGCGGCGCAGAGGCTCGACGAAGCCGCGCAGGCGGGAGTGGTCGGCCCGTGGGGCGGGCACGGCGACGGCGAGTGCGGCGACCGCGCGACCGCCATGGTCCCGCACGCAGACCGCCACGGCGTACACGCCCTGCTCGCTTTCCCCCCGGTTCATCGCATAACCGAGCCGGCGCGCGTCCGCGAGTTCTTCCTGCAGCGCCGCCAGGTCGGTCAACGTGCGGTCGGTGATTCGGCTGAACCCCCTGGGATACAGCTCCTCCAGCTCGCTGTCGGTCAGCTCGGCGAGCAGCATCTTGCCGCCGGATGTGGCGTGCGCCGGCACCAGCGCCCCGGTGCGGGAGGTGACGCGCAGCGCCTGGTCGGCCTCCACGCCGTCGATGAAGCGGACGGCGGCGCCCTCGAGCACCACGAGATTGGCGGTCTCGCGCAACTCGGCCGCCAGTCGCTCCATGTGGTGCCGGGCCTTGCGGCGCACGTCCAGCTCGCCGACTGCGGCCAGGCCGATCTCGACCAGGGCCCGCCCGGCCCGGTACGACCGGGACGCCGTGTCCTGGAGAGCGAACCCGTGGTGGACCAGCGTCATGAGTAACCGGTGCGCGGTGGACCTGGCGACACCCAGCTCGTCGCTGACGTCGGTCACGCGGACCTCCCCTCTGTCCCGCATGAGGAGGATCAACCGCAGCGCCTTGTCGACGGACTCGATGGCGTACGGAGGGAGAGGCTTGTCCCCGCGGTTCGGCATGACGGGACCATATGTGACCGGCCATTGTTCTGGCCAGCAGAAAAACACGTTGGACTTGTTCCATCACCCGCAACACGGTCGCTACGGTGGCGGGACTCAGGCACCCGACCAGGAGAAGCCATGCACTCTTCGTTGCGCCTTGCCGCGTCGTCCACAATCTGCCTGCTGCTCGCCGCCTGCGGTGCGTCGAGCGGCGGCTCGTCCAAGACAGTGCCGGACAGCAGCAAACCCACCGCCATCAAGATCGCTGAGACCGCCGGCGTCCCCGCCGCCTTCCTTGAGTACGGCGAGCAGAAGGGCCTGTTCAAGGCGCAGGGGCTGGCCCTGGAGATCGACACCGCGGCCGGCGGTGCCGCCGTCATCCCGGGTGTTGTCAGCGGCAACTACCAGTTCGGTGGCTCCAACACCACGAGCGTTCTGCTCGCGTCCAGCAAGGGCCTGCCGATCTCCCTCGTCGCTCCCGGCACGTTCGCCACCGACAAGGCCGACGCGGACTTCTCCGCTGTGCTCGTAGCCAACGGCAGCCCGATCACCTCGGCGAAGGACCTCGCCGGCAAGAAGATCGCGGTCAACACCCTGAAGAACATCGGCGACGTCACGATCAAGGCCTCCCTCGAGGGTCGCGGCGTCGACACCTCCGGCATCCAGTTCGTCGAGGTCGGCTTCCCCGACATGCTGGCTACGCTGGCCGCCGGACGGGTGGACGCCGCTTGGGAGATCGAGCCGTTCGTGTCGCTTGGTCGCCAGCAGGGATTCCAGCCGGTGCTGTGGCCTTACGTAGAGTCCAAGCCCAGCCTGCAGATCGGCTCGTTCGTCACCTCCACCAAGTACGTCAAGGAGCAGCCGAAGGTGGTGGAAGCCTTCCAGAAGGGCGTCGCAGCCACCGCCGAGGCCATCGCATCCGACCCTGCCGCGTTCCGGACCGCCCTGCCCACGCTGCAGAAGGTCTCCCCCGACGCCGCACAGAAGATGATCCTGCCGGTGTGGCAGCCCAAGTGCGACCTGGACTCGCTGCGCTTCATGGCCGAGAAGATGGGCAAGTACGGCCTGTCCAACGGCAAGATCGACTTGGACACACTGGTTGCCCCCGGGGCGGCTGAGTGAGCCTGAAGGTCGCCAAAGTGTTGCCGGTGTCCCGCTGCGCGCTGGTGGTCGTCGACGTGCAGAACGACTACTGCGACCCGGACGGGGCGCTCGCCCGGGCGGGTGGCGACATGAGCCAAGTCGCCCCCGCCGTGGATGCCATCTCCGCGCTGCTCGACGTGGCCCGGGCCGCCGGGGTCCCGTGCCTGCACGTGCGCACGGAGCACTCGGACTGGACGGACACGCCCGAGTGGTTGGCCCGGGGTGACGCCGGCAACCTGCTCGACCCGAGACATCACCCGATCGTTTGGCAGGGCTCATGGGGGGCGCAGCCCTACCGCATCTCCGCGGCGGACAACGAGCGCGTCGTCGTCAAGCATCGGTACTCCGGCTTCGCGTACACCTCCCTGGAGTTGTCCCTGCGGGCGCGCGGTCGCCACGTCGTGCTGCTCGCCGGGGTGACCAGCGACCTGTGCGTACGGGCGACCGGCTTCGACGCGCTCGCCCGGGGTTTCCAGCCGGTACTGGTTGCCGACGCCGCCGCGGCCACGAGCCGGGCCCGGCACGACTGCGCCGTCAACGAGTTCCGGTCCTACCTGGGGCCGGTCGTCACCGTCGCGGAGGTCCGGGCCGCATGGTCTCCCCCCGCCGCGGAATCCGCTGCATCGGCCGAGCCGGCCGCCCAGATCTGAACCGTTCCTGCCAAGGAGGCACCTGAAGCAATGCGTCTGGCCACCATCCGAACGGCTATGGGCACTCGAGCAGCCCGGGTCGAGAACAATGTCGTCGTCCCGCTCGGCTATCAGGACGTGGGCGCGCTGCTCGCCGCGGCTGAGTTGCAGGACATCGATCGGATCCGGCCGGCCGGCGAGCCGGTACCCGTCGAGGACGTCGATTTCGCCCCGGTCGTCACCAGTCCATCGAAGATTATCTGCGTCGGGCTGAACTATCGCACGCACATCCTCGAGATGGGGCGCGACCTGCCCGAGCACCCCACGCTGTTCGCGAAGTTCGCCGACACGCTCATCGGCGCTCGGGACGAGGTCGTACTGCCGGCCACGAGCGCTGAGGTCGACTGGGAGGCCGAGCTGGGCGTCGTCATCGGCACCCCGCTGCGCCGGGCTACCTCCGAACAGGCCCGCGAAGCCATCGCCGGTTACACAGTCGTCAACGACGTCTCGATGCGGGACTGGCAGTGGCGGACCACCCAGTGGCTGCAGGGCAAGGCGTTCGAGCGCAGCACGCCGGTTGGGCCGTTCCTGGTCACGCCCGACGAGATCGACCATGCCCGGGACCTGGAGCTGCGCTGCGAGGTCGACGGCGTCGTCATGCAGCGCAGCCGCACCTCGGACCTGCTCTTCGACCCCGCGACCACCGTCGCCTACATCAGCCAGTTCACCACGCTGCGCCCGGGCGATCTGATCGCCACCGGCACGCCCGGCGGGGTCGGCGCGGCCCGCAACCCAAAGGTCTTCCTGGCACCCGGGCAGACCCTACTGACCGTCGTCGAAGGCCTCGGCGAGTGCCTCAACGTCTGCCGAGAGGAAAAAGAGTGAGCGCAATCCGCAGCGGCGACGACGTGCTCATCATCGGCGCCGGAATCGGTGGCCTGGTGCTCGCCCTCGAACTGCACGACGCCGGCATCCCGTGCCGCGTCTACGAGGCCGTACCCGAGATCCGCCCACTCGGCGTGGGCATCAACATCCTGCCGCACGCCTCCAGGGTTATGTGCCAGCTGGGCCTGGAGCCCGAGCTCGCACGGGTCGCGGTGACAACCCGCGAGTCCGTCTTCTACAACCGGTTCGGTCAGCTCATCTACCGGGAGCCGAGCGGTCGGTTCGCGGGATACGACTACCCGCAGTTCTCCATCCACCGGGGCGACCTGCAGCAGGTATTGCTGCAGGCGGTACGCGAGCGGCTGGGTCCGGACGGTGTTGTACTGGACCACCGCTGTACCGGTGTGACCCAGGACGACCGGAGCGCGCAGGTGCAGTTCCGCAGCTCCAGCACCGGCGCGCAGCTGCCCACTGTTGCGGCGAGTGCCGTAGTAGCCTGCGACGGGATCCATTCGGCGATCCGCGCGCAACTGCACCCCGACGAAGGGCTGCCGCGGTACTCCGGCATCAACATGTGGCGCGGCACCACGGTCGGACGGCCGATCCTGACCGGCGCAAGCATGATCCGCGCTGGATGGCTGGACCACGGCAAGATGGTCATCTACCCGATTCGCGACAACGTCGACGGGCAGGGAAGCCAGCTCATCAACTGGGTCGCGGAGATCGAGACGCCGCGCCAGGTCGAGCGCGACTGGGGCCGCCAGGGCCAGCTCGAGGACTTCGTCGGCGCCTTCGCGGACTGGCACTTCGACTGGCTCGACGTGCCCGCGATGCTGCGCGGCACCGAACAGGTGCTGGAGTACCCGATGGTCGACCAAGATCCGCTGGACCGCTGGACCTTCGGCCGGGTGACGCTGCTCGGCGACGCGGCACACCCGATGGTGCCGCGCGGGTCCAACGGGGCCGGACAGGCGATTATCGACGCGCGAGTGCTGCGCCGGTCGCTGTCGACCATCGGCGACCCGCAGGCAGCTCTCCAGGCGTACTCAGACCAGCGGCTGCCGGCCACCGCCCAGGTGGTGCGCACCAACCGCAGCACACCGCCCGACGTGATCATCCGCGAGGTGTGGGAACGCACCAAGGACCAACCGTTCGATCGCATCGAGGATGTGATCAGCCAGGGCGAGCTGGAGGCGATCTCGCGGCGTTACAAGGAGATCGCCGGCTTCTCACCGGAGGCCCTGCGCACCGGCGACTGATCTGGTGCCGGCACGATCCACTGTCCGAGCTGCCGCGCTGCTCGCATAGAGGCTTGGGAATCGACGACGCGGGTGACCGCCCAGCTATGCCATTGAGAAGGAGCCAGAGATGACCGACACCGTGACGTCGCCGGTGCGCCTCACCGTGGTCGACTCGCCGGATCAGCCGACGCCGTCGGCGTCGCTCGAGGAGCTGTACCGCGGCTTCGAGCAGGAGCTCCTGGTTCCGTTGTGGACGGAGATCGGGGACCTGATGCCGCCGCGTCCGCGGTCCAAGGCTGTCCCCCATCTGTGGCGGTGGGAGAGCCTGGTGGCCCTGGCGGATCGGGCCGGGCACCTGGTCCCGGTCGGCCGCGGCGGGGAGCGGCGGGCGATCGCGCTGGCGAACCCGGCGCTGGGCGGCCGCCCGTTCGCCACGCCGACGCTGTGGGCGGCGATCCAGTACCTGATGCCGGGCGAGGACGCCCCGGAGCACCGGCACACCCAGCACGCCTTCCGCTTCGTCGTCGAAGGCGAGGGGGTCTGGACCGTGGTCGGCCGCGATCCGGTGGCCATGAGCCGCGGGGACTTCCTACCGCAGGCGGGCTGGAACTGGCACGCCCACCACAACGCGGCAGATAAGCCGATGGCGTGGATCGACGGCCTGGACATCCCGTTCCAGTACCTCACCGAGTCGCAGTTCTTCGAGTTCGGCCGTGACGAAATCAGCCCGGCCGAGCGCACCACGCCCGAACGCTCCCGCTCCGAGCGGCTCTGGGGCCACCCCGGCCTGCGCCCCGTCTCGGCCCCGGGCCCGCGGCCCGGCACCCCGCTGCTGGCCTACCGGTGGGTGGACACCGACCGGGCGCTGACCGACCAGCTCGAACTGGAGGCCGAGGGTCACGCCGGGACAGTCGAGCCGGGTCACGCGGCGGTCCGCTATGTCAACCCCACCAGCGGGGGCGACGTGCTGCCGACCATCCGGGCGGAGATGCACCGCATCCGCCGCAGCGCCGAGACGGTGCCCCGCCGGGAGGTCGGCTCCTCGGTCTACCAGGTCTTCGACGGCAGCGGACGGGTCACGGTCGGCAACGCGTCCTGGTCGGTCAGCCGCGGCGACCTTTTCGTCGTCCCCTCCTGGGTGCCGTTCTCGGCCAGGTCCGAGGCCTCGGCGTCCGACTCCGACTCGGCTGCTCTTGATCTCTTCCGATTCAGCGACAGCCCAATCCTCGAGGCGCTGCACCTGGACCGCGTCCACCCGGAAGGACAGAACGCATGAAGCTCGCCACCATCCGTACCGCCGACGGCGCCACCCGAGCCGTCCGCATGCAGGGAGAAAGGCTGGTCGACCTCGGCCTCGCCGACGTCGGCGAGCTGCTGGCCCGGCCGGACTGGGCCGAGCACGCGGCCCGGACGGAGCGGCCCGCGGTTCAGGCCGTCGGTTACGCGCCGGTCGTGCCCCGCCCAGGCAAGATCATCTGTGTCGGTCTGAACTACCGCAACCACATCCTCGAGATGGGGCGGGACCTTCCCCAGTACCCGACCCTGTTCGCCAAGTACCCCGAGGCGCTCATCGGTGCCTACGACGAGATCCGGCTTCCATCGGAGTCCGACCAGGTCGACTGGGAGGCCGAACTCGCGATCGTCATCGGCAGGACCGTACGCCGCGCCACCGACGCCGAGGCCAGTGAGGCGATTGCCGGGTTCGCCGTCCTCAACGACGTCACCATGCGCGACTGGCAGTACCGCACCCACATGTGGCTGCAGGGCAAGACGTGGGAGGCCACCACGCCCTTCGGCCCGTACCTGGTCACCCCCGACGAACTGCCCGGCGGCACCCGACCCTCGCTCACCCTGACCGGAACCGTCGACGGTGAGGTCGTGCAGCAGGCCGACACCTCGAATCTCGTGTTCGACCCTGTCGCCCTGGTGCGGTACATCTCCACGATCGTCACGCTCAACCCGGGCGACGTCATCGCCTCCGGCACCCCCGGTGGGGTAGGCCACGCCCGCAAGCCCGCCCGGTACCTCGCCGACGGCAGCGTCCTGACCACCGAGATCACCGGACTGGGCCGGTCCGAGGCCAAGGCCGTAGCCGAGTCGGTTGCCTGATGGTCGCCGACCGTACCCGGGCGGACAGCCTGCGCTGGATGGCTCAGGGCAGCAAGACATTCTCCGCCGCCCTGGCCGCCCTGCCGGACGACCGGCTGGACCAGCCGACCGCACTTGCCGGCTGGACCGGCAAGCACCTGCTGGCCCACATCGCCGCCAACGCCGACGCGCTGGTCAACCTGGCACACTGGGCGCGCACCGGCGAGGAGACGCCGATGTACTCCTCGCCGCAGCAGCGCGACGCGGACATCGAGGCCGGCGCCACGCGGCCGGCGGCCGAGCTGCGGGCTTGGGCGGCGCGGGCCGCCGCGACCCTCCACGCGCGGCTGGCTGGGCTGGACGAGCAGCAGTGGCGCCGGCAGGTCCGCACCGCCCAGGGCCGCACCGTCACCGCCGAGGAGATCCCGTGGATGCGGGCCCGCGAGGTCATGATCCATGCCGTCGACCTCGGCGCCGGGGTGGGCTTCGACGACCTGCCAGCGGACTTCCTCGCCGCCCTGCTCGACGACATTGCCGCAAAGCGGTCCGCCGCCGGCGACGGTCCCGCGCTCACCCTCACAGCCACCGATCACCGCGGCAAGTGGGCCGTCTCCGCCGTCGGCGGCTCCACCCCGGTGACCGGCACCCTCGCCGGCCTCACGGCGTACCTCTCCGGCCGCCCGGCGCCCGGCGTCACCAGCACCGGCGAGGAGCCCGCGCCCGAACTGCCGCGGTGGCTCTGACCGGGCGCGATTCTTGCTTGAGAGAAAGACCAGGCAATGACCACAGGCAGCAACGACGTCGACGTCATCGTGGTGGGCGGCGACATCGGCGAGCTGTCCAACGCCGCCTTCAACCGCACGGCCGATTCCACCTACTTTGCTTCCCCCGGCACATACCACATACCAGCGTGTTGGGGGTCCCGAAGCCATCGGACTCGGGATGCCTCATCGGGTCGAGGCCTCCAATCGCGATACGGCAGGAAGGCGAACCCCTCTTGGTCAGGATGGTCTGAGACACCCCGTGTGAGTGGGGGGTGCTGACCAGAGGACGGGGATCGGAGATCCTTGTGTACGTGTCCACCTCATCTGGCAAGCAGTCGGCGTCCGGCGGCGGGGTCGATCCGGCGCCGAAGCCGTCCCGGCGGGTTTTCAGCTCGGAGTACAAGCTCGCGATGGTCGCCGAGTACGAGAACGCCCCGAACGGTGAGAAAGGCGCGATCCTGCGCCGGGAGGGTTTGTACTCGTCTCACATCATCGAATGGACACGAGCTCGTGACGCCGGAGTGCTCGGTAACCCGGGCGGCCGGAAGGAGGATGCCGCAACGATTCCTGCGGGGCAGCGGGTGAAGAAGTCGGCCGAGCAGTTGGAGTTGGAGAAGCTACGCCGGCAGAACGAGAAACTCCAAGCGGATCTGAAAAAGACCCGCATGGCCCTCGATATTATGGGAAAAGCACACGCGCTCTTGGAAGAACTCTCCGAGAGCGCGGACATCGACAGCCCGCCGAAGAAATCTTGACCGCAGTCTTCGCGGAACTCCGTGATGGCGGGATGCCGGTGCAACGTGCGTGCGCGCTGACCGGAACATCACGGGCGACCTACTACCGCCAGGCCAAGCCTCGTGGACCACGGCACGGACCATGGCTGCCGCGGACCCCACCGCCGCAGGCGCTCAGCACCGCCGAACGTGACCAGGTCCTGGCCCTGCTGAACTCGCCCGCCTACGCCGATCTGGCGATCCCGCAGGTCTGGGCGAGGGAACTCGATGCGGGCCGCTACCACTGCTCGATGTCCACGATGTATCGGATCGCCCGTGCCGCGGGGCAGAGCCGGGAACGACGCCGGCTGGCCAGTCACCCGCCGCGGGTGCGCCCCGAGTTGGTCGCGACCGGCCCCGGTCAGGTGTGGTCCTGGGACATCACCGCGTTGAAAGGACCAGTCAAAGGCGTCTGGTTCAAGTGCTACGTCATCATCGATATCTACTCACGTTACATCACCGGTTGGCTCGTCGCCGCCGGCGAGGACGCGGTCGTGGCCCGCGATTTCCTCGCCGAGGCGGTCCTGCGAAACGGGATTGAGCCGCACACCATCCATGCCGACCGCGGCGGCGCCATGACATCGAAGCCGGTATCGGAAATGCTTGTTGATCTCGGTGTGCTCCGTTCGCATTCACGGCCCCGGACCTCGAACGACAACCCGTACTCCGAGGCCCAGTTCAAAACCATGAAGTACGTGCCGGACTTCCCGGAGAGGTTCGGATCCCTCGCGGACGCACGAGCTTTCTGCGACGGCTTCTTCACCGCCTACAATCACGAACACCGGCATTCCGGGATCGGCTGGCATACCCCAGCATCGGTGCACTACGGCACTGCCAGCCACATCCGCGAGCAACGCCAGGCCACCCTCGACGCAGCTCACGCTGCGCACCCGGACAGGTTCAACCACCGGCCCCGCGCACCCAAACTCCCCGACCAAGCGTGGATCAACCAGCCAGCCCAACAGACACAGACCGTCTCATTTTGACTTAACAACTACCGGATCGCGTGTCGGCGTACGGTCGTCACGATGACGAGTGGGAGGTACTGGTGCGCGCGGGCAAGCAGTTCCTGCGCGAGCGGGCGTTGATGGAGCGCGACACGTCCTACACCGAGATGAGCGTGACGCTGGCGCGGCGTACGGGCTGCCCGGCGTTCGACTTCTCGGAGCAGGCCGAGCGTGCTGCGATGGGCTTTCTGCTGGGCCGGATTGTCCAGGAGACGTATCCGGTTGTAGGGGCGATGATGTCGGCGCTGGTGATCTACCTTGATGCGAACGACGCCGGCCCAGGCTTCTATCAGCTCGCGCAGGACATGGGTTTACTCCAGAAGGGTGCCTCGAAGCAGGCCCGAGAGGCGTTCTGGATCCAGCAGGTGCGAGGGGCCTCTGACCATTTCCGTGCAAGTGGCCGACTTTGAGTTCGAGCCGGACCACGCGGGCCCTCGCCTGGAGCGGTTGGCTTCCGCTCGGCGATCGGGCCGCTCGCCTGCAAGTGCCAAGAGGCCCGGGGCTGTACCAGGTGAGGCGCATCGGTGAAGGCGCCCTCGCCTACGTCGGGCAGACCGCTGAGCTGCGACGCCGACTCAATCAGCTATGCGTTCTCTATCGAGAGGAGATGCCGTACAACGACCCGCATACGGCCGCTCCCTGCCTGTGGGTCATGCGCACCGCCGGCGGCGCCAGTTTCGAGTTCTCCATTGCGGAGTTCGCCGGGGACGTCAGGGTACGCAAGATGGCGGAGTGTGTGGTGCTTTCGCAGCACCGAGCGCGATTCGGTCGCTCGCCGACGGCCAACTTTGGACGCATGCCGGACGGGTGGGTCAAGTCCACAGGTAACAACGCGGCGCTCGTGAGGGCAGGCCGCCGGGCACGCGGTTACCAGGACTCTCGCGCTTCCCGGCCTGCCGACCAGGGACCAGTTCTTGACCTTGGTCGCGCTCCGACGGGGTGTGACTGGGCCGAGCTTCCCTGGAGCTCCTGGAGTTCCGGAACGGTGACGGAGCCCATGGTGGGCGTCTACCGAATCCGCCGCCCCGGCCAGACGCGCCTCGTGTACATCGGCCAAGGGCTGATCCGGGCCCGACTGGCCGCTCATGTCGCCAAGAGCCAACGTGAAGGCCACCGGCAGCGCGCCGCGTTCAGCCAACCCCTCGAAAGCTCCTGGGCAGGCTTGCCGGGCTGCTCCCCGACCCAACTGCTCGAGATCGAGTGCGACCTGATCGCCAGTCACGCCCTCACAACAGGATTGGCGCCCGAGGCCCAATTTCTCGGGTGATGGAGGGCCGAGCCCGGCCAATGCATCCTCGCGACCACTTCAGGGACGCCGAAGAGGTCTCCAGCCAGAAGGGCCTGGTCAGGGCGTTACCCGTGGGATCATCGTCCCAAATAACGGCACGCCGGCGCGCTCCATGAAGCCAACCTGAACGACGCTCGTCTATTCCTACCCGGGGCGCCGAGGCGAAGTTCGACGGCCGGAGGTGTCGGGCGGCGCTAGCCGTGTTGGGAGCAGCGACAGGTGACCACTTCGGACGTCACTGGGAGGTCAAGCGCTTCGAAGCGCGCGTCGTTGCTGCCCAGCGGCTTGACTGCGGTACGGCCGGGTGACCTCTTCGCTGCGGTGACCACTTAGCCGGCCTGCACCCAATCTGCTCCCAACGCAACGCCCGGCCGCCCCGCACGGTCGTTACCGCCCTGGCCTGCTCACACTCCCCCACCAGGCCAGATAGACAGCAGTTGCCGTCTGGTCAAAGTCGTTGAGCACTCCGTGTGAAGCGGGACGCTGCGATGCGTCTGACAAGGGAAGACGTAAAACTGCAGGTCGGGCCCGTGCTGTTCAGCGCAGTTCAGTGCTGTTCGACGCAGTTGAAGGCCGTTCAGCGCACCCCGCTGCTCCCAATTCGCTCCCCGGTCTCGGGGCTAGCCGCGACGGCAGATCGGCGGTGGTCTGCCGCGGGTTCTCCAAAATCGCGTTGGTGAATTCTGATGTCACCCGGCCGTCAGAGAGCGTGACGCGGCGCGGCGCGGCTACTGTATCCCCCGGAGTTTCGGCGCAAGATCCTGGATCTGATCGGGGCAGGTCGGCCAGTGACCGATGTCGCCCGTCATTTTGCCACCGGCGCCGGGCTGTGGAGGATCTCAGTCGTTTCGCGGAAAGCCCAGGTTGAGCCCACCGTGGCTCGGGTCGAGCCAGCGCGAGGTGACGACCTTGCCGCGGGTGTAGAAGTGGACGCCATCCATGCCGTGGGCGTGGGTGTCGCCGAAGAGGCTGTCCTTCCACCCACCGAACGAGTAGTAGGACACCGGCACCGGGATCGACACGTTGATGCCGACCATGCCGACCTCCGCTTGATTCTGGAAGCGCCGCGCCGCGCCGCCGTCGTTGGTGAAGATGGCGGTGCCGTTGCCGTACGGGTTGGCGTTGATAAGGTTCAGCCCCTCCTCGTAGGACTTCACGCGAACGACGGACAGCACCGGGCCGAAGATCTCGTCGCGGTAGATGGACATCTGCGGGGTGACGTGGTCGAAGAGGGTCGGCCCGAGCCAGAAGCCCTGGTCGCCGCCGTCGAACTCGTCCTTGCGCCCGTCGACGACCAGGGTCGCGCCCGCATCGACGCCTGCCTCCACATAGCCGGCCACCTTGTCGCGGTGCACGCTGGTGACCAGTGGCCCCATGTCGCATCCGCGGGTGCCGTCGCCGGTGCGCAGCTTGCGCATCCGGTCCGTGATCTTTTCGATGAGCTCGTCGGCGATGGTGTCGACCGCGACGAGCGCCGAGATCGCCATGCAGCGCTCGCCGGCGGAACCGAAGCCCGCGTTGATCGCGGCGTCCGCGGCCAGGTCGAGGTCCGCGTCGGGCAGGACCAGCATGTGGTTCTTGGCGCCGCCGAGGGCCTGGACCCGCTTGCCGTGCGCCGTCGCGGTCTCGTAGACGTACCGGGCGATCGGGGTGGAGCCGACGAACGAGATGGCCTTGACGTCAGGGTGGGTCAGCAGCGCGTCGACGGCTTCCTTGTCGCCGTGCACCACGTTCATCACGCCGTCGGGAAGACCGGCCTCGCGCCAGAGCCGGGCCACGGCCACGGCCGCCGACGGATCCTTCTCGCTGGGTTTCAGGACCACCGCGTTGCCGCAGGCGATGGCGATGGGGATGAACCACAGCGGTACCATGGCGGGGAAGTTGAACGGGGAGATCACGGCGACGACGCCGAGCGGCTGCCGGAGCGAGTACACGTCCACCTTGGTGGAGGCGTTCTCGGTAAACCCACCCTTCAGCAGCTGCGGGATCCCGCAGGCGAACTCGGCGACCTCCAGGCCCCGCGTCACCTCGCCGAGCGCGTCGTCGAGCACCTTGCCGTGCTCGGCGGTGATCAGCGCGGCGATCTCCTGCTTTCGGGCGTTGAGAAGCTCCCGGAAGGCGAAAAGTACCTGCGTTCGCTTGGCCAGCGACGTGTCGGCCCAACCCTCCCACGCGGTCCGGGCCGTGGCCACGACGTCGCCTACGAGGTCCGCGGATGCCAGGTCGACACGGCCGGTCACCTCCCCGGACGCCGGGTTGAAGACCTCGCTGGTCCGTCCGGAGGTGCCATCCCAGCGGCCGCCGATGAGATGTGTGATGCGGGCGGGTTCGGTACCCAGGGTGCTCATGCTGATAGTCCTTCCGCGTACGGGCGGTGTGCCGAGTGGTCGGGGGATCTCGGAGCCGGGTGAGGGCGATTGAGCTACGTAGCGGCTCAAGGGCGCGCAGCGTCCACGACATGATCAGCTCTGAGACGCATTCACAAACCCGAGATTCTTTTCACCACGTTCGCCAGCGGCGCGCCAATGACGTAGCTCTGAAGGTCTTGGACGGACATACACTGCAAGCACGCCTTCGCGGTATCCCGCTTTGGGTGCACCACCGACAGGGACGGAGCGACGCGGGAGGCTCCATCCATGCCCTGGTCGAGGTGCGGAGCGGGTGCCGTTGCGGGCCGTCGGCTGTTGTTCGATGCAGTTCGGCGCCGTTCAGTGCACCCCTTGCTCCCAACCCGCACCCCCAACGGTCGTTGCACAGCCGCCGGAATCCAGATAGGCGTAGCGACACGATCCGGCCGCCCTTAATGTCCAAAATCTCATGATCTCGTGAATTTAGTGCGGATGGGGCGCTGTCTGTCGAGGGTGTAGGCCGGCGTCGCGAGGACGCCGCCTTGGACGCTGTCCGTGGCCGGCTCCCAGGTCGACCCAGGCGGGTGGCACTCGGCGTTCTCGCTCGGGTGGTAGCCGAGAGCGCGACCGGGCTCATGGTCCCACCATCCCAGTTCGTTTGCGGAGACGGCATAAAAGGTCGTGTATCGGAGATCGGGGGCTGCCATCGCCGCGACGAAGGCGGCCGTTGCGTCTCTGGGGCTGAGCCAGGTATGGCGGTGTCGAGGCTCGGTCGGACGAGGCAAACAACTTCCAATGCGCAGGCACGCCACCTCAATGCCAAACTTGTCGGCGTAGAGCCTGGCCACTGCTTCGCCCGCAGCCTTGCTGACGCCATAGAACCCGTCCGGGCGTACCGCCATGTCCGGACCGACCGGTACTCCCGTCGGGTAGGAGCCGGTGACATGGTTGCTGCTGGCGAAGATGACGCGCCCGACGTTTGCCCGCCGGGCCGCCTCGAACACGTGGTAGGTACCGACGATGTTGACCTCGATGAGGTCCCGGAAGTCGGCCTCGTCGGCTATGCCGGCGAGGTGGATGACGCCCTGGACGCCGGCCATCGCTTCGGTGAGGCCGGTCAGGTCCTGCAGGTCCAGGCGGTAAACGCGTTCGCTGGGCGAGTCGGCGGTCAACGGCTTGATGTCAAGTAGCCGCAAACCCTGCACGACGGAGCGTAGCCCGGTACGCAGAATTCCACCGATCTGCCCAGCGGCTCCGGTGAGCAGCCACTCGCCGTCCAGCCTTGTCATCTTGCCTCCCATGGATGGGGCGTCGCCGGCACGGCGGTCGCCGGAGCGGGTCGGCGCGGATACGGCTCGGGCATCGGGGGTCAGTCGACCGGTTGCAGCCAGGTCAGCAGCGCAGGGTCAGCGGCCAGCCTGGCCTCGAGCGTCGCGCGTTGCTCGGGTGACAGGGCCGGCAGCGGGGACCGGGGTGCTCCGCCGGGTAGCCCGCGCTGGTCAAGCAGGTGTTTCGCGGACGCGATGTAGGGCAGCCCGGCCGTCGCGGCCTGCAACCGCGCGACGGTGAGCTGCAGGTCCCGGGCTTCGGCGAGGCGTTCCTGGCGGTGCGCGGAAACGATGGCCGCGAACAGTTCGGGAACCACGTTGGCCAATGTCGACACCGCGCCCGCGGCGCCCATCGTCAGGGCTCCCAGCAGCAGAACGTTGTTCCCTGTGTACACGATCGGCGGATCGGGCTGGGACAGGTAGGTGGTGATCCGGGCGAGCGAGTCCCCGGTGTCCTTGAGCCCGCGCAGGTTGGGGATCTCGCGAATCATTTTGATCACGAGATCCGGGCCCAGGGCGTAGCCGGTCCGCTCCGGATTGTCGTACACGTAGTGGGCACAGTCGGGCGCAGCCTCCGCGATGCGGGTGAAGTGCGTCAGCTGGGATTCCGGCGTGTACGGGAAGAACAGTGGTGGTAGCGACGCGAGTGCGGTAGCTCCGCACCCGGCCGCGTGGCGGGCAAGCTCCACCGCCGTTGCGGTGTCCGCGGCACCGCAGTGCACGACTACGGGCACCCGGGACGAGACAAGTTTGAGCGCCGTCTCGGTGAAGGCCTTGCGCTCATCCGGCGAGAGCAGGAGCCCCTCCCCCGAGGTACCGAGGATGAACAGGCCGTCGACGCCGTGGCTGATCTGGAAGTCGATCAGAGCGGCCAGCGCGGTCTCATCCGGATTTCCGTCGGATTGGTACGGCGTCACGAGGGCGGAGAGAACGCCCTGTGCGTGCGGTGCCTGTGTCGCTGTGCTGCTCATGCCTGCCCCACCTGGCTCTGCTGAAGGGCGCGCATCACGGTGCGGGCCTCGTCGCCCATCCGGGAGAACTGCGAGTCAGGGGTCTCCTCTTGAAGGTTGACGCCCGACCACTGCGTCCGGTCCGCGGCGTCCTTGTCGATGTCCAACCGGATCAGGCACGGTCCGGCGGCGGCTAGAACAGTGTCAAGGTCGGAGGCGAGTGCGGCGGCGTCGGAGAAGCTGTACGTCGCCGCGTAGCCAGCGGCGGTCGCTAGTCCCGTCCAGCTGATCCGGTCCGCAGCGGGTAACGCGAAGTTGGCGCCGCCCTCAAACCAGACACCGTTGTCGAAGACGAAGTGGTAGAGGTTCCTCGGCTGGACCCCGGCCACCGTCACCAGCGACCCGAGTTGCATGAGCAGGCTCCCGTCCCCGTCGAGCAGGAGCACGCTTCGGTTTGGTTGCGCAATGGCGATTCCCAGGCCAAGCGCCGACGCACCTCCCATCAGCGGCACGCAACTCAGGTTGAGCGGGCTCGGGGACAGCCGCGGGAAATGCCGCAGCGAAGACATTGTCGAGATGACGACGGCGTCCGGCGGCCGGTGGGCCGCGATCACAGACGCCGCTTGGGCGGTGCTCATTGCCATTGTCCTGACCCCCTGTCAGCGCTTCGCGTCGTGGACTTGTGCCGCGTCGGGCGCACCGCCCGCACCATCGCCATCGCTCGTCGGAGCGCCGGGCCAGGCGGTGTACGTGCCGATGAGTGTCGCGCAGGGCCACTGCCGCTCCTGTGACAGTCGATACGCCTTGCCCACGTTGCCGACGTCCTCCGGTCGCTCGCATGCGAAGTACGGAATGTCGAGAGCGTCGAGAATGCGCTCGCAATTGCGGACCAACGGCCGTGTGGACTCCTGCCGCGACCTGCCGAGGTTGGCGTACTCCCGCCCGAACTGCCCGATCATCATGAACAGCGGCAGGCGCGCGTCGATACCCACGGCGCGAACCGCGTTGAGCGAGGCGTAGAGGCCCTGGTTCTGCATCATGACCATTGGACGTGCTCCGCCGATGTGCAAGCCGGCCGCCATGGTCACGGCCTCGTCCTCCGTGCACGTGTAGATCAGCTGCGGGTGCGTTGCCGGCTTCGCCTCCAAGGCGCGGTAGACCGACAGCATGACGTAGTCGGGGACGGTGATCACGTGGGTGATGCCGCAGTCGAGGAGTTCGCGCACCACCGCCTCCGGGTCAAGCTGATGCGTTGGCGGACGGGTGTCCTGCTGGTCTGGATTCATCGCACACCTTTCTCAGTGAGCGTTGTTCGGTGTCGGGCGCCGTCGGTCATGCCGCGTGGGTCAGCGTCCGCGTCATGAGCGGGAGGTTCTCGTCACCCGCGTCAGGCGGTCGGTGGCGAAGGCCAGCCCATGCCCGGGTGGCGTCGCGGCGCGCAATCCGTCGCTGGTCAGGGTGACCCCGCTGGGCCGGGACAGCGCGCCGAGCGCGTCAAGTGATGCAGAGTCGATGTCCTCGACCAGCGCCGGCAGGGGCAGGCAGAGCGCGAGCTGTCCCGAGATGTCCGGCAGCAGGTGCGGCATGACGGGGATGTCGAAGGTCCGGGCGAGCCGGGCGACGCGAAGGAACGGGGTGATCCCGCCGACGCGGCAGACGTTGGGTTGGACGAAGTCGCATCCGCCGGCAGCGAGCAGATCCCGGAACTGGCGTTCGGTGTAGAGGCTCTCCCCCGTGGCGATGGGGATGTCGATCGCCTGACGCAGGTGTGCGTACCCCTGGGTGTCATCGGCGGGTAGTGGCTCCTCCAGCCAGTGGATGTCGAAGGCGGACAGGGCCTTCGCCGCGCGGCGGGCGGCGGGGACGTCCCACAGTTGGTTCGCGTCGATCATGAGCACTCGGTCGGGCCCGATGATGCGGCGTACCGCGGCGACCCGTTCGATGTCCTCGTCCAGCTCGGGCCGGCCGACCTTGATCTTGAATCGGGTGTGTCCCGCCGCGACCCAGCGGCGCGCCTGTTCCTCGAGCTCCGCCAGGGACAGGTGCCGGTTGACGCCGCTGGCGTAGACCGGCACCTGGTCGCGTTGCCGTCCAATGAGGTCGACGAGGCTCGACCCCGCCCGCTTCGCCGCCAGGTCCCAGAGCGCGATGTCCACGGCGGCGATCGCCAGGGTGGTGATGCCACCCGCGCCGGCCTCGCGCAGCCGCCACCACAACCGGTCCCACACGGCTTCGGGCGCCACTGGTCCGCCCTCGACGAACGGGCGGCAGTCCTCCTCGATCATCGTCTCGATGGCGAGGGCACCGATCTGAGGGGTCCAGCTGAAGCCCTGCCCGACCAGGCCGTCGCTGCTCTCCAGCTCTGTCACGATCAGGTATTGGCAGGTCACGTCGATGTCCCACGGTTGCGACATTGGCAGCCGGTAGGTGCTGGTGGTCAGGCGGTGCACACGCATGAGGTCGTCCTTCCGCGTCGAAGACTGGTCGGCTGGTACGTGGCGGGATCTGCTGCCGGCGTACCTGTCACACCGGCGTTCCGGCGGCTCTGATCTTCGACGAGAGGTGACAGCTCGCGAGGTGCCGGGAATCGACCTCGGCGAGTGGCGGCACCTCGCGGCAGACGGCTTCGGCAAAGCGGCAGCGGGGGTGGAAGCTGCACCCCGATGGCGGGTTCTTCGGGCTCGGGATCTCCCCGGGCAGCAGCAACCGCCGCCGTCCCTGCCGGCGATGCGGGTCGGGCTCGGACACCGAGTCGAGCAGGGCCCGGGTGTACGGGTGGGCCGGGGCGTCCAGCACCTGCTCCGCAGGTCCGATCTCCGCGACCCGGCCGAGGTACATCACGGCCAGGCGGTCGGCCAGGTAGTCGACGATTCTCAGGTTGTGCGTGATGACCAGGTACGTCAGGCCGTGGCTGGCCCTCAGCGAGCGCATCAGGCTCAGGATCTTCGCCGCGGCGGAGACGTCGAGGCCGGCCGTGGGCTCGTCCGCGACCAGGAAGTCGGGGTGCAGCGACAGGGCGCGCGCTATGCCGATTCGGCGGGCCTGCCCGCCGGACAGCTCGTGCGGGTACTTCTCGGCGAGCGTCGCCGACAGTTCGACCATCTCCAACAGCTCAGCGACCGAGTAGCGCTGATCTGCCGGCACGTCGTGAATGCGGTACGGCTCGGTGAGAAGGTCCGACACGCGAAGCCGCGGCGAGAGGCTGCCGTGCGGGTCCTGGAAGATCATTTGCATCTTCGGTCGCAGTCGGCGGAACTCCGCGCCCCGGAGCCCCGTGATGTCCCGTCCCTCGAAGAAGATCTGGCCGTGCGTCGCGGGGGCCAGTCGTAGGATGGCGCGGCCCAGCGTCGTCTTGCCCGAACCGGACTCGCCCACGAGGCAGACCACCTCGCCGCGGCGGATGTCCAGGTCGACGCCGTCGACGGCGCGCACGGCACCGGGCTGGCGGCCGCGGAGGCGCTGGAACCACCACTGCCGGTCGACGTAGTGCGTTCGCAGCCCTCGCACGCTGACGATCGCGTCCGGGCGGTCATGGTCGTTGGTCACGGCTGTTCCTTCCGCCCGGTGGTCGCCGCGCTCGGCTGGCGCAGATTCGCGTGCCCCGACTCTGGGTCGTAGAGGTGGCAGCCCACCCGCTGCCCCGTCACCTCGACGTACCGGGGCCGCTGTTCCCCGCAGCAGGGTTCGGCGTGCGCGCACCGGTTCGCGAACGCGCAGCCCTCGGGAAGCTCCGCGAGGGACGGCACCCTTCCGGGGATTGTCGGGAGTTCGGACCCTCGCCACCGTCGTGACGGGACGGACGCCAGCAGCGCCTCGGTGTAGGGGTGCAGCGGGCGGTCGAACAGGTCCGTCACCTCGGCCGCCTCGACGGCCCGGCCGGCGTACATCACCACGACCCGGTCGCAGATCTGGGCGACGACTCCCAGGTCGTGGGTGATGAACAGGATCGTGGTCCCGCGTTCGTCGCGCAGGTCGCACAGCAACTGGAGGATCTGCGCTTCGAGGGTCACGTCCAGGGCCGATGTGACCTCGTCGGCGATCAGCAGTGCCGGTTCCAGCAGGAGCGCCATCGCGATCATGATGCGCTGGCGTTGGCCACCGGAGAACTCGTGCGGGTACGACCTGAGGCGGGCCGCCGGGTCGGGGATGCCGACCCGCTCCAGCATCTCGACGATGCGGCGCCGAGCCGCCGCACGGTCCCGCGTCGGGGAGTGGGCGCGCAGCACGTCGAGCATTTGGCTGCCGATCGTGAGCGTGGGGTTGAGGCTTGTCAGCGGATCCTGGAAGACCATGGAGATTTCGGTGCCCCGCAGCTGCCTACGCTCCTCCGGCCCGAGCGTGAACAGGTCGCGCCCCTGGTAGAGCGCCCGCCCGCCGGTCACCTCGCCGTTCGGGGGCAGTAGTCCGAGGAGGGCGGCCGACAGGGTCGACTTGCCGCAGCCGGACTCCCCGACGATGCCGATGATTTCGCCCGGCCGGGCTGTGATGGTCACGTCCTGCAGGGCGGCGAGGGCGCGCCCCTGCGAGTGGTACGTGACGTCCAGACCGTCGACCTCAAGCAGGTACGGGTCGTTCTTGATGCGACCGTCATCGGTCATAGCGCAACCCCTTTGCTCCGGAAAGGCGTGGATCGGAGACGTCGCGCAGGGTTTCGCCGAGTGTCGTGAACCCGATGGTGGTCAGCACGAGCGCTAGTGCCGTCCAGAGCACGGCCCACGGCGCCTCGTACACGTCCGCGAAGCCTTCGCTCAGGATGACGCCCCACGAAGGTGTCGGAGGCTGCACGCCCATGCCGAGGAACGACAGGCCGGCCTCGACCGTGATGGCGCTCGGGATGTTCATCGCCAGCAGGATGAACATCGGCGCGATGACGTTGGGCAGCACGTGTACGCCGATGATCCGCAGGGTGCCGGCGCCAAGTGCCCGTTCGGCCTCGATGAAGGGGCTCTGCCGCAGGGCGAGCACGGACGCCCGGGTTACCCGCGCCGACTGCGGTGCGAAGGTGATGGCGACGACGATCACGAGGTTGGTCAACGAGGGGCCGAGCACCGCGACGAGCACCAGCGCGAGCACGACCGACGGGAACGCCTGGATCGTGTCCATGAACACGACCACGACGTTGTCCACCCACCCACCCCGGTACCCGGCGACGAGCCCGAGCAGGAGTCCGAGCACGAGTGAGGTGCATACGGCGGGGAGCGCGACGGCGAGTTCGATGCGGACGCCGAGCAGGATCCTCGACAGTAGGTCACGGCCGAGACCGTCAGTGCCGAGCAGGTGGCTGCCGGAGGGGCCCTGGAGCCGGTTGGGGATGTCCTGCGTCGCTCCGTCGTAGGGCACGACGTGCGGGGCGAACACGGCGACGAGCAAGAGCGCGGCGACAACCGCCACGCCGAAGGCGCCGGCGGGGCGCCGGACCAGGCGTCCGAGCAGCGGACGGAGGCCCGCCGAGGTGCGCGGTACCCGGTCGGGAGCGGGGGCGATGGTCACGTCAGGCTCCTACCGCAGATTCCTCGACGCGGATCCGTGGGTCCACCAGCCGGTAAGACAGGTCCGCGAGGAGGTTCGTGAGGACGTAGAACAGCGCGATTACCAGAACGGCCCCTTGCACGATCGGGAAGTTCCGCTCGGAGATCGCTTCCACGGTGAGGCGCCCGAGTCCCGGTCGGGAGAAGATGATCTCGACGAGGACAGCGCCGCCGAGCAGATCGGCGAGGCCCGAGCTGAGCACGGCGACCGTGGGGATGATGGCGTTCTTCAACGCCCACTTGTAGAAGATGATCCGGTCGCGCACGCCGAACGCCCGGGAGGTGCGCACGTAGTTCGAGCCCAGCACCGACAGCATGCTGGTGCGCACGAGCCGCGCCACGTATCCGATCCACGCGATCGCCAGCGCGGACGCCGGCAGGACCAGGTGCGTGGCGTAGTCCAGGGGGTTCGCGAAGCTGCCCGTGCCGACCGCCGGTAGCACGTCCAGTTGGACGGCGAAGACGATCAGCAGCAGCAGTGCGGCGACGTAGGACGGCATCGTGATGAACCCGATCGACAGCAGCGCCATGGCCCGGTCGGCCAGCGAGTTCTGCCGCCGGGCGGCGTAGACCCCGAGCGGGATACCGACGAGCGCCGCGAGGCCCAGCGCCGTGATCGCGAGCACCACGGTGTGCGGGATAGCCTGCGCGATGAGCTGGGTGACCGGCGTGCGGGACAGGAAGTCCAGGCCGAGGTCGCCGTGCAGGGCGCCGACGACGAAGTCCCACACCTGGACGGGGATGGGATCGTCGAGCCCCATTTCCGCGCGGACGACCTCGACCTGGGCCGGCGTGGCCTGTGGCCCGAGGACGATCTCGACCGGATCCCCGGGCACCAGGTGCACGAGGAGGGAGAGAAAGGTCATCACGGCGAGCACGACGACGACCGTCATGCCGAGCCGCTTGAGCAGGTACGTGGCCACTAATTGTCTCCGGTAACTGTCGGCGCGATCTTAGGCGTCTCGGCCGAAGGTCCAGGGGATGAAGTCTCCGTCGGGACGGACCGGCGTCTTCAGGCCCTTGCGCTTGGCCAGGAACGCCGTCGGCCACGCCACCCACAGCGCCACCGCGTCCTCATTCATGAGCTGCTGCATCCGGATGTACATCTCGTTGCGCTTGGCGGGGTCGATCTCGACGAGCGCCTCGTTGTGCAGGCGGGTGAACTCCTTGTTGTCCCAGTTCATCCAGTTCCACTCGCCGATCTGGTCGCTGGTGAACCACTTGGTCGACCAGGACGGGTCGGGCTTGGTGGCGTAGCTCATGTAGAAGAGCTGCTTCTGGGCGTTCGCCTCCGGCGTGGCCTGGTTGAAGACACCGCCCTCCTGGACGAGCACCTTCACGTCGAAGCCCACCTCGTTGAGGTTGGCCTGCACGATCTCGGCGACCTTGGCCGCGCCGGGCGTTCCGGTCGACACCGACATCTCGATCTTCATGCCCTGCGCGCCGGCCTTGGCCAGGAACTCCTTGGCCTTGGCCAGATCGCGCTTGTAGACGGGCGCGTCCTTCCAGTAGCCGATCGGCATCCCGGGCGCGACGATTCCGGTCGCCGGCGTCCACTGGCCGTTGAAGGCGCCCGCGATGATGGAGGGAACGTCGATGCCGTGGATGACCGCCAGCCGCACGTCCTTGTTCTTGAAGTTCGGGTGGCCGGCGTTGATGCCGATCCAGTTGTAGCGCAGCGATGTCTTCTCAATGACCTCGAAGCTGTTGTTCTTCTTGATCCGGGCGACTGTCGTCGGTCCCAGCACAGCAAAATCGAGTTCGTCGGTCTCCAGCGCGATAGTCGTCGGGTTGTCCTCGGCGATGACGACGAACCGCAGTTCCTCCCACAGCGGCTTGTCGGCGTAGTTGGCCGCGCCGCCATAGTTTGCGAACTTCTTGAGCACGACCTGCTGGTTGCGCTTCCACTCGACGAACTCGTACGGGCCCGTGCCGATCGGGCTGGTGCCGAACGCCTCGCCCCGCTCCTCGACCGCCCGCTTCGACACGATCTCACCCGAACCAACTGGCAGGGTCGTGGCGAGCAGAGGAGCAAACGGCTCCTTCAGCACGATCGCCCCGCTGTACTTGTCGTGGACCTCGACGCCCTTCAAGGCAATCCAGTCCGACCGGTACGCGGACTTGATCTTCGGCTCGGTCAGGCCGGCGATGCGGTCGTACGAGAACTTGACGTCGTCGGCCGTCAGCTCTCCGTAGCCGCCGTGGAACTGGATTCCCTTCTTCAGGGTGAAGTCGTAGCGCAGCCCGTCGCTGGACGGTTCGAACTTCTCCGCCAACTCGTTGACCAGCTCGAACTTGTCAGGGCGGTAGGTCACCAGGTGCTCGAAGATGTTGGCACGGACGGTCGTGTTGGTGTGGCCGGCGTTGAACGCCGGGTCCAGGTTCGAGATGTCCTCGTCGAGGTGGATCCGCAGCAGCTTGCTCGAGATGTTCGCCCCGGCCCCCTCCTCGCCACCGCACGCGGCCAGCAACGAACCCACACCGGCGAGGGAAACGCCGAGCGCGGAGTACTTGAGCAGGTTGCGGCGGCTCAGACCGCCGGAGATCCGGTTACCGATGTTGTCGCTCGCGTCCATGAGTTCCACCTTCGAACTGTGCAGATGGCGGGGGCCAGGGGCCGTCTCGTGTCACGCGGTACCGCCGCGCCGGTGATCGGCCTCACATGTGTTCCGCTGAGATGAAAGCAGTTCTATCCAGCGAAAGTCAACAGTCACCTCGGTGTCGGTCAGCGGTTAGCAGTGGTCACGGGGGGCCTCGAACGTGCGGGTGTTCGCGAAGACACGGACCTCGCCCTCGAAGGCCTCGACTGTGTTCGTCACGCGGAAGCTCTCGCCGTCGGCCGTCATGGCGCTACGGGCCTCGATGCGAATGCACCAGTCGTTGCGGGCCAGATGGTAGATCGTCTCGCTGCTCACCCTGGCCGAGAGCGGGTCGCCCTCAGTGATCGCGTACGTCTCGAGCCTGGATCGCCGTTTCGCGAGCCCGGTGGTGGTCACCGTTGTGTCGTCCTCCGACCTGCGCAGGATCTCCACCTTCCCGGTCGCCAGGTCGCGGACGACCAGCCGCTTTCCGGCCGGGTCGCCGGGCGGCGACACCACCGGCGCCGGCGCCGCTACCTCAGGCTCGCCAAAGGTCGCCAGCTGCCCGTCCTCCGCCCGGGGGGTGCGCACCGGCAGGTCCAGGCGGGTGGACCCGCTGGTGAACAACGACAGCGCGAACGGCTTCGGGGGCGGCCATACCCATGGCCAGTAGGACGACGAGACGGCCAGGCGGAGCCGGTGCCCCGCCGGGATCGCCTGCGCGATGGCGTTCATCGGCACTGTGACCTCGTAGCGCCGCCCAGGCTCGAGGGCCCGAGGATCCTCGTGGCCGCCGGCGTGGCTGAGGTTGAGCACGCCGCGCGTCACGAGTAGCGACGAGCCGTCCGACGCGACGTCACACAGCCGGACGACCACGGTGGCGAGCTGCTGCGACGCGGCCAGCGAGAGCGTAACCTCGGGGAAACCGAAGATCTCGATCCGGTCCGCCAGCGGCTCCGTGTCGAAGCACAGCGACCGGGTATCCTCGCCCCGCTGGTCCAACGGGAGGTCGGCCGCACCGCCGCCCGGGCACCAGTCGCCGGCGTCCAGACCAACGAGTTGAGTCCCGTCGATCTCCAGGCGCCGTTCCGCGACCGGGTGGTCGACGAGTGCTCCCGCATCCAGCGTGTACGTCAGGCGTTGGTCGTCCGTCCGTGGCCACGACGACTCGGCCACCCACCGGCCGGGACGAACGTCGTACGCGGGCCGGGGCGGTACCGGCTCCTGCATCCAGGCGCGGAGCACGGGCTCGTCCATGATCCCGGTGTCGATTCCCTTGAGCCAGTGGTCCCACCAGCGCAGGCACTCCTGGAGGAACCCGATCGCGGGGCCGGGGACCCCGGACTCCGGATACTGGTGGCCCCACGGGCCGATCAGTGCCTTGCGTGGACCGTGGAGGCCGGCGAGCAGACGCGGGATCGCGTTCGAATATCCGTCCGCCCAGCCACCGACGGCGTACACGGGGCATTCGATCGCCGAGTAGTCCTCACAGACCGAGCCGTGCTTCCAGTAGTCGTCGCGTCGTTGGTGGGTGAGCCAGGCCTCGACGAACGGCGGGCTGCCCTCCAGGCGCTCCAGCCACATCTCCCGCCAGCGCTCACCGACCACGGCCGGGTCCGGCGGCAGCGCGTTGAAGCCGAGCATGGTCGACGCCCAGGGCAGCATCTTCGAGGCGAGAACAGTCCCGCCCAGGTAATGGACGTCGTCGGCGTACCGGTCGTCCGTGGAACAGACAGTGATGATCGCGCCGAGCTGCGCGGGGCGGCGAGCGGCGATCTGAAGCCCATTGAAGCCGCCCCACGACTTACCGATGATCCCGACCTTTCCGGCGCACCAGGGCTGCTCCGCCAGCCAGGCGAGCACCTCCAGCGCGTCGTCCTGCTCCTGAGCGAGATACTCGTCCAGGAGCACGCCCTCGGACTCGCCGCTACCACGCATGTCCACCCGGACCGCGGCGTAGCCATGGCCGGCGAAGTACGGATGCATCTGCGAGTCGCGCACGACCGTGCCGTCGCCCTTGCGATACGGGATGTATTCCAGGATCGCGGGAACCGGGTCGGAGGACGCATCCACGGGCAGCCACACCCGGGCGGAGAGCCGTACACCGTCACGCATGGGAATCCAGACGTGATCGATCACGTCGACCGGGCGATCGAAATGAGTCTTGATCCTACGGGCTCGTGCCATGCTGCCCCTCTGTCTTTCGCCCGCCCGCATCTGTCGCTCACCGCGCCAGGAGGTCGTCGAAGCGGGCCCCCGGCAGACGGCTTCTGCTGGCGACCGCGGTCGGCTACGTTGACGTTCCGCGTTTGTTGACAACGGGCGGGCACTGGTAGACCATTCCGGCGAGATGAAATCAGTTCAGGCCAGCGAAAGTCAACACGTCGAGTCACTCGGCCGAGTGCTCGACGTCCTAGAGTTGTTCACGGCGGCGGTGCCGGAGTTGTCGCTCACCGACATAGCCGAGCGGCTCAAGTGGCCGACGCCGACCGCCCATCGAGTCGTCTCGACGTTGCTCGCGCGCGGATTCCTGACACGAGACCCGGGCACCAAGCGCCTGCGCATCGGCATGAGCGTCATGCGGCTAGTCGGACCGCTCATGTCCGGCCTGGCGCTGCCCGACCTCGCCCAGCCGTTCCTGCGCGACCTTGCGCAGGAAACCGGCGAGACGGTCAACCTCGCCGTTCTCGACGGCGCTGAGGTTCTGTATCTCGCCTCCGCGCCGGGCAGCTTCCTGCTACGGGTCGACACGACACCGGGGCTGCGCACCCCGGCGCACTGCACCGCACTCGGCAAGTGCATGCTCGCCCAACTCGATCCCGCTGATGCGAGACGGCAGCTCGGCCAAGCGCCGTACGTTGCGCGCACGGGTCACAGCGTCCGCTCATGGAAGCAGCTCGCCCCGCAACTCGACACCATCCGCAGCGACGGCTACGCGCTCTCGCTGGAAGAGTACGAGGCCGGGCTGAACTCCTGCGCCGTGCCGGTGCCGACCCACAACGGAGCGATCGCGGCGATCAACATCGCCGCGTCCGCGGTCCGAGTCCCTGCCCAGGACCTGGTGGCAGCGTTCGTTCCCCGGCTGAAGGCGACCGCCGAGGCCGTCGCGCGCGCCCAAGGGCTCGAGCCGGAACATCCATGAGCACCAGTTCCGTCGCCCGCGACGACCCGTACAACCAGTTCCTCCTGGACCCGAGCCTCGTCCACCTGAACCACGGGGGGTTCGGCGCCTGCCCGAAGCCCGTGTTCGACGCGTTTCAGCGCTGGCAGCGTGACCTCGAACGCCACCCGTCCGCCCTGCTCTCCCACGGCTACAGCACCCTCATGGAGGGCGTGCGCGAGCGTTTGGCCGAGTTTCTCGGCTGTTCCGCGCGCGACGTGGTCCTCGTCCAGAACACGACGGCCGGTCTGAACGCCGTCGCTCGCTCGCTGCGGCTGCGACCCGGCGACGAGGTGCTGGCGACCGACCACGAGTACGAGGCGATGGATCTGCTGTGGCAACAGGTCTGCGCCGAGGCCGGGGCCCGATACGTCCGCCACCGTCTGCCGCTGCCCGTCGAGGACCCGGGCGACCTGGTCGAGGCGCTGTGGTCGGCGGTCGGCCCGGCCACGCGCGTCATCTTCCTCAGCCACATCACGTCCAAGACCGCCATCGTCCTGCCCGTGGCCGAGATCTGCCGCCGCGCCCGGGCCGCCGGCATCATGACCGTGATCGACGGGGCACACGCACCCGGACAGATACCCCTGCGGCTCGACGCGCTCGGCGCCGACGTGTACGCGGCGAGCTGTCACAAGTGGCTGTGTGGGCCACGGGGCACTGGGTTTCTATACGTCCGCCCGGAGTACCAGTCCGGGATCCTCGCGCCACTGATCAGCCACGGCTCCCAGCCCGGGTCTACCTTCCTGGAACGCCACCGGTGGCAGGGCACGCGCGATCCGAGCGCGTTCCTGGCGCTGCCGACCGCGATCGACTGCCAGCAGACCCAGGCGTGGGCTGCCGCCCGGCGCCGCAGCCACGAGCTGGCGCGTGCCGCGCGCGCTGCGGTCAGCGGACTGTTTCACCTCGAACCGTTCACACCGGACTCCGATGACTGGTTCGTCCAGATGGTCTCGGTGCCGCTGCCACCGTGCGACAGCGAGGCCATGCGGCGCCGGCTGTTGACCGAACATCGGATCGACGCGCCGGTGCGTGAATGGGCCGGCGGATCACTGATCCGCGTCTCAGTTCACGCCTACAACACCAGCGACGACCTCGACCGTCTGGTGGACGCGCTCGGCGCACTCTTCACCCCTCGCGCCGCCTGACGGTGACGCGCGTATCCACCCGTCCCTGACTGCGAGAGGACCGGGCCCATGACCGACATCCAGGTAGCCGGCGAACCTTCTGCACTCCCCGCGACCCACCATGCCGCCCCCGACATCGATGTCCTCGACGAAATTCAACGACGCGTGCTGTGGCTGGCAACCCGCATCGTGGACGCGGCCAACCACGACCGGGACACCGGTGACGGCGTCAAGGTCGGCGGGCACCAGGCGTCGAGCGCCTCGCTCGTGTCGGTGATGACGGCGTTGTGGTTCGCGCACCTGAGCGCCGCGGACCGGGTGAGCGTGAAACCGCACGCGTCGCCGGTCTTCCACGCTATCCAGTATTTGCTCGGCAACCTCGACCGGTCCTACCTCACCACGCTGCGGGCCCGCGGTGGACTGCAGTCGTACCCGTCGCGGACAAAGGACCCCGACGACGTCGACTTCTCCACCGGCTCGGTCGGCCTGGGCGCCGCCGCACCGCTGTTCGCCGCGGTGACCCGTCGTTACGTTGACGCGCATTTCGGCGCCCGGCCGCGGTCACGGTTCGTCGCCCTCATAGGCGACGCCGAACTCGACGAGGGAAACGTGTGGGAGGCAATCGCCGACCCCTCAACCCAAGGGCTCGGCAACGTCACCTGGGTGGTGGACTTCAACCGCCAGTCGCTGGACCGCGTGGTCCCCGGCGTGCGCGTCGGGCAATGGAAGCAGCAGTTCGCCGCCGCCGGCTGGCACGTCGTCGAGGTGAAGTACGGCCGCCGAGCACGCGCGGCGTTCCAACGTCCCGGCGGGGATCGGCTGATGGCCTGGATCGACGCCATGCCGAACGAGCAGTACCAGTCGCTGTTCGGGCTGCGCGCCCCGCAGTTGCGCAAGCAGTTCCTCGACGGTGCCCCCAGCGACGTGGAGCCCTTCATCTCGGACGTGGACGACACGGAACTGGCCCAGCTGGTCACGGATCTCGGCGGTCACGATCTCCCGTCGCTCCTCGAGGCCTTCGCGGCCTGCGATGCCGTGACCGACCGGCCGAGCGTCGTCTTCGCCTATACGGTCAAGGAATGGGGCCTGCCGATCGCCGGTAACCCGCGCAATCACTCCGCCCTGCTGGCCGGCGACCAGGTGGACGAGCTGCGCGCATCGCTCGGACTCGACCGCGACACCGAATGGGACCGGTTCGACCCGTCGACCCCCGCCGGTCGGTGGATCGCCGCCCGACGCACCCACCTCGCGCGGCCCTCCTCCAAGACGTCGCGACCCGTCCAGGTGCCAACCAGCAGCGGGCTGCGCGCCGGGAGACAGACGTCGACGCAGGAAGCCTTCGGCCGGATCCTGAGCGAGCTGTCCCGAAACCGCGATGTCGCCCCGTACCTCGTGACCACGGCCCCCGACGTGGCCACCTCGACCAATCTCGCCGGCTTCATCAACCGCGCAGGCGTCTTCTCGCCGACCGAGCAGCGGTCGTGGAACACCGACCCGGTGCTGCGCTGGACAGAAGGCCCAACCGGGCAGCACATCGAGCTCGGCATCAGCGAGATGAACCTCTTCCTGCTCCTCGGCCAGCTCGGACTGGCTCGGGAACTGTCGGAACAGCCGCTGCTCCCCGTTGGCACCGTCTATGACCCGTTCGTGCTGCGCGGGTTGGACGCCTTCATCTACTCGGTCTACTCCGGCGCCCGGTTCGTCGTGGCGGGAACACCGTCCGGCGTCACCCTGGCTCCCGAGGGTGGCGCCCACCAGTCAACGATCACACCCAGCGTCGGGCTCGAACTGCCGAACACGACGTTCTTCGAGCCCGCCTACGCGACCGCGGTCGACTGGCTGCTCTGCGACTCGCTGCGACGCATCGCCGGCGGCGCCAAGACCGGAGCCGAAGCAACGCCGGAGGAGTCGGGTGCCCACTACTTCCGGCTCACCACCCGGCCGCTGGACCAGGCACCGTTCGAGACGGCGCGGGCCCGGATGAGTGACACGGTGCTGCGACGCCAGGTTCTGGCCGGCGCCTACCGACTGATCGACGCCAGCGACCTCGCCGCACGTGGCGCACCTCAGGTGCACCTGGTCGGTTCCGGGGCCGTCCTGCCCGAGGTGCTCGCTGCCGCCGCTGAACTCGCCGACGAGGGCATCGCCGCGCACGTCGTGGACGTGACGTCACTGGATCGGCTCTACGGCGCGTGGCAGAGCTGCCTGCGGCGAGGCATCCGCTCCGCGCGGGTGCCCTCTATCCCCGGAGTACTGGCCGCCGCCTTCCCGGATCGCGCGCCGGTGGTCACCGTCCACGATGCAGCCTCGCACGCGATGGCATGGCTCGGGTCCGCGCTCGGCGTCGCCTGCGTTCCGCTGGGCGTTGACGCTTTCGGCCAGTCTGGCACGGTGCACGACCTGTACGAGCTGCACGACCTGCAGCCCGGCAGCATCGTCAACGCGACGCTTGCCGCGCTCGCGTTGCGCTGAACCAACGACACCACGGTCGACAGCACCGCGTTCCTGGCGCCGGGCACCGCGAGCCGGCTGGCCTTGACCGGCCGCACCGGCAATCCTATGCTTCCAGTGTGCGAAAGATGTTTCCGTTGAATGGAACATCCCAGCCAGCCCCTCCGCGACCCGACCGACGGTGCAATTCCGCCCGTGGGGCTCGGCGTCGCGGCCGACTCACCGTTTCGACTTTGGCGGTGGGGGCCTGCAGCCGGTGTCGCCGGAGGGCTTCCGGCAGGCACGACCGGCACCGGATCAAAGCGACTGATTGGCGAGGACGTTGTGGTGATGGGTGACCTGACAGACCGGGTGGAACAGTTCGCCACCGCGCTGTCCGCAGTGCTCGCCGAGCGCGGCGAGAACAGGTTCCAAGGCATGCCCTCCGACGCCGATTCGCGCTACGCGTACAAGGAATTAGGTAGGGCCGGAATGATCGGCCTGCACTGGCCGGAGCGCCTCGGCGGCCAAGGCCTGGACCCCCTCGACACACTGTCCGCCGAGGAGCGTTTTGGCTACCACTGGCTCCCGCTGTCCAGCTACCTACTGTCCGTCAAGACCATCGGCAACGTCATGCTCCAGTTCGCCACGCCGGAGCTGCTCGAACGGCTGCTTCCGCCAGTGGCGGCCGGCGATCTCGTGTTCTGCCAGGGCTTCTCCGAGCCCGAGGCGGGTTCGGACCTCGCCTCGCTGCGCACGCGCGCGGTACTCGACGGCGACCGGTTCATTGTCAACGGCCGCAAGATCTGGACGTCGAGCGCCGAGTACGCGGACTGGATCTACCTCGCCGTCCGGACCGACACCCAGCGGCCCCGACACCGAGGGCTGTCCGTGCTCGTCGCCGACATCAACACCCCGGGAATCGAGGTACGCGTCCACGAGACACTCGGCGGTGGAACCCTCGGTGAGGTTCTCCTCGAGGATGTGGAGATCCCGGCCCACCAGATCGTCGGTGAACTACACGGCGGGTGGAAGGTGCTCATGGGCACCCTGGACTTCGAGCGTGTCACCAGCGAGAAGGTCGGCGTCGTCCACTGGCTGCTTGACCAGTTGGAGCCGCACTGCACGACCCCGGCGCACCGGCAGACCCTGCGCCGGCTCCGTGGCGAGACACAGGCCGCCCGGCTGCACGGGCGGCGGGCCACCGAGCTACTCGCCCGGCGACAGCCGGCGAGTAAGGCGTCGTCCATGGCGAAACTGTCGGTCGCCAAGCTGATGCAGCGGCTGGCCGGCGCGGCCGTCGAGATCCTCGGGCCGCAGGCACTTATAGAGTCCGGTGGCGACGGGCCGGCGGACGGTCGCATCGCCGCCTTTCACCGGGCCGCAGTGGCGACCACCATCGCCGGCGGCGCCTCGGACATCCAGCGACGGGTCATCGCCCGCCAGGGCCTGGGCTGCTCCTGATGGATTCCGCGACCACCAACCACGCGACCGCACCAGCCCTGCGGCTACCGCTTGCCGGCGTCCGCGTGCTCGACTACGCACAGTACGTGGCTGGCCCCTTGGCGACGATGCTCCTAGCCGACCTCGGGGCAGACGTCGTCAAGGTTGAAGGACCCGGCGGTGACGCTTGGCGCCACTACGAGCCGCACGCGCCCGGCCAGAGCAACTACTTCTACTCGCTCAACCGCAACAAGCGCTCGGTCATGCTGGACCTCAAGACGGCTGAGGGACGCGCGGCGAGCGATCGCCTGATCGCCACCGCCGACGCAGTCGTGCACAACCTGCCACCGGCGAGGGCGGCGGCGTTCGGGCTCGACCGGGACAATGTCCGCCGCCTGAACCCCCGCGCCGTCTACGTGTCAATCTCCGCCTTCGGCAGCCAAGGCCCCGACTCTGGCCGCCTCGGCTACGACCTGATCGCCCAGGCGCTTTCCGGCCTGCTCATGGCCGACGTCCGCGTCGGTGACGAGGTACCACGCCGCTCCGGCGGAATCCCGATGGCCGACCTCACCACAGGACTGCTGGCCGCCATCAGCGTCCTGGCCGGACTGCACCAGCGTGCCTCGGACGAGGCCCCAGGAATCGAGGTCTCGCTACTAGGAGCGGCGCTCACCACCCAGGTGCAGCGGTTCGTGCGACTCGAGCAGTCCGTGGCGACCAAGGAGCCGGCACGACCGCTGACCCGCGCCGGCATCGAGGCCACAGCCAAGGCTACCGCCGCCGCCGAGGAGCTAGAACCCTACTACCGCTGTTACGAAACGGCGGACGGGTACATCGCCCTGGCATGCCTGAACGTGAGCCAGCGACGCCACGTGCTGGAGGTGCTGGGCCTCGACGATCCCTGGGTCGAGAACCCGCAGGCAGCCCCCGCCAACCAAGCCGAGCGCTCCCGCCGACTCGCGACGCATCAGCGGTTCGTAGCCACGTTCCAGGCAAGGACAACCGCAGCGTGGATCACGCTGCTCGGATCCCGGAACATCCCCGTCGGCGAGGTGCGCCAACTCAGCCAGTTGTTCGACGACCAGCAGGTGCAGACCAACGGGCTCGTGCAGTGCGTGCAACAGCCCGGCGTGGGACCGGTACGGCTGCTGGGCAACCTGTTCATGATCGACGGCGTAGCCACGCCTGCGGAGCGGCATGCGCCGGGGCTGGGTGAACACACCCGCGAGGTGCTCGATTCGTTACCCGCGATCCACACCATCGAAGGAGGTCGAGCGTCGTGCCGATGACCGAGGTCGCCGCATTCACGTCGTCCATCCGATCCATCGTCGCCGACCACTGCTCCCCCGGCCCGTGGCGGCCCGGCAGCACTGAAGACGACCAGCTACCGGCGCTGCGAAAGCATCTAGCCAGCGCCGGTTGGTTCGACCTGGCCGACGATCCGCAGGCCCTGCCATTCCTCGGTCCGGCTGCGGTGGAGCTAGGCCGCGGCCCGGCGGCGCTGCACGAACTCGACGCCCTGCTCGGCGGAAGCCCTTTCGTGTCAGGGATGACCCGCTACGCCGAGCCCGGCGACCGCGCGATCGTGCCCGGCGGAGACGGCCTCCGGGTGGCGACGGTCGCCGCAGTTGAGCGTGTCCCGTACGGGGACAGCATCGCCGCAGCCCGCGCCCAAATCAACGACGGTGAGTTGATGGACGCCGCCGAGGCGGGCAGGCGAGAAGCCGCTTGGGTGACCGCGACCGTCGGGTACCTCGCCGGTCTCACCGCCGAGGCCCTGCGGCTCGCGCTGGAGCACACGACGACCCGGCAGGCGTTCGGCGGGACGCTGGCCGGGCTGGCCAGCGTCCAGCAACGGCTCGCCGACGCCGCCCTCTGCGCCGACGGCCTGCTGCTGCTGGCCGAGGGATCACCCGACCTGGACGCCCTGGCATACGCGGGACCGGCCGCCTGCGCTGCGGTGGCCGAGTGCCACCAGGTGGTCGGGGCGATCGGCTACACCCTGGAGTTCCCGCTCCAGCGGTACTCACGGCGGGCGCGTGCGATCCACCTGTGGGCGGACGCGTGGATCGAGGCACGCTCGTGAGCACCTTCGTCATCACCGGTGGCAGCACGGGCATCGGTTTCGGCATCGCCCGCCGCCTCGGCCGCGACGGACACGAGCTGGTCCTGGTCGCGCGCGGCGAGGAGCGGCTGGCCGAGGCGGAGCGGCGCCTGCGTGAGGAGGGCGTGAACTGCCGAAGCGCGGCTCTCGACGTGCGCGACGCCGACGCCGTCGCGGCGCTGATCGACCAGCTGCCCGCAGTCGACGGCGTGGTCAACAACGCGGCCGGCAACTTCGCCTGCCCCACCGTCGACCTGTCGCCGAACGGCTTCCGAGCGGTCGTGGAGATCTCCCTGTACGGGACGTTCTTCCTGTCTCAGGCGCTGGCCCGGCGGCTGATTGCCGAAGGGCGGCCCGGCGCGATCTTGAACATCATCGCCACCTATGCGTGGACGGGTGCCCCTGCCGTGGCACACTCCGCAGCGGCGAAGGCGGCGATGCTCGCGTTCACCAAATCCGTGGCCCGTGAGTGGGGACCACACGGGATCCGCGTGAACGCACTGGCGCCCGGCTTCGTCCCGACGTCGGAGGCCACCGCCAACATCCTGTCCGACGAGTTCGCGCAGGCCGCGATGCTGGACCTCATCCCGCTCGGCAGGTTCGCCGACGTCGACGACATCGCCGAATCTGCCGCGTTCCTACTCAGCGAGCGGGCCGCTTACGTGACCGGCGCGGTGCTCACGGTCGACGGCGGCAGGTCACTGGGCGTCGCGATGCACCGCGCAAAGCACGGGTAGCCCGAGGAGGAACCTGAATGGCAACAAGACTAGCGTTCATTGGACTCGGCATCATGGGCGCGCCGATGGCTGGGCATCTCGTCCGGGTCGGATTCGATGTCATCGGTCACAACCGGAGTCCGGCAAAGACCCGTCGTCTCGTGGAAGCTGGCGGCCGGGCCGCGAACAGCATCGAGGAAGCCGTCGCGGACGCCGACGTCGTGTGTGTCATGGTGCCCGACTCGCCGGACGTACGGGAGGTGCTGGCCGGCACGGGCGGCGTCTTCGACACCGCCCGGCCGGGAACGCTCGTCATCGACTTCAGCAGCATCCGCCCTGACGTCAGCAAGGAACTGTGGCACCAGGCGAAGCCCAGGGGCCTGAGGCTGCTCGACGCGCCGGTGTCCGGAGGCCAGGCCGGAGCGGTCAACGCAACGCTGTCCATCATGGTCGGCGGCGAACCTGCAGATGTCGAGGCGGCTCAGCCGGTATTCCAGGCGGTGGGCAAGACCATCGTCCACGTCGGCCCGCCCGGCTCCGGTCAAACCGTGAAGGCGGCCAACCAACTCATCGTCGCCGGGCACCTCGAGTTGCTGGCCGAGGCCATCATCTTCCTGGAGGCCTACGGCGTTGACACCAAGAAGGCGATGACCGTCCTGGGTGGGGGCCTGGCCGGCAGTGCCGTGCTGGACCAGAAGGGCGAGGCGATGCTGACGCGATCGTTCCAGCCCGGTTTCCGAGTGCAGTTGCACCACAAGGATCTGGGCATCGTCACCTCGGCTGCCCGCGAGGCAGGCGTGGTGATCCCGATCGGGGCCGTGGTCGCACAGCTCATGGCGTCGCTCAAGGCCCAAGGTCACGCAGACGACGACCACTCCGCGCTGCTCATGCAGCTGGAGCGGCTGAACGGTCGACACGTCTGACGATCTTGGTCGTGCTGGCGACCAGATCACGCTCCAAGGGCCCACCCGTCCCCTTGCGGGTCACCCCTTCGGACCCGCCGAAGTGGTTACTGAGCAGGAACTCCTGGTCAACACGGTGCCCATGGGATCGGAGTCTCAGATCTCGGGACGCCTACCGACACCTGCGCGGCTGGCCGCAGAGCCAGACATCGATTCAGCAGTGATGATTCCGGCCGGACCGGGTGCTCGACCGGCAACGGGCGCGGCCCGTTCGGCGAGAAGCGATAACTTGACCACTTCGACCTTCACCGGGAGGTGAAAGGCATCAGATCGCCGCATCGTTGCCATTCCACTCGGCGCCTGGGCAGGGCTATTGCGTAGTCGGTCGACGGGTGCCCTGAGCTGGGAGTTCAAGGGGTGAGCAGCCTTTGTGGAGCGGGTGAGATCACGTCGGTGATCATGGAGTTCTTCACGCTTCACGACACCCGAGGAACCTCACCCGCCGATGTCATCATGCCCGATTCCGGTACTGTCCGCGGTCACCGGTAGTCCTGATGCGCCACCACCCGCAGTCACCGATGGTGAGACAGCAGGGCTGCTGCACGCCTTGTCGGCAGTCCCGGATCCCCGCTCGCCGCGCGGGATCCGCTACCCCCTCGCTGGGCTCCTGACGGTCGCGGTGTGCGGCGTGTTGGCCGGCGCGTCGTCGTTCACCGCGATCGTGGATTGGCTGTACGACCTCGACGAGACCGCCCGTGCCCGACTCGGGTTCGGCCGGGGCGTCCCGGCCACGACCACGATGTGGCGGCTGCTGATCCGCCTCGACGCCGACCTTCTCGCGACGACCCTCGCCGGCTGGCTGCTCACCCGGGCACGACCGGACACCCCCCGGCGGCCGCGGCACCGGCGGGTGGTCGCAATCGACGGCAAGACACTGCGGGGCGCCCGCCGCGCCGACGGCAGGCAGATGCATCTGCTGTCCGCGCTGGACACCGACACCGGCATCGTCCTCGCGCAGGTCACCGTCGCGGCGAAGTCCAACGAGATCCCGGCCTTCGGCCCGCTGCTGGACGCGGTCGAACGGGTGCTGGGCAGCCTGGAAGGACTGCTGTTCGTCGCGGACGCACTGCACACCCAGACCGGTCACGCCACCGAGATCGCCCAGCGCGGCGGTAACCTGCTCATTCCGGTAAAGGGCAACCAACCGACCCTGCACGCCCAACTCACGACCCTGCCCTGGGCGCAAGTCCCGGTCGGCCACCAAACCCGCGACCGCGGCCACGGCCGCCGCGAGACCCGCACCGTCAAAGCCCTCACCGTGAACACCCCCGGCGGCATCCGGTTCCCCCACGCCCGGCAAGCCGTCCGGATCACCCGCACCCGCACCATCGCTGGCAAGACCAGCCGCGAAACCGCCTACCTCACCATCTCGCTACCCGTCGCCGACGCCCACCCGACCGACCTAACCGACTGGATCCGCCGCGAGTGGCTCATCGAAAATCGTGTGCATCACGTCCGAGATGTGACGTTCCGTGAAGACCTGCATCAAGCCCGGACCGGCACCGGACCCGCCGTCCTGGCCACCCTGCGTAACACCGCGATCGGCTACCACCACACCGCTGGCGAGACCAACATCGCCCGCGCCACCCGACGCGCCAACCGCCGCCCACACGACCTCATCACCGCCGTGACCAGCAGCAACCCCAGAACGCAATGACCCTGGGCGCCTGGGTAGTGACGTCCCTGCCCGGCCCATTGCTGCTCATCGGCGTTGGCTCGATCACCGCGGCCTCCGTCGCCTGGGTCGCCCACGGCAACCCGCTGTCGTTCCTGCACCGCCGTGGCGGGCCGCTGTTGTCTGGCTTCACCTCCGGCTTTTTCCACACAACAGCGGGCACGGGCAGCCCACCACTCGCGGTCTACGCGTTGAACACCAACTGCAAACAGCGCACCTTCGTGCCGACTGTGCGGCTCGTCGGCCTGGCCACCAACGTGCTCTCGCTGGCTGCCAAAGCCACGCCACAGCTTTCCGGACCACTGCTGCTGTCCTGCGTCTCGGCGATGGCGATCGGCATCGCCGGCGGCCAGGTCCTGTCCCGCTGGCTGCCAGAGGAGCAGGCTCGCCGGTGGGTCATCACTCTGGCGATGATCGGCAGCGTGACTCTGGCGATGATCGGCAGCGTGATCGTCGCCGGAGAAGGAGTGACAGCCCTGTGGTAATCGAAACGAACAACGGCAGCCCCAAGCCAGCGAACCGACCACGCCGCTGGCCCGGCTGGGTCTTCAACCAGGGCGTCGACCCCGATCCCCGGTTCAGTCTCGCGAACGAGCGGACCTTCCTGGCCTGGATCCGTACCTCGCTGGCGCTCTTCGCGGCCGGTATCGCGCTGGAGGCGCTGACCCTACCCATCGCCCCCGGGCTACGCCGGGCAGCCGCCATCGTCCTGATCGTGCTCGGTGCGGCGGCGCCGGTCCAGGCGTGGATCGGCTGGCTACGCACGGAGGCGGCCATGCGGCTCGGTCGGAGCCTGCCGCCACCCGCGCTGGCGGTGCCGCTCGGGCTGGGCCTGGTCGCGGCGGGTGGGCTGATCCTGATCGGTCTCGTGCGGTGATCTGCCCTGCGGCACGCCGCTGGGCAGCCCCGGGCCCAGGCTGTACCCGTTCACGATTGTGCATTCGGGATGTGGACAGGCCGGATGGTCCGCAGGCCCACCGCTTCGCCGAAGACCCACCATCAGGATCCGTGGACGGGACGTGACAGGTTCATCGGCGACCAGGCGGCCAGCAGGTCGACACGACACGTCGAGTTCCGCGGACGGCGACGGTGGCCTACAGCTCGAGCGGACCATGCTCGCCTGGCGGCGCACAGCGGCGGCGTTCCTGGTAGCCGCCGCCGTCGGCGCGCGCCTGCTCACCCCCCTGCTCGGAGGCTGGGCCTATCCAACCGTGACCGCGCCGTCGCTGTGCGCGTTTGTGATCGCCATCTCAGGGAGCATCCCGCCACTGTTTTGCACCCCGGTGGCTTCGAGGCCGAGGGCCGTCACGCCGCGGCCCGGCTGGATGGGCGTCATCGCCGCGTTCACGTGCCTCATCGGTCTCGCCGCAGCGACGGCCGTGCTGGCTCGCGCATCCTAAACCCACGCGTGAGTGACCCCCACCAGCCGGATACCCCGGCCCTGTCACCTGCCCAGCAGCGCGCCTGACTCCTTCGGATCCGCCGAAAAGGTCACCACGCAGGAGCTGGTCATGACGTTGCGGGGTGGGATCCGAGTCTCAGAGGGCGGGACCGGAAACGACTTCGGCATGGCGGGACAGCGCGATCAATATCGATGTGTGGCGCGTCTCTCGCTGCGACGTTAGGCGGCCCGTGACCCCGGCGGACACCAGCCATCCTGGGAGCAGCGACACCTGACCACTTCGACCTCCACTGGGAGGTCAAGCGCTCCGGAACGAAGCATCGTTGCAGCTCAGTGACCTGGCCGGGACACGGTCGGGTGAGCACTTCGCTGCGGTGACCACTTCGCCGGCCTGCACCCAATCTGCTGCCAACGCAAGGCCCAGCCACCAGACCCGGTCGTTACCACCCTGACCTCCTTGCACTCCCCCACCAGGCGACATAGACAGCAGTTGAAGTCCGTTCAACGCCGTTGAGCACTGCTGTGTGAAACAGGACGCTGCAACGACTCTGACCTGCTGAAACATGAATCCGCAGGTAGGCGCGGATGCAGTTGAGCACCGTTCGGTGCCGTTGGGCGCGGTTCACCTCCGTTCAGGACACCCTGTTGCCCCCATCCTGCTCCCCGATCCGGGTCCCGGAACCGGCTGCCGCTCGGCGTCGTCACCGATGCCCGGGCCGCAGGCTGTCCGCCATGTGCTGCCGTGGTTACCGCAATCGCCGTGACCAGTCCTAGTTCAAGCTGGCTGATCCCGGACGCTCCCGAGCTGCTCCCCCGGGGTCGGATCATCGCCGCTCGGGCCCGACGATCCTCAGCCGGCGAAGCCGGGTGGCGAGTCTTGCGGGTCTCGCCGATATCGAGGAACTCGACGTCGGCTTACAACTGATACAGCCGGGCCAGATCGGTCAAGTGATGCAACTCTGCGACGCCCTCACCCACCTGCGTCAACTCCTCGCCGACTGCGGCTGTCCCGCCGGACCGCCCCCGATCATCGCCGGCCAGCTCAAGCCGAGAGGCCCCGTCGAGTTCGACTGGCTCGTCAACGCCATCGGACTGGTCAGCCTCGCCGGCCGGCAACATCCCATCGGCTATCACCTCGCCAGCCGACGCGTCACCATCCACCTCGACCACGCGTCCTGCCCCTCCTCGAGGCCGACCGGTCCCTGCTGCGCAGCCTGCCCAACCCGCTCACCCCCCAAGAGCAGGCCCGCATCCGCGACGCCACCCCGCCCGACCCCCACCCACCCCGGCACCCCGAACCACAACGCTTCGAACGACGCGTCAGCAGCCGCGGCGCCCTCGTCATCGCCGGCCAGAATCCTTCGCATCAGCCACGACCGGTCGAACCCTCACCGTCGAAGACGCCGACACCACCTTCCCCGTCCACGACGGCAACCAACTCCTAGCGGAAGTGCCGCGCACGACCACCAAGCCCATCACCCGGTTCAAGGTCCGCGAACCATAACCACCACGACAGCGTCGGATAGCCTGCACCGACCGCGACGACCAAGGAGCCCGACCATGAAGCTGCCGCCCGGAGCCACCGGCTTCAACCCAAGCCTTGGCCGGCAGGCGGACCTGGGCGAATTCACCCCTGTCTGTCACCACGCCGCCCGCGCTATTGACGCCACCGTCACCGGCGTCACTCCCGCCGGCGTCACGCCGAACTTCCACACGGTCGATATCGCCGACGCCCAGCACCACATCGCGGTGCTACGACACACCACCCTGCCGTTCATCGCCTTCGCCCGACCCCACGCCAACGGCGACGTCACCACCACGTTCGTCGACCACCCTGACCTCGCCGCCGCCATCACCAACCTGACCGACGTCCAGGTCCTCACCGTCGACCAGCTACAGGCCCCACTGGCACAGCTCGACCTGAGCGCTCTCGGCCCCGACGAGCACCACCAAATCCTCTACTGGAAGCCAACCACCCTCGGCGAACTGCTGTTCAACTTCTGGGACTGAGGCACCGCCACCCCGATCCCACGGCCGCGCGCTCGACCTAACCCAGCGCCTATCGCGCATCGCGAGGCCCGGTCGGCGCCAGATCGGAATACCCCGTCATGATCGGGTATGGTGTTGTGCGCAGCGCGATGGTGGAAATCCATCCTGCATGACTGATGGTTCCTAACAATCACTCCAGGTGGGCGGGTTGCGGAACCATTGCGAGCTGTCAGTGACGCATGTTGACCCGGACGCCGCCGAACAACGCTTGGCTAAACGAACTGACCCGATTGCGGCGCTTTAGTTCATTGAGCAGCTCTTCGGTCCCGTCCCGTTCCTTCAGCTTCGGACGGTGGTGACCAACCCTGGTGAGCGGTTCGTACTCGTCGCCCAGCGCCAGAAGAATCCGGTCCAACACGGGTAGCTCAATATCAGGGAGGTGGGGTTCCAGCAGACTCAGGATGTGCTCGGCGGGCGCTCCGGCTTCGCTGAGCTTGACCAGCAGCTCCACCGAGACGGTATTGCCCTTAGCCGCCCACTCGCAGATCGCGATGGCGCCCTGCCTGGACAACCGGCCGTGTACGTACTCCGCGTCATCGGCGATCGCCCGCTTGACGGCCGGTGCCACACGTCGACTCCGCATCACCTTGGGCAGGTCGTCGCTCGATAGCGGTAGCTCGCACACGTAAGACGCCAGGTTTCTCGACACCGCAAAGTACTCCTCGCGGACCGCGAACGGGATACCGCTTACGCGCGCATATGTCTCGGCAGCATCGGGCACCAGTTCGGCGGCCAGCAGCGCCGGGAGCAGCTTGAGCCCCGCGTCGGTCAGGCGGTCGGGATTCAACCCGTCGGGGAGCTCGAGCTGCTTCACCAGCCGGACCCTCGCTGCCGGGTCCAGGTCCTCGGCATGAGCCAGCGCATACCCGAGGTCGTACCTGGGCTCCTCCTCTACCTCCTCAACCTCCGTGAGGTCGAGGCTGTTCAGGGTCTTCACCAGTTCCTCGTTGACGCTGAACTTTGCTACGAACTGGCTCACATTCCGAACGGTCGGCGCGAACCGTTTCGCCGACACCACGGCGGTCCATGCCGTATCGTCGAGTTCGTCCAGGTCGGCCACTTTGCACGACTCCGAAGCGCCTTTCGCAACCGGCAGCACCGCGGATTCGGCAGCACCCGCAACGTCATTCAGCACCGCGACGAACTCCTCCGAGGCATCGACGGTCACCTCGTCCTCCTCCCGGGCATGGAGGTAGCTGTCCAGGTGGTCGAGGATGTGCTCGTAGACAGTCGCGTTGGTTGCCTTCACCACGTCAAGGGCCAGCGGGGTGTTTTCACCGAGCGCCGTGGAAAGGTTCGCCCTCGTGACCGGGTACAGGCGAGCCCCGATGACCGCCTTGCGCTGTGCGTCCCCCAGCACCGCGAGGTCGCTGACCTGGGCGCCGAGACGCCGAACCACGACCGCCACGTCAGCGGCCTTCGACGTCTCCACGGCCCCGACAAACGCTTGCATCTGGGCGTAGTGCTCCGAGAGGAACCCTGCGACCCGGTGCGAGGACTCGTAGTCGACGTCTCGACCAGCGCTCCGGACAGCGGCATCGACGAGCGCGACGGCCGCCGCGAGGTCGATCGGGGCTCTCTCGGCCAGATGGACGAACGCACCCTTCCAGCGAGGAGCCAGTTGGCCTACGAAGAGTTCCCTGGACGCGCCGTCCAGAAGGTACGCATCGATGAAAGATGAGTCGGCCGCGCCGCGAATGACGAGCTTGTCGAGTGCCTTGTCGAGCCGCTCTGGGCGCGTGGGCAGGTAGTGGTCGAAGACCTCGACGTTGAAGACGCTCTCGCCGTCGAGGAAGCGGGCGCCCATCTCCTTCTCAACTGCGTCGATGGAGACAGCCTCGTCGAACCGGAACCGGTGGTCTGCGCGGTCGGCCTGGACGCAGTGGAGGATGAAGTTCATCGCGCTGACGCTGATGGCGATGCCATGGTAGTCCGAGCAGTACAGCGTGAAGTTTTCGTCGATGTAACCCTTGGCGAGGAGGTCGTGGGCCAAGGGCGACACGAGGTCGGCAACGATGGCATCCAGGCTGCGTTCGACGCCGCTGTCGGTGGGCATGACCAGGTCCGTCCTGGCCATGAGCTGCGCCATCGCGGCTTTCGCGACGAAGTCCTTGGTCTCTAGCGCGGCCCGGGAGGCGCGCTGGAGACGTGCGACATCGGCTTCGATGGCGTCATCCAACGCAGCCACCTCATCCCCGACCAGCGCAATCACGTCATCGAACGACAGAGTAACGCCACCGTATCCAGGTTGGATCAGGTGCACCTCTTTGCGAGTCTCGTGCAACGAGCTCCAGAAGTCGCCGGACGTAAGGTCCGAGAGCGCGTAGTTTTCCGACTGGTACTGAAGGACCGGCTGGCCACCACGCCGCGTCGCCCGGTGGACAATGGGCAGCACTTTCTGGAGCCGCTCGCCGGCGGCCTTCGCGTGCTTGTCCCACAGAGCGCTCGACGCGACCCGGTCTAGTACTCCAACGTCACTTGGCTTCGGCGTTGGGCGTGGCGCGGGCATGAGGACGGCCACCGCGTGATCATCGATGGTTTGTGAGGACAACCGAAGATCGTGCGATGGCCGTGGGCCACAGCGTAGACGCTGCCGGGTGGCGGGTCATCCTCGACGAGGCGGTGGCGCGTGTCGCTGGCCGGTTCGCCCGTGCCGAGCCGCGCCGGAGCATGGCAGCGTTTGTTGAGGGGCTGCTGTCGAGCGTGGAGCGTAAGACGTGCTGGTCGCTTGCCGATCGGGCTGGTCATGCCGATCCGCAGGCGATGCAGCGGCTGCTGCGGACGACGGTGTGGGATGCCGACGCCGTCCGCGATGATATTCGCGCATGGTTGATCGAGCAGCTGGGCCATCCCGACGGTGTGCTGATCACCGACGAGACCGGGTTCCTGAAGAAGGGCCTGGGTTCGGTGGGGGTGCAGCGGCAGTACACCGGCACCGCCGGCCGTGTCGAGAACAGCCAGGTCGGAGTGTTCCTGGCCTACGTCTCACCGCACGGTCGGGCGTTGATCGACCGTCGGCTCTACCTGCCGGAGACGACCTGGTGCCAGCGGCCCGACCGCCGCGCCGGCGCCGGCGTCCCGGACGAGGTCGCCTTCGCCACGAAACCGACCCTGGCCCGGCAGATGATCGCCGCCGCGCTGGATGGCGGTGTCCCCGTCGGGTGGGCGACCGGTGACGAGGTCTATGGCGCCGACCCGGGCCTACGCGCTGAGCTGGAGCACCGCGGTGTCGGCTATGTCCTCGCGGTCGGCTGCGACCGGCGCGTCACCGTCAACGACGGCCGCACCCTCATCCGCGTCGACGACCTCGCCGACCGGATACCCACCGCCGAGTGGCAGCGGCACAGCTGCGGGCCCGGGGCGAAGGGACCCCGCGACTACCTGTGGGCTTGGATCACCACCGCCACCAGTCGCGGTGAGCACCGGTGGCTGCTCATCCGCCGCAACTGCACCACCAGCGAGCTGGCCTACTACCTCTGCTGGTCACCGAAACCGGTGCCGCTGCACACCCTCGTGCGAGTGGCCGGGTCCCGCTGGAGCATCGAGGAGCTGTTCCAGACCGGCAAAGGCCAGGTCGGCTTGGACCACTACCAGGTCCGCGGCTGGTCCGGCTGGCACCGCTTCATCACCCTGGCCATGCTCGCCCTGGCCGTCCTGACCATCCTCGCCGCCACCTGCGCCGAGCAGCCCGACTCCGACCCGGACATCATCGCGTTGACCGTCGCCGAGATCCGCCGACTCCTCAACGCCTTCGTCCTGGCCTTACCCCTACCCCCAGCTCACACCCTGCACTGGTCAACCTGGCGACGAACATCCCAAGCCCGAGCCCGCCGATCCCACTACCAGCGAAGACTCGAACGCACAGGCAGCCGGTCAGCCAAGTGACGTTGGAGTACTAGCGCCCCCTTGCTGACCGCTGCCTGGTGGCCCGTCTGATACTTGACCATGTCGCGGAAGGCCCGGTGGGCCTCGTCGATCTTGCTTGTTCCAAGCCGGATGGCCTCGAAGTCCTCCAGATGGAGGTTCTTATAAACCATCATCGCGAACAGTCGGTCCGCGGTGAGGCCCTTAAGGCCCTTCTCTCCCAGGACCGAGGCACGGTAGATCTCGAACTCATTCCGAATGTTGCGAATCAGACGCATGTCGGTCAGATACGCGCCGACGAGGTTCACGAGCGCAGTCGAAGGTTGCTCATCAGATTCGGCGAACTCCGCCGCCAACAGGTCCCGCGCCGAACGGTGCGTGATGAACGGAACCATCGGGACGACCAAGTCGAAGAACTTCGTCCTGTTCGCCGACGGGGCGGTTTCCAGAGCTGACGCACGAAGCGCTGCAGTATCGGTATCGGCGTCCGCGTCGCCGTCCGGGGCGGCATCGACGTTAAGTTGCTCGAAGATGCTGTCGCGGACCGCATACACGAACCGAACCGGCCGCGACTTGATCTGCTCGGAGTTGTTCAAGACGGTGTTCAGCTCGCGTAGCGTCTCGAAGATGTGAGGGTCCCTGAACCGGTCCAGGTCCTCAAAGATCGCGACCTGGGTCTTCGTCTTCTGGAAGAAGTAGACGATTTCGTCGAGGTACTCATCGAAGTATGAGTTCTCCTTCGCGCTGAGCGTGACGGCCGCTCCGCCCGCGGAGACGCTCTCCACCCGCACCCGGCTCTGCAGAGCACGCGAACCCAGGAACCAGATCACGCCCAGGAACACGCCGAACCCAGCGACGATGATCCACGGCACCCAGTCATGACTGGTGACCAGGTCCTGGGGCCCCATCTTCTCCACGCGACTCACCAGCCCGAGCAGGACCGCGATCACGAAGAACCCAACCGCGACTGCGGCGCCCCATATCGCAGCCGGGCCGGGCCTGAATGAGTCGATGCGGAAGTACCTCGAGCCCGGCATGTCCGCGGGCGCCTTCCGGTAGAGCAGCTGCTTGACGATCTCCTTCTGGATAAGGTTCGTCAGTGGCGGGAGCGTCCCGTCCTGCTGGATGCGCGCCCGCTTCGTGTCGTCGATGCCCAGGCTTGACAGCGACAGATTGACCCAGTTGATCTTCTGCTTGTCCAGACCCGCCTGGACGCCGCGGATGACACTGCTCTTTCCGCTGCCGTAGTGCCCTGCGAGCGCGATGTTCGTCGCGGCGCTCACGGACCCGTCGGTCAGGACTTTGAGGAGGACCGCTGCGTGCCGCCCATGCAGGTTCTCTTCGTACGTGGGTCCGAGACCCCGAAGGACCGGCACGTCGAGCTGTGATGTGGACCGCCGGGCCGGGCTTACTCGCGACATAGGCGAGATCTTACGAACGTGGTCCGACTTTGTTCGCGGCAGATGAGCGCATGCGGGGACCGCTCGCGCACGCCTTTTCGGATGGCCGAGCCGGCCGGGCCACGGCAACGCTCGGGGCCGATCACCAGAATGTTGGACGCGTGGCTCGCCACGACCACCCGCAACCACGATTGTCGAGGAGCAAACCGTCGACAACTCCGACACAATCACCCTGTGGCGGCCCACCGGGCAGGCCGAACTTGACCTCGTGGCGGCATTGGGGTGGCGGGCTTGGCCACCACGCCTGGCGGACCAGCCGATCTTCTACCCCGTCCTCGACCACTGGTACGCCACGAAGATCGCCCGCGAGTGGAACGTCCCCGCCGAGGGTGTCGGCTACGTAACCCGGTTCGACGTCGAGCGGTCGTACCTGGGCCGTTACGAGGTTCACCAGGCCGGTGGCCGCGACGTTCTGGAGTACTGGATCCCCGCCGAGGAGCTTGCCGACCTCAACGCCCACATCGTCGGCGCGATCATCGAGGAAGCCGAGTACCGCGGCCCAGTGAACGACCAGGAGTTCACCAACGCCGACAAGGCCCTGGGTCGGTCTCTGCCAGCCGCTTGGCGAACCTACCTCCAAGGTGAGTCGTGGTTCCGGCGGGAGCCTACGTTTGGCTCAACTCGCCACGCGAGATGCTCGAGCTGCATGACGCATGGGACGAAGCCACCGATGAGCATCTTGGCATCGCGATCATCGGCGGTGACGGCTCACGTGAAAGCTTGTGCTCGACCTGCGCAGCGACCTGCACCGGTGCTACTGGCCGACATCACAAGCAGTGGCTGGGAAAGCGTGATCCGGCAGGCCGACGATGTCAGCCAGCTCATCGACCGCATCGAGGCGGGCACCTTCGAGTTCAACTTCGAGGATTAGCGGACATCGGCGGGCATGATCGACCGCGCACCTCACGGCAGATCAGGGCATGTGATCTTGATCTTGCGCCGAATGAGTTGTGGGAGCGTCGGTTCGGTACGCTGGCCGCGCTGTGGAGATGGCTGGCGAATGGCGGTGTCTGGCTTGCCCGACGGCAACTGGTGGGTCGATGACCCGATCGACGAGCCGAACGAGGACCTGTTCGGGCGCGGCCCGTTCGTGGCACGCGCGGTCGCCCTGCTTGACCAGATCGGCTCCCGGCCGAGCAGCACCGTGGTCGGGCTGGTCGGCCCGTGGGGCAGCGGTAAGACCAGCACCATCCTGATGATCGAGGCGGGACTCAACCCTGACCGGTGGGGCGTCACGTGGATCAACCCGTGGGCGTTGTCCGGTCCCGACGCGGTCGTCACCGAGCTGCTCGGCGCGATCCGCGCCGCCGTGCCGGAGAAGACCACCGCCGGCGACCGGGTCCGGCGACACCTTTCCAGGTACGGTGCCCTGGCCACGCCAGCGCTGTCGATGGTGCCGGTGGTCGGCGGCGCCGCGACCGCGATGGCCGCCGAGGCTGTACAGCGGCTTAACGACCAGGGAACGACCCTCGCGGAACAGGCAAACCAGGTCAGCGACGCGCTACGCGCGCTGGCCCGTCCGACGCTGGTTGTCATCGACGACGTCGACCGGCTGCAGCCCGAGCAACTCCTGGCCGTTTTCCGGGCGGTGCGGGTGCTGGGCCGGCTGCCGCACGTGCACTATGTCCTCGCGTACGACCAAGAAACCATCCTCGACGTGCTGTCTACGACCCCGATCGCCGACAAGCACGGCGCCCGGGCCGTCGCGTTCCTGGAGAAGATCGTCACGATACGCCTCGAGCAGCCGCCGGTCCGCCTGGAGCACGCCGAGTCGCTGTTCAACGCCGGCTGCGCTGGTGCGCTCGGCCGGGCGTCCGCGTCGCTGAGCGAGGACGCCCAGCGCCGCATGGTCGAAGAGCGTGAGGCGCTGCTGCTGAGGGTCCTGACCGAGCCGCGCAGCGTGGCGCGGCTGCTCGCCCAGGTCGACATCTACCTGCCACTGGTCGGCGCTGCTGAGGTCGACGTCGTTGATTTCATCACCCTGACATTCCTGCGAATCACCTATCCGCGCCTGTACCAGGCCATCGCCATGCACCGCGGCGCCCTCGTCGACACCACCGACCTCGCCGACCTCCGCACCGAATTCGACGAGGCGGCGCTGGCCAGACTCGACGTCCCGGCGCCGCACACGGGGCGGGTCGCGGAGGCCCTGCGACGGCTCTTCCCGCGTCTGGCAACAGACCCGCTGAGATCGATGGTGGCCGAGCACCGGCGGCGCGGGCAGCGGCGGATCAGCGACCGCGACTACACCGAACGGTACTTCGCCCTGACACCCATCACTGGCGAGATCAGCGACGATAGCCTCGTCCGGGCCATCGGAGATTTGGCAGAGGGGCGACATGGCATGGCGGCCGAGGACCTCACCCTGGCGTTGCGGCCTGACCTCACCGACGTTCATGCGCGCGCCCGGGCGGGCCGGACGCTCCGCCGGGCCGCGTCGTTGTCCGCGGAGCTGTCCGGCAACGAGGCCGCCGCGGTGATCCCGTACGTGCTCGAACAGTTCGACCACCTTCGCAATCCCGCGGCGGGCGGGTTCGGTCCTGACGAGGAAGCGACCGTCTGGCTTGCGGCGCTGCTGCAACGGGCCGACGGCGGGCCGCTGCCCGCCACCGCATTGGGCGATCCTGGTCTGCTGCCGTACTTGTTAAAGGCGATCCGGATGGCGGTCCCGGAGCCGGCCGACGCCACTATCGCGCGTCTCGCCGCACAACCTCCCGGCTCGTCCTGGCTTGCGGACGTCGTTCGGGCCACGTACGAAGCGGCGTGGATACGGGTCCAGGAGCACACGCGTCTTGGCGACACCGCCCCCATCGAGCCGGTGAGCCTGTACGTCTCCCGGCTGGAGTCGGCCTTCGGCGACGCGGACGTCGACCGGCGGATCACCACCGCCGTCAACGGTGGTCTGCCGATCGCGGATCTCGCGGCCCGACTGGTCGACATCGAGGTCGCATTCACGTCCACCGGCACTCACACCCGCATCAGTGGGTTCGATGCCACGGCGTTCCTGGGACGTATAGGACGCCACCGTGTCTCTGCCGGACGGGCGCACCTGGACAGCGCCGCGGCGGGCACTCGGCCCGGCGCTCTCGACCGCGCCGACGTGTCATGGGCAAACCGGCGCCGGTTCGCCGCCGGCACCCTCATCGAGGCACTCGACGTTGGCACCACAGAACCGGGAAGACTGCTGCCGAACCCGCCCGAGGAGCAACGCCACCCCTTCACCAACCACCGTCCGTCGTTGATGAACGATCAAGGCGAACCGCTCGACCTCACGCTGCAAGTCGCCGTGCTGCTGCCCGCAGGCGACGGAATTCCTGCACGCCTTCACAGCGGATGGGGTCCCTCGGCCGGGACACGTGAAGAGATCCTGATCGCCGCGATGCGAAGCGCACCCATCAGCGGCTGGCTCCGGGCGCGCCACTCCGACTGGGGCATAGCCGCCGAACCCTGGGCCATCAGCGAGGCTGATGGTCGCCACTACACCACCGCTCAGTCCGGTGCCCGGGCCGCTACGCCCGGCACGCTGGGCATGCGTCAGGCATTCCCCGTCAGGGCCGGCGCCCAGCTCATCACGGGCCACGCCGCGCAGAGCCCGAACCAGCAGTCGCTGTTGCTGACCGTCGGCATCGGATTCCACCTCGCCGAACTCGACAAGCAGCACCGACCCGCGGAGGCGCGGGCCCGCGGCGTGCCCCTGCCTGCAGCGTTCACCCTGCACGGCCTGTTCGAGCTCACTGACACGCTCGTCCGGTGCGCGCAGACGGCGAAAGCGCTGTGGACGCAGCTCGACGACCAGTCGCCCCTACCCGAAACCGCGCTCCTGCACCTGTCGCTGACAACCGACGAAGGACTCCCCGCGGTCGTCGACCTCAGCACCTACCCGCGGCGAGGCACTGCCTCCCGTAGTCAGTACTCCAAGGTCTACCAGTACCGCTCCGGGCCCGGCGATCTTGCGGCGGCGGCGTTGCAAGACTGGCTGAGCGAGGCTGGGTACCGGCAACACGAGCAGGCGATCCTGGACATGTGGGACCCCGCGCCCTAATGGTCCCTCGGCTGACCGAAGGAGTCGAACGGCTAACCAGGCTGCGGTCGCCCTTCACCGTTCGAGGTTGTCAACACCGTCCGCTGAGCGTGTGACGCTCTCGGTCGATGTCATGCGATCATTTGGCGTGCTTCAAGTTGTCACGGGGATGTACTTCGGCGACGTCGCGCTGAACGAGACGGAGCATCAACGAACCCTCTACACCAACGCGGATTTCTCCAGGGTCGGGCCGTTCGGCATGCCGGTGGGCAGCCTGACCTTGGCCACCTGCATGGGACCAGTGAACACCGTCCTGCTCCGGTTCATCGAACGCCTGGAAGCCGTCCTCCCTGACGGCACCGATGACTTCATGATTTCCACCGGTGGGGATGAGATCGCCGACGACCTCGCCGTCGTGCTCTCATTCGCCGTGAACGCCACGTTCACCCCGATTCGGGAGAAGGCTGACCGCCTCATCAAGACACCGGGAGAATCAACCCGGCGGCTTGTACCTGCGGACATCCTGCCCCGCACGTTCACTCCTCGTCTGATGTTGCGCCCCGCAGACGTCGAGGACCTACTCGCCTTCATGACGAGCCTCCTCGCGCTCAACCACGACGCGTACGAGCGGGCCATGAGAGCGATGCGTCGCATCGTCACGGCCAGCGAGCGGGTCGCGGAAGACCCCACGCTCGCCTACACCGACTACGTAGCGGCGTTGGAATCGCTTTCGGCGGGCACGTCCGCTCCCGACACGGGGTGGGACCGTTACCCGCACGAGAAAAAGCGGATCCTCGACCCGGTTCTCAAGGAGCTGAGCGAGGAACATGCCGAGCAGGTCCGGTCAGCGATCCTCGAGGCGGAGAAGGCCGGTATCACTGCCCGGTACAAAACCTTCATCCTTAGTCACGTGCGTCCCTCCTACTTCCGCGAGGAAGCTGTCGGAGTGACCTGGCCCGTGACCGGGCCCGCCCTACCACTGCTTGCGACCCAGGCCTACAACACCCGCTCCAAGAGCGTTCACGAACTCAGGGAACTCCGTAAGGAGGCCTGGCTACAGGTCGGTGGGGCGCACACCATCGATCTGCCCGGGATCGGGCTGATCCTCACGCACGAGGGTCTCAACCGGCTCGCTCGGCACGTAGTCCGGACCTTTGTACAACGCGGGTCGACCCACCTTTACCGCGAATATCAGTGGCGTGATCACCTACCCAACGTCATCCAGGTCAGACTGGTTCCGGAGCTCTACCTCGGCAATCCCGAGGCGATGACAAAGATGACTGCGGCCACCAGGGCCAGCGAGTTCTTCGGCTGCATCATGGAGGTCCTAGCCGGGCGTGAGGAGCAGCTCAGGGTCGATATGCGTCCGGCGCTCGAGCGCATCGAGCAACTCCTGGTCACGCACCGCGCTCCTGCGGCGCGCGAGCCCATGCTGGCCGTCTACCTGCTCTGGCACCGGGTGATGGCAGCTCACCTGCACCGTCCCGAGCCCGAGAAGGTGATCGCTGCGGCGCTCACGGAACTTGCACGTCCGGGCATGTACGCGTTCACCGTCGGGGTTCTGCTCGGCCGCACGCCGCCCTGGTCCCTCGACGACCTGTGCGAACTCGCCGAACAGCGATACGAAGACCTGCAGCGGCGTAATCCTGTCAAGCTGCCGCCGCGGTTGGACTCCGCGCTCTGGGCACTCGTCGCGCAGGAACTGTTGCACGACGGCGCGCACGTACTGGCCCGCGCGGCGATCGGCAGGGCGGTGGAGTGCTCGCCGGGCGACGAGCACGTCATGGATCTCGAACGGCGGGTCGCCGCCGGTCACTTGGACGATGTCAACCTGCATGCCTTGATTCTCGGCCGGTCGCCGCTTGAGCAATTTGGTACTACTGACTGCAGCCTGAGAGAAGCGCAACGTCCCTCCTAGTGAACTTCTCACGCGAAGCAACGATGAGCCTCCACCACGTTGAGCTGGCGTGTCAGCTGCGCGTCGCCCCTCGCTAGAGGCGGGCGGCGCCTTTCGACGCTCGGGCATCCGGACATACCAATGAGACCTTCATGATCACGCGCACTCTTCTCGTCAAATGCGGACGTCGCCTGCTTCTGAGGCGTAAGCCACTCGTGCTGACGCCTTCGGGACTGCCGAAGAGGTCTCCAGACAAAAGCGCCTGGTCAGGGCTTTGCCTATGGGACCAGCGTCCCAGATAATGGCAGGCCGGCGCGATCCGTGGAGCTCAGCCGGAACGGCGTTTGTCCATGCCCGTCTCGGGTGCCGCAGCGAAGTTTGACGGCCGGAGATGTCGGGCGGCGCTAGCCGTGTTGGGAGCAGCGACAGGTGACCACTTCGGGTATCCCTGGGAGGTCAAACGGTCCGAGGCGGGCATCGTTGCGTGCTGGTCAGCGGTTTGACTGCGGTACGGCCGGATGAGCTCTTCGAGCGGGTGACCACTTCGCTGGTCTGCACCCAATCTGCTCCCAATGTAAGGCCCAGCCGCCGCACCCAGTCGTTGCCGCCCTGGCCTGCTCACACTCCCCCACCAGGCCAGATAGACAGCAGGTGCCGCCTAGGGCGTGTCCTGCCGATCTTGTAGTGGTTGGTCGTTGACGATGTGCTGGTGGTGCGTCGTGGTGAACTGACCGATGAGGCGTGGGCGGTGATCGCGCCGCTGCTGCCAGAGCCGGGCGGTGCGCGGGGGCGGTGGCGAGATCACCGGCAGGTCATCAACGGGATCTTGTGGAAGCTGCGCACGGGTGCGCCGTGGCGTGACCTGCCGGAACGCTTCGGGCCGTGGAAGACCTGCCACGAACGACTGCGCCGTTGGACGGCCGACGGCACCTGGGATCGGATCCTCACCGCGGCGCAGGTCCATGACGACGGCACACCGGTGCAGTGGACGATCAGTATCGACTCGTCGATCGTGCGGGCGCACCAGCATTCCGCTGGCGCCCGCAAAAAGGGGGCTCTCCATCAAGTCCGGCGACGCCTGGTGCGCAAGATGGCGAGTCCATCGGCCGGTCTCGAGGTGGGTTGAGCACGAAGATCCACCTCGCCGTTGACGGACGCGGACGGCCGCTGTCGATCCTGCTCACCCCGGGCCAGGCCGGCGACAACCCCCAACTCCTCGCGCTGCTCGACGCGATCCGCGTCAACGAGCCCGGACCCGGCCGGCCCCGCAAGCGTCCTGAGGTGCTGATCGCCGACAAGGGCTATGCGCACGACTCGACCCGCCGCGCTCTGCGCCAACGCGGGATCAGGCACGTCATCCCAGAACGGTCCGACCAGGTCGCCCGCCGGGCCGCCAAGGGCAGCGCCGGCGGCAGACCACCGGCCTTCGACAAGGCGATCTACCGCAAGCGCAACGTCGTGGAGCGCTGCTTCAACCGGCTCAAGCAGTGGCGTGACCTGGCGACCCGCTACGCCAAACGGGCATCCCTCTACCAGGCCAGCCTCGTCCTCATCGCCGCCGTCATTTGGCTTGCATGATCTGATTGGCAGGAAGAGGTACCTTCAGCGACGCCAGAACTGGCGGGGCGCGAACCCTTCACGTCGCAGCCAGTGCTCGGTATAGACAATCCGCTCCGCCTCAACGACCACCAGGGTGTCCTCGGGCGGCTCGGACAGCGATCGCCCCCGCTCGGCGTGCTCGTTCTCCCATCGGAACGCTTCCCAATAGTGCGCACGGTCCGGATGCCCCGGATCAAGCGCCCTGGCAGCTCCGAACAGCTGAGCCCCGCGGCTGCTGGCCAACCCGAGCAGCGGTGCGAAGATCCCGACGGACACGCGCGGATCGGTAGCGATGTTGCGCATCTTCGGCGAACGCGGCGCGGCGGTGAAGAGCACCGCGAAGCCGAGCGGGTAGTACCGCACCGGGGTGGCCAACGGCCCGTCCGAACCCGTGGTCGCGAGCACGCACATGTTCTGCGACGACAGCAGGTTGAGAATGCGCTCTTCAAGCCGTTCACGATCGAGCCGCTTCGCCGGCGTGGGCTCGGTCAGCCACGGATTCGTCAACGGCATGCGGCGTCCTCGATCATGGCGAGCACCCTACCCATACGGTGTGCCCAGCGGCCACCAAGATCGGCAGGACACGCCCTAGTCAAAGTCGTTGAGCACTCCGTGTGAAACAGGACGCCGCACCCACTCTGACCTGCAGAAACGAGAAGCCGCAGGTGGGGGCAGGTGCAGTTGAGCGTCGTTGTGCGCTATTGGATGCAGTTCAAGGCCGTTCAGGGCACCCGGCTGCTCCCGACCTGCTCCCCCGAACCGGCCCGGCTCCGCGCCGCCGACCGCCGACCGCCGACCGCCGACCGCCGACCGCCGACCGCCGACGGATCGTGAGCTTCCAGCCCAGTGCCTTGGCTGGCACCAGCGCTGACTCCCGCAGCCGCATCGGCCGATTGGAAGCACGCTCGCGCACCCCGCGCCTTGTGACCGCACATCGGCTACTTGTTTCATTGACCTACGACCGCGGTCCGGCCAGGCTTTGGTCGAGGCGCCCGGGCCGTCGCTCTCACATCGGCTGCCCACGTTGGTCGTGTGGTTCTCATTTGGCCTGCGCAGTCCCGGGCGCCGCCAGAGCGGGGAGAGGCTCAAGAGCGCCTTTGTGTGTCAACCCGTGCTGGCGGCGCGTTTGAGTTGATCGTTGATGAGGTGCCGGTAGAGGACGTTGGTGAGGCGTCGTTTGAGCGCGCGGCGGGCTGCGGCGGGTGTCTTCCCTTCGCTGAGTTTGCGCTGGTAGTAGACGCGGCCAGGGCCAGGGTCGCGGGCTTGGACGAGCGCGATGGTGTGCAGGGCGGTGTTGAGTTGCCGGTTGCCGGTGGGGTTGAGCCGGTGGCGGCGGCGCTCGCCGCTGGAGGCCTCTAGGCCGTGTTTCATAGCTCTGGTTAGAGCCACTCGTTGATTGCGACGACGTGGAGTGTGGCCTGGTAGCGCACGGCGAGTTTGTCGTACCGGGTGGCCACGGCTCGGTGGCGTTTGAGCCGGTTGATGCCGCACTCGACCGCGTGACGCTGCTGGTAGATCTTCGGGTCGAAGGTCGGCGGTCGGCCGCCCTTCGACCCCTTCTTGCGCCGGCTGGCGGCCTGGTCGGCCTTGATCGGGATGGTGGCCTGGATGCCGCGCTCACGCAGGTGCTCCCGGTTGGCCCGCGAGCTGTATGCCTTGTCGGCGAGGACTCGATCGGGTCGAGTGCGGGGACGGCCACCGTCGGGCCTCGGGACCCGGATGCGGGCCAGGACCCGGGTGAACTGGGGACTGTCGCCGCACTGACCCGCGGTTAGCAGCATCGCGAGGGGTTTCTGGCCCTGCTCGCAGCCCAGGTGCAGCTTGGTGGTCCAGCCACCCCGCGAGCGGCCCAGGGCGTGGTCGGCCGGCTCGTCTTCAACTCCGCCCGGTGGTTCCTTCTGCAGATCAGGTTGGGTGCGGGCGCCGGCGGCGTGCTGATGCGCCCGACTGATCGTGGAATCGACACTGATGTCCCAGGTGATCAGGCCGACAGCGTCGGCGCGGGCCTGCAACCCGGTGACGATCCGCTGCCAGACGCCCGCGCGTTGCCAACGCCGGAAAAGCCCGTAGACCGTCTGCCAGGGTCCGTAGCATTCCGGCACGTCCCGCCAGGGTGAGCCCACCCGCGCCCGCCACCGGATGCCGTCGATGAGCTGCCGTTTACTCCACTTCGGCGGCCGTCCTGGCTTCTTACCCTTCGGCAGCAGCGGCTGCAGCGCCGCCCATTGCGCGTCGGTCAGGTCGAACCGCCTCGTCACCGCTATGGTGGCCACGAGGTCTCCGTGCTGATGGTCGTCTTGGTCGATGAACCATCTACCGGAGACCTCACTGTCTATCGATCACCGACACACCAGCGGCCTCGACCAGGCCGGCCGACCAACCCGCCTATGAAACACGGCCTAGTACTCCAGCCGGGGATCGTGATCATGGCTCGATGAGGGCTTGTCGGGTGTAGTGGCTGGCCTTGGCGCGGGCTTGGTGGCGGCGTCGACG